>CAZYVY010000003.1:33542-90799 GCA_964651555.1 uncultured Lachnospiraceae bacterium | reverse complement strand
CGGCATTATCGCCAAAGCCAACCATTCTAAGCATAGTCTGCATATGCGGATTACGTGGCTTTGAATTACCGCCACGGAAAATGTCCTCTATCGGCAATTTTAATATACCCGGATTGGTAAACTCAAAACTTTTATTTCTCTTTATAATCTTCAGCGTTCCGGCATCCATCAAATAATCTGCATGAATAATAAGATTGACAAATGCCTCGCGCACCGCTTTATGGACCGGAGTTTCATCAACACGCTGTATCCCTTCTAATTTAAAGGGTTTCGGCAAATCTTCCGTCAATTTGGGTGTAACCTTAGAAAAGAAATTGAAAAGATTATTTTCCCATGTACCATCATACGTAATTCTATCATTCCAGCGAACATCTACAGTTACTTCTGTTTCGTTACGGTAATCCATAAACACATTGGAAAACTCTTCTCTAATCGCCTGTCCGGTTCCAAACATCATAAGTCCGGCCAAAGTAAGTCCTTCTATACCCGTTCGACGGTCCTTTCTGTATCCGCCAAGTTTTTCAAGAAATGACTTATCATCCAGAGCATTCCATACATGTCCTTCATTTCTGATTTCAAATATCTGACGATACTTTCTAAGAGTTTCTTTATCAATGTCATCCATCGTGTAGTACTCAAGAATCATACTATCATTGCCATCCGGATTCTGATCACGAATCATTCCCCTAATTTCATGCTCTGTGGCATGATAATCGCCCTCATGATTTCTTTTATAAGTTCCCTTATATGGATTCTCACCCAAATACACCGGACGCATATTAAATTCTGCTCTTGGAACGTGAATTACAATCAGACTAATTCCATCCTCTTCCACGACATATACATTTTCGTCTTTCAGAATGTTTACATTCACCTTGTTTCCGTTTATAGTATTCCAAAAATCCTCTCTTTGTTTCTCCGGATTCTCTATGCCCTGCAAGACAAATCTTTCTTCCGGATTTGTCTTGGACTTATCTTCCTTGACGCCCAGAATAATATAACCACCCTTTGTATTGGCAAATGCAGAATATGACTCATAAGCAGAGGTCGGCACCTTTGACTCTGCTTTTTTGCACTCAATATCAACTTTTTCACCTTGGTAAATCAGGCTCTTTAATTCCTGCATGTCCATAGTAATACCCTCTTTTCATAATAATTACACAAAACTAGACCATGCCAACTATTGCGACACTGTCGCAACTTTCTTGAACGCATTAAAACTGTTGATGTTTATTATATGCACTTCTTAATAAAAATCAACAAAAACTATTTTGTCAACTATCCAAAAATTCTTTTAACTTCTTGCGATTATATCGACTAACCGGAAGTCTGTATGATAAACCACAGGTACATTCCAACAATTGCTTCAAATCGTTCTCCTTATACTTGCTATAATACGACAACTCTTTCTTCCATTCATCTTCATCTAATTTTTTATTAATAAATTTCACATAATATGCAAGTATAACGATAATATAGTCCGTATATGTATGTTTCAATTTTTGAATTGCAGCTTTTATGCAGTTTGTTGATATACTTCCACAGTCAGTACGACATTCAGGATAGTTGTTCTGAATAAGATCAATCTGCTTTTTTATTGCATATTCTACAACAGTCTCATAAGGAGATTCTTTAAATCTTTTAATATATGCATCTATCATACTACTATCTTGTTTAATTATCGAAATAGCAATACCCAAAACACCGTACTGATACTCTTTCTCCCGACTATAATATTCTTGCATATCTGCCGGGTCAAATTCATTATAATTAATCTTACCCTGACGTATAAGAATCTTTCTAAGTTCTTCAAATGTATGTGCTTTATATAATTCATTAACTACAACTTCTATTTGTTCGTCGGTCTGGACATTGGTAAAAATAATCCTATCTCCTGATGTTATCTTTGAACGCTTCTCATCATATAAACGATATTCAATTTTCTTTGTGCCTTTTTTAATCTGCTCAAATGGTTCCTGAGCTAATGTCATTGCATGTATCATGATATAACCTCCTTATGATAATTCTAGATTCCCTCGGATGCTAATTCTTCTAAATGTTTCTGTGCCTCCTCACTTCCTTGCTCAGCCGCTTTCGTGTACCATTCTTTTGCTTTGGTCAAATCTTTTTCTATGCCTCTTCCATGGTGATAACTGGAACCCACACTATTTTGTGCCATCGCAACGCCTTGCTCTGCGGCTTTAATATACCATTCAAATCCAAGCTCCAAATTCTTCTCGACTCCAACACCTTCACAATAACACCATCCCATATTATTTTGTGCATATTTTTCCCCTTGTTTCGCAGCTTTCATAAACCATTCGAAACTAAGTTCCAAATCTTTTTCTACTCCACTACCTTCGTAATAACACATTCCTACAACTAGCTGGGCAGACGAATTCTCTTGTTTTGCAGCTTTTGTATGCCATTCAAAACCAAGTTTCAAATCCATCTCTACCCCAACGCCTTCCTGACAGAAGCACCTAATCATATTCTGTATATCTTTTCTACGCTTTCCCACTTTCTACACTACAAATAAATTTTTGTCTCCATATCTGTTTAAAGTTGATAAATGCATCTTTTGACCAACGCGAAATGAAATCGCTATTTAATAACTCATCCAAATATTTTAAGGATTGTTCATGCCCTTTTTCTGCTGCTTTTGAAAGCCACTCCCTAGCTTTCGACAGATTTCTCTCTACACCCATTCCAACAATATAGCACATTGCTATAGTATATTGAGCGCCTTCATACCCCTGCTTCGCAGAATTCATAACCCACTTAAATCCCTCTAATTCATTTTCATCTGTTCCCACTCCAAACATTAAGAAAGTACCTAAATTATATTGTGCAATGGCGCAACTTTGTTCAGCTGCATTTCTATAACTCTCTATCGCCCGTTCGAAATTTCTATTAACGCCTCTTCCTTCTGCATAACACCACCCTATGTTATTCCACGCATCTACAAGCCCTTTTTCAGCTGCTAGCATAAAAAAATCAAATCCTGTTTTTGATTCTTCTTCTCCCCATTCAATACAATAATTACCGATTCTCATTAATGCCGCTACTTGTCCTCCTTCAGCTGCTTTCATAAGCCATTTTATAGCATCATCTTCATCCGCATAATAATATATAGCATATAAATGATACATAGCTCTGGTGTATCCCTTATTAGCTGCGTTTAAAATAATATTTTTCTCTTCTTCATTGATGCAACCTTTGGTTTTAGCTATATACCAAACTATGTCGGCATCGATATAAAGATTTTCTTTACTAGTTAACATGTCCCTTTCACTTAACAACGCTCTCTTTTGTTCCAAATATATCCTTGCATTTTCTCTTTTTTGACATATTCCATTCCATGAACCACACAGATACAACAACTGCGCCTTCCACTCAATCCTTAAACCTCCTATCTCACATGCTTTCTCAAGGAATTTTATTATCTGTAAATCTTTTTTCTTAGCTTCTCTAATCACTACATCCTCACAATTAAAAGCCTTGTTCAACCGCTCAATCATTCCCTCAATCAAAGTGCCGCAGTTTTCCTCACAATACTCATCCTTGAAACGGGCATACAATACCTCTTCCATAACCGGATGCAGTTCATAATGCACCTTATCATCGTAAAAATCCGAATCATCGATGCGAAGCCAGCCGCTCTTATAAAGATGCTCAACACTTCCCTTCTGCTCTCTGGTAATTACCTTCAATTCCATCAACTCGTCCCTTGTAAAAGGCATGCTTAATAATGCGGCATGAAAAAGAATCTTCTGTGCCACTTCACTGTCCGGTAACTTATCATATAATGCTCCTATGATTTCATTAATCTTTCCGTAGGAATAGTTATCATCCTTCGTATATCCGATTTCCTGGTCTTCATAAGGTTTTACAAACTGCTCGTACAATGCTTTGATATCCGTGCTTCCATCCATCTTTTCCTCAGCACCCGCATTTTTTGCAAACAGTTCTGCCAGCATGGTATGGCGGTCTATTTTTTCAAGTAGCAATGTAATATCCGCATTTTCTTCTTCCGTAAATTCACGATACGGATTCTCGCAGGCAACACGGAAATATTCCTGAAACATGGTAAGGGTTTCCTCCTCGCCCAAATCGGATAACGGAATGCATGCGCCAAACGCCTCAAGCTTACAACGGCTGGTATATATTACATCCCAACCGATTTCCCGCATTACCCCTTTATTTACATCCTTATCAACCTCTCTTGAATTAAAATTATCCACGATTAATAACACTCTGCTTCGCCTGCACAGTGTGGTAAGTATCTGTTTCTTTTGTTCATAATCAGGCTTCATGTCCGTCAGCCCGGCAAAATCCATTCTGTCGGAAGAATCCGTACTGACAGTTCTTTCATAAACCGCACTGACAAACTCCGCCATGCCTTTACAGCCCTCATAATCCGAAACAAGAATGATATCATATCCCCTGTCGTTTTCAATCAGATAGTTTCTTCTGTGAAGCAGGGCATACCTTCGTGCAAGGGCAGATTTCCCCAGGCCGCCGGGGGCTGAAATTACTACGGAATTACCCACATGCTGCTCTTCTGCCTTCTCCAAATGTTCTGCGATAGTCTCCAACTGTTCCTCACGGCCGATAAACACAACATCTTCCGAAAGATTGGCATCCTTAAAATGTATTGTCTGCTTTGACAGTGTTTTTAACCGCTCCAAATCGGCTTTCATTTTATCCGCACAGTCATAACGTTTCAGTCTTCTCCAATGAAGCGTTCTGCACAAAAATCCTGCCAGTCTCTGTTTATACTCAAACGAGCAACGCTCCAGACTCTCCTCATTATTTATGAGTTCACTCCACGCTTCCATAGTGTCACGAAAAACCGGTGTACGAACAAAAGGTTTCTTAAAAATCGCGTGGTATAGCATCGCCCCAGCCGTATAATAGTCACTTTTCTCATCAATACACCCTGTTGTCGTAAATCCATTCTGCTGTGCTGTCATCACTTCCGGTGCACAATACGCAGGGGTACTTCGAAGCTGATAACCTATCTTCCCAAGCTCTTCTTTTTGAAGAACGGTATCGCAATCAAACAGTTCTACGTATTTCTGTGGTTTATGATACAGGATGTTATCCGGCTTTAAGTCCAGATATAAATAACCGCACTGATGATAAATATCAAGACACTCTGTTACTCGGATTAACACGTCATACACATCGGCAACAGGCACGCTGTCCATCTTAAAGCTTGTTGTATATTTATACGGGAGTAATAAATACATAGTATTATTGCACTCGGCAAAGCCCTCAGGCACAGTTCCGGTGGTATACTCAGCCGCATCCTTATGCGATGCCAGTTTCCGCAGCCGTTCATAACCGCGGTGAAAGCTTTCTTTCATCTGGTGATATGATTCATTTTTATTGTTTACAATCAAATTTCTTCCTTCTCTTTTAATGAGATACTCTTCCGAAATCGGATAGAATTCTTTCAAAATCCATCGTGCATCCGTCTTATCATCACTAAAGTGTACAAGATAAACCAAACTGCTTCCCCCTTCTGCCAGCAGTTCAATTTTATCTATAACCCTCTTTACCGCATTCTGTTTCTTATCTGCTTCTACTGTAAAATACATCTCAAGTACTTCGCCGTCTTCTAACTTTAACGGTGTTCTTTTGCTATCCATTCCTTTTATCCTCCCCTATATCCCAAACAATCATTGTACTATCATCGTACACATTCCGATTCGTAATATAATACTCTATTGTTTCATAATCCTTAATTACCAAATCACTAACAAACTTCTCTTGAAATTTATTTTTATGCCAATTATAGCATTCATCCATAAAACCATCTGTCATCATAAACATAGTATTAATATCTGTGACATTCCCCACATCGCCATTACAATGCCCTTTATATACGCGTACATACTTTAATAGTTCCTGCGAAGTCGTAAGATAAGTGTATTTATGATTTATTCCAAATTGGGGACATGATAATACTTTAACACCTTCATCTTCTGTAATATAACCAATCAAGCCATCTCCAAGATGAATAGCAATATATGAATTGCGATATACGCAAACAACCATCAAAGTAGAACCCAATTCATCTCTCTTAACATTGTCATGAGTTGTACAAAATGCATTTAATGCATACGCTATCTCACAAGATATATTATAACAAATATTGATCTTACTTTCCACGAATAATGTATCTCTATGAGCAATCATATAATCCAGAATATGTTCTACCACACATTCTGCACCTTCTCTTGAAAACTCCTTGCTTCCAGCCCCATCTGCAAGCCCCACTACGTATGCTTCATCTATTGATTTATATGACACATAATCCTGATTAATAGAATGTAACATGCCCCGTTTTGATATAGTGTAAAAATCCATAATCTCCTTCTCCTTTCCAATCTAAAATAATATCTTTTTAGTCCTTAGTTTTCCTTTTCATAGATAATCAGCTTTTGCATTTTTTTCTTTTTAATTTCTTTGTACATCAACACAACCGCTCCTATCATAAAAGCAAAAAGATGTATAAATATAATTGCAATGCTTATATTCATGTATAAACAACACATAAATACTACCAACATACCCCCAATAGGAATAATAGTTGCTCCTATACTCCCCTTTTCACTTATGTATCGCTTCATCACAATCAACGCCCCCTGTAACAAAAGTACAAGAGCAGTAACCATAAGACTAAGCGGAATTTCCATGGTATAATTTGCCATTATTGTGAGCACTATATTTATTCCATAATTTATACAGTGTAATACTATTAAACATCTTGTACTTTTTATTAAGGACTCAATAATATTCGTACTAAATGCCATATAACAACTACATAAAACGGTATTAAGTATCCATATTATAATTCGAAATTTCTCACTAATAAGATCCATTGGCAAGCAAGGTTCTTGCATAATAGTTTGTATCCCCGCATACAGTGGCAATACAATCACCATAATGTTCCAAGATATCATTTCTTCATCAAATTTATTACTCATATTGCTCCTCCCTTTTATCTAAAATACCGATTTCCCATGATATCCTTTTGCATCATAACCGCCTTCGCCATCTCCTCTGAAATATCCCTTTGCATCATAATAACCCATAATTTTTCTCCTTTCTGTTAAACAGTTTACAGCAGTTTCTCAATAAGCATATCTTCGTTTTATTCTACCCAGCCGAATAAATCTTTTTTCTTTTATAGTACTGTTGTCTCGTAATCATCAATATGTGAAGCGAATAATATTTGCCTTTGTGGTATCGATATTCGGGCAAATTCCCCACTTCTAAAAATCCTGCGGTTTGATTCAATTGCAGACTTTTAGAATTATAATCAAACACCGATGTGTAAATTTGTCTTAACGGATAAGACTCAAAAAGATAATCCAACATCTTTATTGCCACCAATGCACCGTAACCTTTATCCCTATATTCATCGTACATGCATATAGCAAACTTACAATGAAGATCATACGGGTAAAATTCATATGAATATGTAAAACCAATTGCCTTTCCGCTTTCATTAATCACAATAAAGAAATCATTATAAATCCTATTCGCAAATTTCTCTGTTAACCAATGTCGAAACATTTCTATATTCGAAATTTGAAACTTGTGTGCTAACATAGCCTGCTCTTCCCCACAGCACATATAGTAATAAATATTTTCTAAATCTTCCTGATAATTAAACGGTCTGAATTTAATTTTCATATAATCTCTCCCTTTCTTTAATTATATTATCCATAATTAGACACTGTTTATTTCTAAATCATTTCCGTATACCTTTTTGTACTCTTTATGCTTCCGTATGTCATATCTTTCTGTTTCAAAGGGTCTCTCTCCGCGACGCATGATGAATTCTCTTCCTATAGGCCAATAAAGAATATCCGTTACTGGGCGATCAATTCTGACAGAAAGATTCTGGGCCGTCGTCAGATCATTACTTCCGAGAAAGACCAACGAATCACAATTCGATATAATTGTATCCGCTTCCTCCTTGTAAACAATTTGAAGTTGCTGAATACTTTGTAATGCCAAAAGTACAGAAATATTGCGTGCACGAATAGTTGAACTTATTCTTGGCATGCCATATATAACTACATTAGTAGAAAAATCATCCAATATGAATCGCACAGGAATTGGACTCATTCCATTTACACATTCATCTGCATAATTGCCCAATTGATTAAATGCTTCCCCGTAAAAGAGATTAGCGAAATCGTATAATGAATCATCCAAATCAGATATTTTTACAAATACTACCGTTTTTCGTTTACAAATGCTACGAAAATCAATACTATTTTTCTGCGAGAGAAAAATCTGCATTTCTTTGCTTCCATATTTTCCTATAACAGTAGCAAGGGTAGTCATGACGCACGCATAAGTTTTTTCAGCATTTTGGAGCATTTTAAATTTGTTCCACTGTGTAACTGCCAAACAATGCTTGTCTTTTTCACTAACCGTTTCAAACATAGCTTCAACAACTGAGGAATTGCTCTCTAGCTCATCAAAAAGTTCCAATACTTTCAATAAGCATTCTTCGCCTTCTGCACTAAGCATATAACTCAACGCTAAAAGTGCACTCAACAGAATACACGCCATATTATCCCAATATGGATCTACCGGTAGATGTTTATTATTGAATCCTCCATGCACCATTCTATGTGCAAGTGTAATAAAGTCTTGCTCACAGGATATATACCTAACAGGATCAAAGCATACAGTATTCTTCTCTAAATTAACAAAATCTAAATTAATCACTTCATATCCCTTATGTTTAAAATAATAGCTGTACTTTTTCTCCAGACTTCCTTTCGGGTCTGATATAATCAATGAGGAGTTTGAAGTCTCTAAGAGAGTAGGTTCTATAATACTATGACTTTTTCCGGTTCCTGAACCACCAATAGCACAGATATTATTATTAATACCGGTTGAATTCATATCTGTTGAATATACAGCATTTTCCCCAAGAATTACTCTGTCGTATTTATTCATTGTATTTTCCCCCTATTATCTCTGCGTAATCCACAATTTTATCTGCCAACCCTTTTTCAAGAGCTTCCTTACTGTTATAAAAATGGTCATATGAAGTTTCTTTCTCTACTGTCTTTAAACTCATTCCTGTATGTTTACAAATAATTTTATTTATTCTTTGTTTCGCTTCTAAAAGCGAATCAGAAATAGATTTTATTTTTGAACTGGAACCACCTATTCTACTATCAATAAGAGGTTCATGAAGCATAAGCTCTGTATTTTCAAAAATTAATCGTCTCCCCTTTTGTCCCGCCAGAAAAAGTAACGCAGCCATGCTATAACATTTTCCTGTAGCAATCATATAAATAGGTGTATTCTTAATTCCGCAGAGCATATCATACAAATATAAACCATCCTGAATACTTCCTCCTTCAGAATTGATCCATATTTTAATTGATTTTTTCGCATCACTTTCAAGAAGATATAATATCTGCTTGGAAACATCAGTTATTAATGAAGTATTAATCTCACCAGTAATATAAATGTTTCTATTTGCGAAAAGTTTAGTCTCAATAGGAACAGTATCAATACCTCTTGCACTTTTGGTTTCAACCAACATAATTCTATCCTCCTTATGCAATTTCTTTTTCTTCTACTCTATCCATAGGCAATTTGTACCATATCTGACTACCACTCTGACATAATTCATAAACAGAACAATCAACAGTTTCTTTTCTATTCAGCCCATCTTCCGTATACAAAATTGTGTGCTCCTCACGATAAAAACTCTGTTCACGAAGGTAACTATCAATTTCCCTACTGTGTTCTAAAGATTCAGCACAAATAATCAACTGAGGAACAGCCTTATCTCCTCTACCGTTATTTGACGGATAATCATTATCAATGATGTTATAATATCTCTGAATTTTTTCTGCCAATTTGCTTAAACTCTCTGGATTTCGTCTTACAACTTCATAGGCAAGAATATTCTCTGAATCGATATGAACGAGCAATGCATTTCTCATAATTGCAGCCTTTTCATATGTTGCTTCATCCTGAATATAAGTAGACATCATAAAACCAAAATGTTTCATATGAATCCTGGTATTTTTTAAAATGGATAACATAATCTGATTAGCAACAACCACTCTTTTAATCTCCTCAGCTGTATCTTCTGAAATACACATAATCCTTCTATATTTGGATGAATTATATTGCAATCCTCGGTTCATAATTACACCCTGATTAGAAGCAATAATATTTCCCCAGAAAGATAATTCATAAACTTTCAATCCCTTATTATTTCTGTTAATAAACAGTTCGCGTTCTTGTAATACATTCAGAGCGCAAAGCTTTCTTAAGTGTATACACATCTTTCTCTTATCATCCTGCGTCTCTACACCGGACAAACTCATATACTCTAAAACCTGCTGTGTTAATAAATATTTAGAAGCAGCAACCCTACATGTTATCTCGATATCGAGTTCAGACATATTCTCCATAACCATCTCTAATGTCATATCCTGCGCCGATACAAATTTATTTCTACGCACTCTTTCTCTCTCCCGATACCCAAATGACAAAGAATTCTTTTCTTCGTATGAAGATGAATATGAAGTATTTGCATAATATGTATCAGGATTATTCCACTTACAAACCGACACCTCATTGTCTGTTACGCTATAAGTGCCCGGATAATAATATCCCCTCATCATGTCCTCATGTTCCTCAACCTTTTTAAGTAAATTTGTTTTCAACATACGCAATACCTCGCTTTCTTTTTTGTGCTATTTTTATGAAGAACTTGTCTTACTCCTCTGTAAAACGCTCTGAGAAAGCCAAGTTTCTCCGCCTGAAATATTTATCTCACATTGACCCGCCCTTTTGTCTTAATCATTTCCGGCTCCTTTTTATGACTATTTCGGTTGCAGTTATAATCGTACCTTGTAAACGAGCATTCAAGGCGCTTTTCTTCATAAACAAATATCCGCCTCTGATTCTGTTATAACATTCTCAGGTGTTGTTTCTGATTATTGATTTCCAACACACAAAAAATCCCCCACCCATCAGGGTGGAGGATTCCATAACGTTAACTCTTCTATTTTTATTACATATTCACTTTCGACAACGCCGCGGCATCCGCTACTACGGTACAATCCGGGTGCAACTGTAAAACAGATGCGGGAACTTCCGGTGTCACCGGTCCGAAGAATGCTTTCTGTACAATGTCTGCTTTGTCTTCACCGCTTACTACTACAAGCACTTTCTTCGCCTGCATAATGGTTTTAATTCCCATGGTATATGCCTGTTTGGGCACATCATCATAGGATGCAAAGAAACGCTGGTTTGCTTTGATGGTAGATTCGGTTAAATCTACGCAATGTGTCTCCAAAGGAAAGTCTGTCGCCGGCTCATTAAAACCGATATGGCCGTTGTGTCCCAATCCGAGAAGCTGTAAATCCTGACCGCCTACGGAATGAATGATTTCATTGTAAGCATTGCACGCTTTGTCGCTGTCAGGCTCTGTGCCATCGGGAAGGAAGGTTCTTTCCTTGTTGATGTTAACGTGGCTGAATAAATTATCGTTCATGAAGTAATAGTAGCTCTGGTCATTTTCCTTAGTAATGCCCTTGTACTCATCCAAGTTTACGGTTGTCACCTCAGAGAAATCCAAATCTCCCAATTCGTACTTTTCTACCAGTTCCTTGTATGTACCGATGGGTGTGGAACCTGTTGCCAGACCCAACACGCAGTTCGGTTTCACATAAATCTGGGCAGCAATAAGGTTTGCAGCCTTGCGGCTCATTTCATCGTAATCTTTTGCTTTGATAATTTTCATTAATTTCAAGCCCCTTTATAGTAAGATTTTTACAAGGGAATTATACACCCATCTTTTTTTGAGTACAATTATTTTTTATAAAAATTAACAATTTTTTCGAACAAGTATCGCAGACAAAATCACCCTAAAAGATAATCCGTCACCAACATCACACAGAAGCCTATCAACAACGCATAAGTCGCACCCCTTTGGTTTCCGTGGGCATGGGTTTCCGGAATCATTTCATCACTAATGATATAAAGCATTGTTCCGCCTGCAAATGCCAGAGCAAAAGGCAGAATCGCCGTCGAAATACTGACTGCAAAATATCCGATTAACGTGCCGACAATTTCCACAACGCCGGTCAATGCCGCGCATAAAAAAGTCTTCTTGGGCGTAACTCCTGCTGCCAGCATGGGACCAATGATTACCATACCTTCCGGAATATTCTGAAGTGCAATACCACCTGCAATTAACATTGCCTGCGTCACATCTTCGGAACCAAAGCCTACCCCCGCCGCAATTCCTTCCGGCAAATTATGAATGGCAATCGCCATTACAAAAAGAAGCACCTTACTTAAATTAGCGTTTTTATGTTCTTCTTCCTCTGCAGGCGAACCCACAATTTTATGAAGGTGTGGCACCAGCTTATCAATCAAGTTTAAACACAACGCACCCACAAAAATTCCAGCCACCGTAATCAGAAGACCAACCTTGCCCGTGCCGTAATCCAGCGAAGGCACAATCAATCCCAGTACCGCAGCAGCCAGCATAACACCCGCCGCAAAGGACAATACAATGTCCGCAAATTTGTGTGACAGCCCTTTAAACATAAAGCCGATGCAGGAACCAAAGATGGTCGCACCGCCAACGCCCAGAGCCGTAAGTAAAACCATTTCCATCGTTTTCTTCCTCTTTCATACAAAGGTCTACATAGGACCCATACAATATACTTTATTGCAAATCACACATCTTATCCTACTGTGCGAAATACTCATCAATGCCGTCTGCAATTCCGACCGCCATTTTCTGCTGATACTCCGCCGTCGCCATCAGCGCATCTTCCTCCGGATTGGACATAAAACCCATCTCCACAATTGTGGCAGGCACCGTACACCAGTTAATTCCGCTCATAGTGTCCGTCTCAATGATACTGCGCATTTTACAGCCCGTATTATTCACCAGCCCGTTCAACACGCACTCCGACAAATCACGGCTTGAGTCATGCAAATATCCGTTATACGGATTCGACGGTGTCTGACACATAGTCAACGCCCCGTGCACGCTTGAATCCTCCGAACCATTTGCATGTATCCTGATAAAAGCATCCGCATTCGCTTCATTGGCCACTGCCGCACGTTCCGCATTGCTCATATTCACATCATGAGTCTCACGCACCATAATTACAGTATATCCTCTTGCTTCAAGCTCATCTCTTAATAAAAGTGACACCGCAAGATTTAATTCATATTCCTTAAGGCCTGTAACACAGCCTGTCGTACCGCTTGAAACTTTCGGCTTGGTCGTGGTCGCACCGGGACCGATAGGCTCATGCTCGCTATTGCCTTTAAGTTGATGTCCGGCATCTATAACTACCACACGACCGCCACCTGTATTTGCTACCGGCCCACTTGCAGGTTCACTTACCGATGCATCTTCATTTCCGGACGCACCCGCCTCACTTTCCTGCGTAGCATTATCATCTTCAGTATCTGCTTCAGCTGATGTCACCTCACTCGCCTCAGCATTCGATTCATCATTTGCCCCAGCACTATCCTCCGAAGAAACACCACTCTCGTTCTCCGAACTCACATCATCTGTCACGGTATCTTCATCCTCTATCACTTCATACTCGCTGATTTCCACCAACGTAGTATCATACTCTTCCTGCCATAAACTCTGCGATGCGCATCCTCCAAGCAATACCAAACTTATGATAAAAGCTCCAAGCCAGGCGAGTATTTTACAAGCTTTTCGCATTTTAATCCTCCTCAAAGTATCCCTTGTACTCTACCTGCAAAGTACTGTTCGGGAACAGGTAACGGAACAATTCCACGAAATAGTCATCCGTCATACTTGCGATATAATCTACTACCAGTTCATCTGCACCAATCTCACTGTAGGCAGGACCGCGTCTGTAGGTTTTCGTTATTTCTTCGATATAAGAAATGTGATGCTTATATAACATACTGTCCTTCGTTAAAGACTTCGCCTCTTTTAAAAGGTACTCATACATCTTCGCAATCATAGGATAGATGGATTCTTCGTACACTTTTTCCAAATCTTTCTGCTTATAGATGCGCTGATAATTCTCTTTCTTTGCCAGCGAGAATGCCTCATAATAAGCATCGTCCATTTCCAAATGGTCCTTGCCGTAACTGTTTTCAATGATATTCACAATCATATTGTTAATGATTTCCGCGTTGGTCTTACCAATGATACCACCGCTAAAAGCCTCGCTGTCCTCATAAATCCCAAGGCGTTTCGCATCCTGTCTGTCCTTGCCAAGGTATGCAATAATATCCGAAACACGCACCACGCAGGCTTCCAAAGTCGAAGGTACAAGTCGCTTAATCGCGCTCTGGTCAAGATAACACTCTTCCATCTTGGCATCAAATTCCGCAAAATCCTCATAGTTCTTCGGCTTGTAATTTTTACACTCCATTTCACCGTTGTGACAAATAATTCCGTCTAAGGTCTGCAAACTCAGATTCAGCGGAAAAATCACATCCAGCACTCTGGCGCTCTGAATATTATGATTAAAAAGTCTGCCCGTGTTTGCATAGTACATCTCACTTAACTTATACTCGCCGGGATGTCCGAAAGGTGTATGTCCGATATCATGCCCCAAAGCTGCCGCTTCAATCAAATCCGTATTCAGATTCAGCACCGAACCGATATTTCTCGCAATTCTTGCCACCAGCTGTACATGCTGGGCCCGACGGGTAATGTCATCATTGTGATACAACGAAAACACCTGGGTCTTGTCCATATAACGGCTGTAGTACGGGATGTGCATAATCTTCTCCACATCCCTCACAAAGGCCGGACGCCAGATATTGGCTTTATCATGGCTCGGATCGCGGCGAATGATATCCTCATCTTTGCACGCGTAGGGATTCACCCAATGGTTCATACGGTCCTCCCTGATACGCTTCTGAAGTTCGGCACTTAATGTCATATAACTTCTGTTATTATTGGAAACTGTCATCGATATCTCCTCTTTATTTTCAATCTCCCCGTTTGGGACAGGCATTACAATGTATTTACCTATTGCAAGTATTTTATAATTAGTTCAAGGACCGTTTCAGCTCGTCGGCGCTTAATGAGAAAGCATGCACTCCATACACTCCCCTTGCCGCCCCAAACAGGAGCCCCTTAAACCCTGTTACCTACGCTGCCCTGCTGATAAGCCTTAAGCAGCCGTTCCAAATCCTCAATACTACTCTTAAGCCTCTTACCGATATCAGTGTCCGCTATGTACATTCTGCGGGCAAAATTCTCCACCACCAGTGTATCGGAAATAATGTCCGTTTCTTCTGTAATCGCCTTTTCCGTGGTTTCAAACTGCTCATGGGCAACCAGACGCATACCGTGGGAATTGGATACCAGGGTATATCCTGCAATACCGGTTTTATCATGATATGCCTTAGAGAAACCACCATCAATCATTAAGACCTTGCCACCACACTTAATGGGTGTTTCACCCTTCTTGATTTCTACAGGCACATGTCCGTTGATAATGTGACCATTGTTTACATCCGCACCAAATTCCGCAAGGATTTTATCTGCGGTAGCCACGTCTTCAATCAGGTTATAGTAAGGATCTTTTTCTTCTTTGTGCGTTGCCTTGTCTTCTACAAACAAACGCTCAAAAGTCGCCATCTTGGCACGACCGTAAGCCGGAGACTTCGGCCCGTTCCACAAGTACCAGAGAATATCTCCACCCTTCTGATGCTCTGCAGTTCCGGGTCTTCCAAAGAACCCATGGCGTGCATGCTCTTCCAGCACATCATACATAGCCTTACCGCTGACTTCCGCGTCTCCGATAAAAGTCTTGCTGAACTCACCGTTTTCATCCATAGGCACACAACCATGGTATAAAAGATTACCGTTGGATACACGGTACAAACTCCCCTTCTGATACAGAAGTCTGATGTGCTTCTGAAGCTTCTCGCAATTCATAAAAGCCTTCTTCAAATGTTCCACAAGCTTCCATTCATCTTCCGTCAACTCATAAGGATGCTCGGGATCTACAGTGGGGAAATCACAATCCTTCAAAGGATATTCCACTCCATCAATGCAAACTGTCTTTTTATCATAATCAATTTTATCCAGTAACAGATTACCGTCCATGCCAAACTCAGGGTTACGCTGAATAAGACGCCCCTCTAACTTAAACTGAAGCATGGTAATCGCTTTGTACATGCGCATTTCCACTTCGGAGGCATTGGTAAAACGTCCCTTGCTATCCTCTTTTAAACGGAAGCAGGAACAATCTGTATCCTTATAAAAGTGCAGGGCGAAGCTTGCCAGGGGTAAAAGATTAATGCCGTAACCATCCTCAAGTACGGACAAGTTGCCGTAACGTGCCGACATACGGATTACATTAGCGATACAAGCCGCGTTACCACCGGCAGCCCCCATCCATACCACGTCATGATTGCCCCAGACAAAGTCCAAAGAATGATATCTGCAAAGGGTATCCATAATAATGTGAGGTCCGGGTCCTCTGTCATAAATATCGCCGATAACATGAAGATGATCCACAACCATACGCTGAATCAGTTCACACAGAGTCACAATAACCGCATCCGCCTGACCGATTCGCACGATAGTCTGCAAAATACTGTTATAATACTGCTCCTTGTCGTAAACCTCTTCCTTCTCGGTAATCAATTCTTCTATAACGTATACAAACCCTTTTGGAATCGCCTTACGCACCTTGGAACGGGTGTATTTGGAGGATACACACTTTACCACCTGCACAAGGTGATGTAAGGTCATCATATACCAATCTTCAATATCCTCTTCCTTTGCCTTTACAATCTCTAACTTCTCCTTGGGATAGTAAATCAAAGTTGCCAGCTGTCTTTTATAACTGTTGCTGACGGTCTTTCCCATAACTTCATCTATTTTACGACGCACGGAACCGGAGCCGTTCTTCAATACATGAACGAACTGCTCATACTCACCGTGAATATCCGTAAGGAAATGCTCGGTACCCTTGGGCAGAGCCAGAATAGCCTGCAGGTTAATAATTTCCACTGCTGCCGCATTCTCGGTAGGGTATTGTTTTGCCAGTAAGGATAAATATTTTTCGTGTTCCTGTTGCATGATTGCCTCCCTTGCCTTTACAGGTATAAAAGAATATTGTCGCAAATCGCTCTTCATTTAATATAACATATTTTTTAAGCAAATGAAATCATTATTCAAGGTCGTCCCCAAATTGACCATTCTATTATAGACTCCGTATATCAAATCGCTCCCTCTATTCCGTACTATCACTCGTCAATATTTTCTTTAATTCTTCCGCATCAGCTAATGCTTTTTTCATAACATCCGGCATAATAGAAATTTCCTTAATTATCCGCCCCGTCGCACGTTCGATAATAAGTTACGCTATATATTCTGTGTCCTGTGAATTTTCAGCGAATGCATTGAATAAAAATGAATCTACTAGATTAAAATCCCAGATTTTAAAAGATTTGTTTATCATAGATAAGCCCCTTTGCTAAGGGGAACAAAACCAGCCTCTTTTCATAATAAGCAAAGTATTAATTGGTAAAATCTACACCAAAAAATTCATAGGGAGAATAATATACAGCCGAGCCAGAACCATTTTCTACGTACTGTATAACAGCAAAATCAGCATAAGATAAAGTTCCATCGTTTAATTCCTGATCGTCAGGATTTAAAACAACTTCCGTAATCGGCATTCTTTCAAAAAAATCAGCCCGCGCATGTACATCCGCATCCATATTCCCTTGGGATACCGCAAAATTACATGCTATGGAATTATGAAGAACAGTTAAATATTCCGCATACAAATTATCAATTGTTTCATAATCATATCCGATCATATCCGTATATATCAAATATTACTTGCAAATCTTCCTCACTGATATTATCTAAATTTGCTATAAGCATTGTGGCTTTAATATGCTCCGGATTCTCAATCGGATATTTCGCAATTAACTCATCAATCAATAACATAATAGCACTTGCGGAATAATCAACTTCTTCAACGACCTCTTCGGATACTTCTTCACTAATTTCCTCACTTACTACTTCTTCACTTACTTCTCCAGACACAGAATCTTCTACTACTTCTGATATTTCAGGTTCTGCCACCACTTCATCGTTTATTATACATGCAAAAAGACCAAGTAAAAGAGCACAAACTGACAGTAAACACGCACATTTCTTTAACATTTTTATTATTTCCTCCATCGTAAAAAATAGTAAGATTATTATATATATATGCGACGTGTCAATAAATTTCTATAAGTATTTACGCGATAAAAAAGGCACACAGCCGCAAATCTGCCACCATATGCCTCAATTCTTTTATCGTATAAATTTTCTATAATCCAAACACTCTTACAAAATTATCATATAAAATCTTCCTGTTTGCTTCTTCTCCCAGCTTAAGGCTTAAGAAACGTTCCAATTCTTCATCCGGCTTCCACATGGGAAAATCGGTACCGAAGAAGAAATGATCCTCTCCGAATCTCTCAATCAAACGTAATGCCGTGTTCCTGTCAATAAAAGGCAATGTACTTGATGTATCATAAAATACATTTTCCATTCTCGGGTTTGCAAAAGATTCCTCCCATCTCAAGTATCCGCCGAAATGCGATGCCTGAATAATCAGCTCCGGAAACTCCTGAGCAATCTTCGCCATTCTTTTGGGCGAAGAATAATCGTAACGGTCATCACCCATATGTAAAAGAAGCTTTAATCCCTTATCACTCATGGCGCGATAAATAGGATACATCTTCGGGTCATCAATATCATACTGCTGCATATCGTTGTGGAATTTAACACCCACCAGACCCATTTCTTTGATACGGTCAAGTTCTGCATCATAATCCTCAAAATCCTTATGCATTGCACCCAATCCAACGAACTCCGGATGTTCCTTACACTCGGAAGCAATAAAATCGTTAATGCTTACAACATTGGCAGGTGTTAGTGCAGAAGAACATACAAGCATACGCTCGGTACCAATTACAGCTTCCTTTTCAATTAAGCTTCTGCTGGACGCATCCGAATACATGGCAAGGTCATAAAATTTCCCGATGGATTCCGATGCCTTAAAGGCAATCTTCTCCGGGAATATATGTGTATGTGCATCTATAATTTTCATATTACTAATCCTCTTTTGTTTCTGCTTTTTTTCCATCTTCATGGTTCTCTTTTTTCTTTTTGCCTATAGGAAACATCCGGTCGAAATCTTCTTCCGAATATACAAACAGAACAAAAATCACAAGAGTAACAAAGGCTACCGATACAAAACAATCCGCCACATTAAATATGGGAAAGTCGATTGCTTTTACATATAACATATCCACAACATAACCCTGACCAAATTCACCACGGAACATTCTGTCCAAAAGATTTCCGACAGCACCACCGGCAAGCATAACCGCAAGCACACGCATGGCATTAAATTTCTTTTCCCGGGGAAGTTTGATGTAAAACCATCCCAACGCAAACAATACAACCGGTGTGATTGCAATAAATAACCACTGGCAGTTTTGAAGCATTCCCCATGCCATGCCGTAGTTAGGAATCACGTGAAGTTCAAATACATTTTCTATCACAACAACTGTGTTGTACATACCGATTTTTTCCAATGAAAGGTACTTTACCCATTGATCCAGCAACACAATGGCAATCACACCCAATATCGGTAAAATATATCTCACAAAAACTTTTTTCATTGAATAAACTCCTGCAAATTTAAGCCCGCATACGGACCGCATAAATTATTCGCGTCGCACACTCGGGCATTTTCCCCTATAAAATATTCACGCCATGCTCTTTGGCAATCTCATGGACTTCCTTCGGCCAAATGGACGACTGTACTTCGCCGATGTGGGCACGCTGTAAAAAGAACATACAGATACGTGACTGTCCGATACCGCCACCGATGGTATAAGGAAGATTTGCTTCCAAAACATCTTTCTGGAAAGGCATTGCAGCTCTGTCCTCGCAACCGGAAATCTTTAACTGTCTGTCCAGTGCTTCTTCGTCTACACGAATACCCATAGAGGATAATTCAAGTGCCATATCCAATACCGGATAATATACTAAAATATCGCCGTTTAAATCCCAGTCATCATAGTCCGGCGCACGTCCGTCATGTCTCTCGCCGGAATTTAAAGCACCACCGATTTTAGAAAGGAACACAGCACCCTTTTCTTTGGTGATTAAGTTCTCTCTCTCCTTGGGAGTCTTATCGGGATACATATCCTCCAACTCCTGCGTGGTGATAAAAGTAATCTCGTTCGGAAGAAAAGGATCCATAAAATGATATTTTCCGCAGATATAATACTCGGTCTGCTTAATTGCCATATAAATGCGGAATACGGTTTCTTTTAAGGTTCCTTCGTTTCTCTCACTTTTATCAATGATGCGCTCCCAGTCCCACTGGTCCACATAGATGGAGTGAATGTTGTCCGTCTCCTCATCACGACGAATCGCAGTCATATCGGTATACAAACCTTCGCCAACTTCAAAGCCGTACTCACGAAGAGCAAGTCTTTTCCATTTTGCAAGAGAATGTACGATTTCTACTTCAGCATCATCCTGTTCTTTAATACCGAACGTAACCGGTCTCTCCACACCGTTTAAGTTATCATTCAAACCACTTTCGGGCTTTACAAAAAGAGGTGCGGATACACGGGTTAAGTTTAACGCCGATGCCAGGGCACGCTCAAAATAGTCTTTTACCTCTTTGATTGCAATTTCGGTTTCCTTAATGGGTTGGGGGCTTTTATAGCCCTTTGGGATATAAATTTTACTCATAAAATCGGCTCCTAAAATGTCTATGCATAATAACAAAGCAAGGGTTGAAGCAATTTTCAACCCTTAGTACTTATGTAACTATTCAGCACCCATTCGCAAAATCGTGCTATCTCACTTTCCTTTTGCTCATGTGGTTACTTCGCCAAATAAATTTCTAAAAATCATCCCATTGTATGCCAGCATACATGATATGCTTTCAGAAATTTGCTTGGCTCTGAATAGTTACAAATCACAGTTGTTTACGGTTCTGGGGAAGGGAATGACGTCACGGATATTACCCATACCGGTTAAGTACATTACGCAACGTTCAAAGCCAAGTCCGAAGCCTGCGTGTCTTGCTGAACCGTACTTACGGAGGTCAAGATAAAAGTCATAATCTTCTTCGTTAAGTCCAAGTTCCTTCATACGTGCAGATAACTTCTCGTAATCATCTTCACGCTGGCTGCCGCCGATGATTTCACCAATTCCGGGAACAAGGCAGTCCATAGCAGCAACAGTCTTACCGTCGTCATTTAACTTCATGTAGAATGCCTTAATCTCCTTCGGGTAGTCGGTTACGAAAACAGGCCGCTTGAAGATTTCTTCGGTAAGATATCTTTCATGCTCTGTCTGCAAATCGCAGCCCCAGCTTACCTTATATTCAAACTTATCGTTATTCTTTTCAAGGATTTCAATTGCTTCCGTATAAGTTACATGTCCGAATTCGGAATTCATCACGCCTTCCAGTCTTTCGATAAGACCCTTGTCAATGAAGTTGTTAAAGAATGCCATTTCTTCGGGTGCATTTTCAAGCACATAACGAATGATGTATTTAATCATGCTTTCTGCAAGCATCATATCATCTTTCAAATCCGCAAAAGCGATTTCCGGCTCAATCATCCAGAACTCTGCCGCGTGACGGGTGGTGTTGGAATTCTCCGCACGGAAGGTAGGTCCGAAGGTATAAATATTGCGGAATGCCATTGCATAGGTTTCACCGTTTAACTGCCCACTAACGGTAAGGTTTGTATTCTTTCCGAAGAAATCCTGAGTGTAATCGATTTTACCGTCTTCTGTCTTAGGCACATTGTTCATATCCATTGTGGTAACGGTAAACATTTCGCCTGCACCTTCACAGTCACTGCCTGTAATTAAGGGTGTGTGAACATATACAAAATCTCTCTCCTGGAAGAACTTATGAATTGCATATGCGCAAAGAGAACGTACGCGGAACACTGCCTGAAAGGTATTGGTTCTGGGACGTAAATGTGTCATGGTACGAAGATACTCTAAGGTATGTCTCTTCTTCTGCAAAGGATAATCCGGTGTGGATGCACCTTCTACACAAATTTCGGTTGCCTGAATTTCAAAAGGCTGCTTAGCTTCCGGTGTTGCCACCAGCTTACCTTTTACAATTAAAGCGGTACCAACGTTTGCCTTGCTGATTTCCGCAAAGTTATCCATGGTATCATGATAAACCACCTGAAGGGGTTCAAAGAAAGTACCGTCATTTAATACAATAAAACCAAAGGTCTTGCTGTCGCGGATACTACGCACCCATCCGCCCACTTCGATTTCTTTGTCCAAATACTGTTCTCTGTTTCTAAAAATTTCTCTTACTGATATGAGTTCCATACTGGTCTCCTTGTTATTTCTTATATGTTATATCTTTTGTTATTACGTTCATATCGTTCTAATTATATGGATAAAAAATACAATGTATACACTTCTCACCCATAACACAAACTTGATTATAACGCAGAAAAGCAGAGTTTACAAATGTTTTTTGCAGGTTTAGAGATTTTTATTGCAATCGTTGCTTTTCTGCTATTATATCTTCCAATATGGCTAATATTTTTTTATATGCTTCTGCAGAATCCTCATACCCTCTCTTCTCTAAATCCGGAATAATATTTTTTCGTATCTCATCTCTTATAAAACTATCTTGCATAAGAGTGAATTCCCGAAACTTTTTTTCACAAACATCAAGAGGAGTTCTGAAACTTAACACCATGTGCATCCATGCATCTGCTTCCATTAAATTACTCATTTCATTTCTCCATCAACTTCAAGATTGCTACTACATCTTAATTTTACTAACCTGTCATTAATAAATCCTATTTACTAAAACAACACTTCCATATCACACAACAACTGCTCGGTCTTTTCCAGTAAAAGCACCTCGTCCTTTTCAATCAGACCGTGTTTCTCATACTTAAATTCAAAACCCGGTACGCCGGTGCGGACAAACTGCATCTTTCCGTCGTATTGTTTTAAAAAGCTTTCTAAATTCTCCGTTTTCACCGGCGCGTCCGGTTTGACGGAGATTTTTATTTTACCAAAAGAACCTTTGATTTCGGTTACGTACATACGGTGTGCCGTTGCGCGAATTAATGCAATTCTTAAAAGATGTGCCGCAGGCTTGGGGATTGCACCAAAACGGTCAAGAAGTTCTTCTTCCATCTGCTCGAAATCTACCTTGCCTTCGATAGCGGCAATACGCTGATACATCTCTAACTTCTGCACTTCGTTTACAATGTATTCCATAGGAATAAATGCATCTACGTCCAAATCCACCAGGGTTTCGAAATCCTCCTGAACGGTTTCACCCTTCTGCTTCATGACCTCAGCATTTAACATTTTACAATAAAGGTCGTAGCCTACCGCCTCCATATGTCCATGCTGTTTTAGGCCAAGAATATTTCCGGCACCGCGGATTTCCAAGTCACGCATACTAATTTTAAAACCGCTGCCAAGTTCGGTAAACTCACGGATTGCCTGGAGACGCTTCTCCGCATCTTCTTTAAGAATTTTATTTCTGCGGTACATAAGAAAAGCGTACGCCGTCTTATTGGAACGTCCCACACGACCGCGAAGCTGATACAACTGCGACAAACCCAGACGGTCCGAATCGTGGATAATCATGGTATTTACATTGGAAATATCAAGTCCGGTTTCAATGATTGTGGTAGATACCAGCACGTCGATTTCACCGTTGATAAAATCATACATAATCTGCTCAAGTTCTGTTTCCTTCATCTGCCCGTGGGCAAAAGAAACCCTCGCTTCCGGCACAAGGCGGGACACCATTGCCGCCACATCCGCAATATCAAGCACACGATTATAAACATAGTAAACCTGACCGCCTCTTGCAAGTTCACGGACAATTGCCTCTCTCACCATCTCTTCGTTATACTCCATAACGAAGGTCTGAATAGGCAGTCTGTCCTGGGGCGGTTCCTCTAATATACTCATATCGCGGATACCGATTAAACTCATGTGCAAAGTTCTGGGAATCGGTGTCGCCGTCAAGGTCAACACGTCTACGTCCTCACGCAAACGCTTGATTTTTTCTTTATGGGTAACACCAAATCTCTGTTCCTCATCGATGATTAAAAGTCCTAAATTTTTTAACTGTACATCATCAGATAAAAGTCTGTGGGTGCCCACCACAATGTCCACCATACCTTTTTTCAGGTCTTCAATGGTCTTTTTATTCTGGGTGTTACTGCGAAATCTCGATAAAAGTTCAATCCGCATGGGAAAGTCTTTCATTCGTTGCACAAAAGTATTGTAATGCTGCTGGGCTAAGATCGTGGTAGGCACAAGGTACACCACCTGCTTTCCTTCCATAACCGCCTTAAAAGCCGCGCGGATAGCAATCTCGGTCTTGCCGTAGCCTACGTCACCGCAGATTAAGCGCTCCATGATTTTACCGCTTTCCATATCTGCCTTGGTGGCTTCAATTGCTGCAAGCTGGTCTTCGGTCTCCTCATAAGGGAAAAGCTCCTCAAACTCTTTCTGCCAAACCGTATCCTTGCCGTAACGGTAACCGGTGGTTTCCTGACGCTTGGCATAAAGCTCTACCAGTTCTTTTGCCACTCCGGATACAGCCTGTCGTACCTTGGTTTTGGTTTTATTCCACTCCTGGGTACCAAGCTTATTTAACTTCGGCTTCTTGGCATCTGCAGACGCATATTTCTGGATTAAGTCAAAAGCCGTCGCAAGCACGTATAGATTCGCCCCGTCCTTATACTCAATCTTCATATAATCCTTGGTAACACCGTCGGTGGTGATTTTATCGATACCGCGGTAAATACCCATACCATAGTTTTCATGCACCACGTAATCCCCTACTTTTAGCTCGGAGAAATCTTTTATCTTCTGCCCGGAGTAGGCAGATACTTTTTTCTTCTTTTTCTTACGCTCTGCACCGAAAATATCCGTATCCGAGAGCACAACAAAACGAATCAGGGGATATTCAAAGCCCTGACGCACCCTGCCGTAGAGAGTCATAACCTCACCGGGCTGTAACTCCCTGTCTCTATTTTCACTGTAAAAGGCATAAACGCCCTCT
Source organism: uncultured Lachnospiraceae bacterium (assembly GCA_964651555.1). Taxonomy (GTDB): domain Bacteria; phylum Bacillota; class Clostridia; order Lachnospirales; family Lachnospiraceae; genus UBA3766. The sequence continues at coordinate 65,636 of CAZYVY010000003.1, read as the reverse complement.
GCCGAAATATCCTCTGCCAAACGCTTTGCTCTGGTACGTGATGAAGATACCAAAAGCACGCGGTAGCCGTTCTTTTTAAAACGTTTTAGGTCCTTCATTAAGGAATCCACGCTTCCGTTATAGGGCGATACTGAAATCGCCTGCAAAGGCAGTCTTTCTACGAAACGAATGGGACTCTTGGTGTAATCAAGAACAGACACCGCCACGATGGGTTTCTTCTGCAAGTCCGCATAGGTTGCTTTCAAGGATTGTAAAAGTGCCATCTGCCCGGGCAGTACATAACCCTTCTCGGCACGGTGACTCATGCTGTCGGCAAACTCCGCTTCTACCGCCTTGCCGTGGGCATCAATCTTGGAAATTTCATCTAAGAAAATTCCCACCTTACGCTCACCGAATAAATCCAGAAACTTCTCCGCCTCAGGATAAAAATAACGGATATAACTTTCCAGATTGCAAAGATTTTTGAATTCTTCAATCTGCTCTTTTAACTCTTCAAACTGCTTCTTGATTCGATAGGCCTCTTCGGTTTTAAAAGCATCACGCAGGGCCTTTTCATTCTTCTTCGCATCTTTCTCAATGCGTTTTAACCCCTCTTCCAAAACAGTGCCGGACAAAATCATTTCGGTTGCCGGATATACACTGATACTGCGAAGCTTCTCAATGGAACGCTGACTTTGCACGTCAAAACTTCGGATGGAATCCACCTCATCGCCCCACATCTCGATTCGGAAAGGGTTTTCCTCCGTCAAATCAAATACGTCAATAATGCCGCCGCGGATGGAGAACTGTCCCGGTTCTTCCACCTGTGCCACGTTACGATATCCCATGGCACTTAAGCGGTAGGCGACGGCCGCTTCTTCCGTTACGGCACCTTTTTTTAAGGTTAAAATATTCTTCTCATAAACCGATAAGGGAACCACAGGATGCATAAAAGAATCAACAGTAGTTACAATTGTAATTTGATTGCCCTCTAAGATTTTACGGATTACCCGCATACGCTCGGTGGTAATCCTGTTTCCGAATACATCGGCCTGATAAAAAATCAAATCCTTGGCAGGATAGTAATACACGGACTTATCATAAAAGGAATAGTCCTGCACGATTTCCTTCGCTTTCAGTTCGTCGTAGGTTACGATAAGTTTTACATCGTAATCTGCTGCCAGTCCGCTGATCAAATGTAACTTCTGGCTTTCCGCGCATCCGGTTACTTCCACCGGGCCGGTGTTTTTACGAAGAATGTCCTGCACTTTCTCATACTCCGCAAGTTCCTGTAGCGGTGCATTCAATAAATTCATAGTTACCTCACTTATTTGGGGTTGTTGATTCATAGTGAAAGGTGGACGAATGTCTGCAGACAATTCACCACAAAATCCATATTAACTTACACTTTTATACTTTGAAATATACGTTGTATGCACGACTGCGACTACACCAAAAGCAAACTCTATTCCACTGAACACACGTCCTACATAATAGAAAATCAAAGCCCATGAAGAATCCGCATACAAAGTCATTAGCGCAAAAAGTGAAATATATATAAAAATGCCATATACCAATATCAACACCAACATTACATAAGAGTATATATTAACTGTTTTATTGGCAGAAAAAACACGTTCCTTCTCATTGCCTGAATTCAAAGCTTTGCTTGTGAATATCCACACCAAAATCCCCAAAATAATATAGACCAAAGTAGCAATCAACCAAAGCGGTAAATATATCCATCCTCCAAGCAACATTACCCCCATGCTCTGGTATCCGTCTACATTAGTTATTTCCTCACCCAACATACAGGAGAACAAAACACACAAATTAATCACAACAGACAATACTAAGGGTAATAATGACAAAATAAGATTTATCTTTAGAATCTTGTTTAATTTCTCTTTCATTTAATTTTCCTCTTTGTGTATGTGCATATTACTTTTGCATTGTGCTACTTTTGGTTGCGTCGCCTACTCCTGTGCAACCTTCCTATTAAAACGGTTCATCGCCTCGTCCACTTCATCTGCCAACAACAGTTTCACAGCCTCGATACTACGTTCTGCCGCGTCTTTTTCTGCCTTGATTTCGTCCTCGGTAAAATGTCCCAGCACGTAGTCCGCCAAATCCATTTTAGACGGTTTCTCGCCCACGCCAACCTTAATGCGAAGGAACACATCTCCGCCTAAGTGCTGTAAAATATTTTTAATTCCATTATGTCCGCCGGCGCTGCCTTTGGTACGGATACGAAGTCCGCCTACAGGAAGACTGATATCATCATAAATCACAATCAGTTCGCACTCCGGGTCCACCTTATAATAGTCTATGAGTTCGCGAACACTTTCACCACTCAAATTCATAAAAGTCTGTGGCTTGGCCAGAATCACGCGCTGTCCTTCGATGACTCCCTTACCAACCAACGCCTTGTGCTTTTTATCCAAAACATCAATATTGTATTTATTCGCAAGCGCATCAATCACTGAAAAACCGATGTTGTGTCTCGTATTATTATATTTCAATCCCGGATTACCCAGGCCTACGATAATGTACATTTTCTCTCCTCTTTCCTTCACCCACTCGGGGATTTCGATTATACTCCCCGTGGACAAATACTGCAAGCGTTCGCCTAAAGTATTTTTCATTCTATCATACGCTTTGATTCCGGTGCAATGCCCCGTATAGTAGACAGCCTCGGTCTTGGCCAATTCTTTTGCCACTTCATCTATAAAAGTCGCACTCTCATACTTCTTTGTGGGCGGATTATAAAGATGAAAACCGCCGATTACAGCGTTTATTTTTTGTCCGGCAACAACTTCTGCTTTTCTTTGGATATTCACAATTCCGGCGTGGGAACAACCTGCAACCAGGACTTTTTTATCATTCTCCGTAATCAGCAGATTATGCTCGTGGTCGAAAGTATCCGCAATTATTTTACCCTGTTTCTTTGCAAATAAAACACGATTCGAGTTTGAGAAGAACTGCTCCGTACTCACACCCGAGAACAGCGTCAACTCCTCATCAATCTTCGTAATTTCCTTCGTAAAAACAAATCTTGACTTGTCCGTGGCAGACGCATCTACACCCACACGAAAAGGCAAACCCAACACCTTAATATAGTGGGGTTCCAGCGCTTCCTTACGGATATAAATTTTGGCACTTTTATTGATTTTAAGAAACGTCTTCAAGCCGCCGCTATGATCCGCATGTCCATGAGAAATCACCACAGTATCCACCTGCGCAAGGTCAATGTTTAACTTCTTTGCATTCTCGGCAAACAACCCGTTTGGTCCCAGGTCAAAGAGAATCTTGTGACCGGCTGTTTCAATGTACAGACTTAAGCCGTGCTTGCAATGCAAGTCGGGTGATGAAATTGTATTTTCCACTAAGGTTATGATTTTCATGATTAAATATCCTTCTTAAGCGAAACGTGATTGATGATTTCCTCAAATCCATTCTTCCTATAAAAATCAAATGCCGGCATTTCTTTTCCGGTCAATCCTCCTATTCCAGCCACTGAATAAAAGCGGTCTTATCCGTACAATTGTATCCTGCACTTTTATAAAAATTAAGTGTCGCGTTCTCTTTGGAACCCGTCAGCAGCATCATTTTATAGCAATTCATCTGCTTTGCAATTTCTGCGGCAAAGTTTAAGCATTCCTTTGCATAACCTTTGCCACGATAATCCTCATGGGTTACCACAAATTTCTCCAACACTTCGTACGCAAAAACGCTCCTATTATTTCCAGTGGCGCACCTTCATAATATTCTATTAATAACTTCTTGAATTCAGGAACTTCCTTTTCCGGTATAACCAAAAAACCACTGCCTTGTGCAATCAGATAATGATTTGCAAAAATCACGGATGCTCTTTTATTTCCGTCCTTAACCACCTGTGTTTTCATACAATACATGCACAATTCAATCGCAATTTCGATTGGCTCTTTATCCTGCTTTTTTATCTCTTCAATACGCTCAATTACAACAGATTCAATTGGAAGCGGTGGCACATAACTCGTTCCGCCTATCTGCACCGGAATACCTCTGATGCGCCCTCCATCATAAAAGAATCCTTCATTTACCAATTTCGCAATGTGGCATAGCATATGATAATTACTCTCACTCTGTATTACATCCCTGTCAAGAATAAATTCCCACGCGTGTTTTAAATTAAGAATCTTCTGTACATCAGTGGCAGAAACTCCATTTATCTGCCCATTCTCAATAATATCCTCTGTCTGCGGAAATGATGTTGCCACACCTTCCAACACTGCCTGATCATAAATATTTGATTTCATATTTACCCTGGCAAAATCCAGATTCTGTAAAACCCTTGCAGATAATTCTTTGTCTTCGTATCCAAGACCAATTAATTCTTTATTGATTTTTCGTATACTTTTATTTAAATCTTTTCGCTCTTTCGCATTCCGCAATAGTAACTGGTATAATGCATCCGAATACACATCAACATACGTAGATGTTAATTTTCCTGCCACTCTCTTGCGAATATATAAATATTTGGTACCATTGACTTCCTTAATCTCAGGATTCCCATCATACGGCATCAAATTAAGCCTTGCCTGTATATCTGCTCTTTGTTGCAATAACTCCTGTATTTCAGCATAATTTGCAGCCATTTGTAACACCTCTTTTCATTAGGGAACTTTTATAAGAAATATTATATACAAAAGTTCCCTAAATATCAATAAAATTTTAGGGAACTTTTTATTGTTTTTATCGTGCAAAAATCCCCTAAAATTTATGTCACTTAACAAATGACCATGGTTTCTCCTCGACGTTAGTATATGACTATTTAAATAATATGATTTGCGGCGGTTTATTTCAATTTTTATTAAAAAAAGAAAAGCAGCCATAAAAACTACTTTTCACAATTTACACCAATATAACTAACTATAAAATCTTATCAACTGCATTTTTTGCTGTAAGTAAATCTACCCCTGTACGTTCGCGATAATATTTAATTGCCTCGACCTTTCGCCCCTGATAATTTTTAATAATATATTCCTCCAAATCTGACTTTGGACGAAAACACATTTCAGGATAAATACCTCTTTGCGCTTGTAATATATAATCTATTAACATCTGTACATTTCCTTGAACCCCAAAGGACTGTTCCGAGAACTTTCCCGGATAAACAAATGACATTGTACCCATAGATTTTTTAATATCTTTCATGAGCATCAAATCGTAAACTGTTTCTTTTCCTTTATTATCACGAAAAACAAATTTACCTTTTTTTAACATCAACATACCGCTTGTAAATACTTTGTTTCCGGCTATCTGGTAATATACATAATTCTCCATTTCATTCTCAATATAAGCGACACCTTGTTTTGCTCCATAATGTGTAATATCCTCGTCCAAGACACGATTATAATACTCCAAAGCAGCCGCATAATTGCCTTGCTTTTTATATTCTTCAGCTCTGGCAAATAAATTTTCGAGATTCGTATTAGAATTCACAACATTAATTGTTGCATTGCTAATATTCATATTACCGCTCATATTTACCTGAAAATTATTAATCGCTTGTTCTACAATATATGCAGAATTGCAATATGGACAAATCGCTGCCTGTTGAGTAGAATCAACTTCCAACTGTGCTCCACAACTTGTACATTTCGCAGGTACTAATTTTGTTTTTTCAACATCTGTATTTCCTACGCTACCTAACGAAGTTCCACAACTCATACAAAATCTTGCCCCATCAGGTAACTGTGCACCGCATTGCATACAAAACATAATTATTCTCCCTTCGCTACATACGTGTAAGTACACAAATTATAGCATATTTTGACAAATAACAATCACCTTTTGATACTCTTCTGACCGTAACAACATCTGCGAAATTTTATCACAAGGAAAGCAACTGCGCGTAACTCTTCATCAGTATGCGCATTGTATCTCGGGCACTCTATGCAATTGTCCCCACACAAAGTAATTTTTTCTTCCATAGTACCTTACCCTTCAAACTCCCTTGCCAACACGGCATACACATAAAAATCTTCATACTTATTTTTATCTGCTTTGCTCGGAAAAATCTCTTTATGTTCCGCTTCCCGGCGCATCCCCAAACGCTCTACCAAACGGTTGGATTTATCATTTCTCGTATTTACTTCCGCAATGATACGACGCACTCCTATATTCTTAAAAGCATAGGCCATCATACCTTTTACACTTTCGCAGGCGTAGCCCTTTCCTTGAAACTTCGCACCAAATGTATAGCCTATTTCGTAGGTGCCATAATCCCTCTTTGAGAAGTAGATTTTACCGATTACCTTTTCATCCAGAACCACTGCATAAAATTCATCGCTTCCTGCAAAGAAAGCGGCCTCCTTCACACAGGCCTCTCTTGTAAAAGTCTCGTAAGGCTCAAAATATGTAACCTCCGGATCGGTCAGAATCTCTGCCAAATCTTCCCAATCTTCCGGGCGGAATTTTCTTGCCGATAAGCGTTCTGTTGTAAATAATTCGGTCATCTCTTTCCTCCTATTAGAATACTTGTCATTTACGATCTGCAGTACTTTTAGTTCTCCTTTATTTCACTGCACGCTTTACCTCTTTGATATTCATACCCACCAATTTACCATAGCAGTCGATATACAGGTTTTTATACTCCTTAAAAGTCAACTCACAATCATACCCGAGACTCTCCAATTCTACGCCAAACACCTTGGCAATAATCCCCACTTCCCGCATTCCGTTTCTTTCATAAAAAGCTTTACGACCGAGACGCTGTTCCATGTTCTTTGCTTTGATATGTACACTCTCAATTTCCAGAAAGAAGCGATAATCCTTGTACTGCTCCTGCAACCATTTTAAACAACTGCTGCCGTAGCCCTGACCTCTGAACGCATCTGCCACCGCAAAATAATCAAGCATCACCAAATTACCGGAATTCATGGTAATTGCAAAGCCTCGAAATTCACCATCCTCTTTTATCAGCCACACATCCGCCTTGTTCTTTTTATGAGCAGAACGAATCAGACTCAAGGGCTTTCGTTCCGTCAGCGGAAAGGCTTTTTTATATAGTTTTGAAATATTGCGCCAGTCGGCTTCTGTTTCTATTGCTCTATATTCAATCAATTTGTTATATCCTTTATTTATAATACTACGTAAAGATAGTTACCTCTCTATCCTTCCATCATCTCAATCGTCACGCGGTTCCACTGATACTTCTTCATGTCAACCTTGCCGTCCACAAACTCCACTCCCTCATTTTGCAAAAGTGCTATCTGCCGATTCTCACCGCCAAAAGCAAATGCTTCCGAAACTTCACCCAAACGATTCACCACGAGATGACAAGGAATGTTTTTCGGGTCCGGATTTGAGTGCAGGGCATATCCCACCACGCGAGACCATCTTTTATTTCCTGCAAGAGACGCCACCTGGCCATAGGTTGCAACCTTCCCTTTTGGAATTTGTTTTACAACATTATAGATTAATTCGAATGTGGATTTCTGCATCTTATTCTCCCGCATCGTTCTTAATTCCTCGAACACTTCTCTGCATCAATTGCAAGTACCACCATCAATGCACACAATGCATCCTGGGGATTCTCCACGGTAATGGTATAGGTATCTGTCCAATTCCAAAGTTCCTTCGTCACAGTAGCAATGCAGTTTCCTGCACTATTCTGAATCTGATAGTCCCATTCAAAGAAATCACCCTCCACATGCCAACCATTATAATCAATATCAAACGCCGACATAAACAGAGTAAATTCTTTGCTGATAGTACCCACACATTTATTTCCCAGATACATCTCAAATTTAGGCAAAAATGTCAATACTTTTTCCTGCAACATACCCACTTCCCGACCATGGGCATTATATATTTTAAGACAATGTCCCCAGGACAACTCCCCTTTGACTTCAAACAATGTGTTGCCGTTTTCATCATATATATCATAGCTGTCCAACCACGAAAACATTCTTTGTTTAAATAAAAGTTTCATCGTATATCCTTCCCCGAAAACCGAAACTCCTGTCCATTCCCCGTCTGCACAATTAATTCACCCTTGTTCCAACCTTTAAATTCCACATCTTCCAAATCGTCATTCTCATAGTTTGGATCTATCAAATTATGACAGGTAAGCATTTTCTTTGGTGGCTCCAACGGTTGTTTAAAATCAATTACCACCACATCTACGGGTGCTGCCCAGAAACAACCATTTGCCGCTATCATGTTTGCCTCATTATTATAATAAAAATCCGTCATAATAAAAGATTCTCCGATTGTCACTGCCGGCTCCGTCTCCGACACCTGTCCATACGGAACATAATGTAGTGACTTCAAATCACTCAAACGCAACACGGAATACCCATACAAACATTCCTTAAAGATAAAATATTTTTCTCCGTCCGAGTGTTGTACAACATCCGAAAAATTCAGAAAATCATGGTTGTCATATAGAGTCCAGTAGTATATTTCTTCGCCTTGTGCGTCAAGAAGATACTGCTTGTACGTATACAATTCGTATCCTTTTTTCTGCGTGATATATGTTATACTTCTGATACGATATCCGAAAGATATTTCCTTTTCTTCCTCTTCACTGATATTCTCTTCCCGAAAGCATTCCACATAATATTCCTTATACTTCTCAAATGCCTCTGTATCATATGCATTTTCTATATTTAACTCATACATAAACCTCTTACCTATCCCCCTTTACCAAGACGTTATATTCATCTTGCGAAATCTTTTTCATAATTTCCGTAGGATGTCCCATACACTCAAACCCTTTTTCATATGCCTTGTCGATATCTTGCGGGGCTGAAATTTTAACATACGGTCCATCACCCTCACAAAAATAATTCTCGATTATAGTACATCTCATTCCTTCATATGTAACAATCATGATACTCTCCTTGCCACATACCCAATCTCATCCTTCTCAATCCGGATGATAAAAGGAAACTTATCACACTGAATGCACATCCAAAAATCCGCCGTCGGAAAAACCTCTTTCTGTGCTTCATCGAAAAAATGCTTGCCGCCGGTAAACTGTAATTCTTCCGTACACGCTTTCATATCCTGCAGTTCATTTCCCTCAAGAATACTCTTGATATATTCTGCACACAGTTCGTCTTCCAAGGCCTGGGTCACACCATTGTTGCCCATACAAACCAACGATACCACTTCAGGATTTTTAGTCTTAATATACTCTGCAACAGCCCTTGCGTTCACAAGGCTTCCTGTAATGATTTCGCTCGCTCCTGTGGCATTGACAATGCCCTGAGTTCCGGCACTGGTAGTATGAATAATGGTCTTGCCTTCCACTTTTTCTCGCGTCACGCTTGAAGGCGAATTCCCGTAATCAAAGCCTTCACACATTTTCCCTCGGCGTTCGCCGATTAAAAGACTGTTGTCCAAGGTCTCTTTTAGCCGGAATGCCTCTTCAATTGTTCCCACGGGACGAATTTCTTTTATCCCCATGTCATATAAATAGCACTCTAACGAAAAGGCACGAAACACGTCAATGATAACGGTCAGCCCCTCCGCCTGTTTTGCTCCTTCTATATAATGCAAAATGTTGATTTTGCTCATTGTGGTACTCCTTTATGCCAATAAATGTGGCTATCACATTTTATAATTTAATCAACCATTTTTTTCTTCCTACAACACAATCAAATACATATCCGCGGGCTTCCCTTCTGCCTCGAAGCTGCGCTCCAAAACACCACCATTTTTTATAATAGTTTTTACGGAAGCAATGTTATCCCGGAAAGTGGCCATATGCAACTCTGTCATTCCGGCCTGCTTTGCCACATCTTTTATTTGACGTAGCATCTCGGTAGCATAACCCTGGCGACGCTCCGACGGGCGGACACTGTAACCGCTGTTTCCGAAGTCCTTAAGAAACTCATTTAAGGTATGGCGCAAATCAATAATACCCACAATGCGCCCCTCTTCATTCACGGCGAAAAACGTATCTGTTACCACCCATGCAGGATTCACGGTTTCAGGCGATGTGTTATTGCTTACAGATACCAGCCACTCTTCGTAGGAATCCATTTGGTCCAGAAGTTCGCTACCGTTGATTTCCTTATCACCATATTCAAAATGTTCTTTTTTATAATCTAATGCAGCCTCTTTCATTTCGGCTGTAGGACGCACCAATTTTAAGGACATATTCCGTCTCCTTTTTACTTCTCTTTCTCACTCAACAAATACCCAAATATGTGCATTCCAAGCTTCAGCACATTGTGGCGAAGCAGGTTATTCTTCACAGTAACATAATCGTCACTAATCACTTTTGCAACCAACTCTTCCGTCACCTCTCTATCCAGTTCTACAGGATCCTTCTGCTCTAAGGACTCGTAGCGTTTCGCCATTGTCTCATCAATTGCACCATTATTGGCAACCACCACATCCACCTTATGCTTACCAAGATACTGATTAATCAGACGGATGTGGTCTGAAACCTTAAAATCCTCCGTCTCCCCGGGCTGGGTCACCATATTGCATACATACATAATTTTACCTTTACTTCGATCAATCGACTCTACGATTTCTTCACAAATCAGGTTCGGAATGATACTGGTAAAAAGGCTTCCCATACTGAGCACAATCAAATCCGCCTCTTCCAATGCTTTTACCGCTGCTTGAGTAGGCACAGGCTTTTCCTTATAAAAGACGCGTTTCACTGCGTTGTGATTCTCCGTGATATTATGCTCACCTTCCACAATACTGCCATCTGCCATCTCGCCCATCAGGACGACATTATCCTCCGTCAGGGGCACAACCTTACCTTTTAGGTTAAAAACCTTGCTGAGTGCCTCGATACCGTCCGATAAATTCCCCGTAATTTCAGATGACGCCGTCAGCAGAAGATTACCCACGGTATGACCGTCCAAATCACTGGTGGTATGAAAACGGTAATTAAACAATTCCATAACCAAGGGCTCTGTCTCTGATAGCGCCACTAACACTCTTCGTATATCACCAACAGCGGGAATACTGAATTCTTCCCGCAAAACTCCCGTACTTCTTCCGTCATCACACACGGATACAATCGCAGTTAAATCCACAGGGAATTCTTTTAAGCCGCGAAGCAGGGTGGATGAACCGATTCCTCCTCCTAAAACTACTACTTTTCTTTTCATGGAAGCCTCCGTTATATTTTTTATTCCGGTAATTCTAAAAGACGCCTTGAAAAATCCAGCATCTCCTCAGTCCCCTTGCTGTTATAAAAAATCACTTGCCCTCCGGATTCTTTACCGGACAACAAACCGCACTCTTCCAAACGCCTTCTGGTCTGTTTTGCAGTTCCGTATCCACCGTCATAAATAACCGTATGGGGAAGAATTGCCTGCACGGTATTTTTTATCAAAGGATAATGTGTACATCCAAGAACCACTGCATCAATCTCATTTTTATTATAGGGAGCAAATTTCTCTTCCAGATAATCCACAAGAACCTGATCTTTTAAATGTCCGCCTTCGATTAACTCCACAAGTCCCGGGCAGGGTACTTTTATAATATCTGCATCTTCTTCATATAAATGCATCATATCCCCGAACCGTTTCTGCTCCAAGGTCACAATTGTAGCCATTACAAGCACTTTGGAATGTTCTTTGGCAAGCACTGCCGGCTTCAATGCCGGTTCAATGCCGATAATGGGGATGTCCTTGTACCTTTCTCTTAAAAGATTGGCTGCAACGCTGGTAGCTGTGTTACATGCTATCACAATTGCCTTGGCACCCTGTTCCAATAAAAATTGTGCATTCTTCATGGTAAGGTCAATCAATTCCTGGGCAGGTTTGGTTCCGTATGGCGCATTGACGGAATCACCATAATATATGTATTCTTCACCCGGCATCAGTTTTACCAGTTCCCTAAGAACACTGATTCCTCCCACACCGGAATCCATCACGCCAATCGGACGGTTATTTATTTTATTATTGCAAGAAAGAGTCTCTTCCAGCGTATTCATATTTATGTCCTCATTCTTCGTCTTTACATTTTGGTAGTTTTGTCTTTAGCAGATTCTTCCTACAGTGATTTTATACTATATTCCATGTTACCACATTCCATAAATTTCGAAAAGAAATATTATAAAAAACCCACTCGCATATTATTTTCTTTTCTTCAAATACTATAAATATATTTAAAACTTTTATTCATTATTTAAAATATCTTGGAGGTTATTATGAAGCATGATAAAAAAGAGTTGGGGGCAGAACTGGCGTATGCAGCCTTAGATGATGTACCTACTCCAAAAGCAAATGCCAAAGAAATCATAGGACTTGTAAAATCAAGCGGTAAAATCACAGGCTATCGTTTATCCGACGGTGCTACCGTATCCAGGGAAGAAGGTGTATCCATGGCAAAAGCCGGTGATATCAAAGGAGTCGGTGTTGCCCACCGTAAAGATACCGAATACCTGAAATCCCTGCCCGACGGCACGGAAGAAAATAACTTGGGAAATTTGCCTTCTGTTACCGGTTAATATTAAAAAGGGTGCCAAACGGCACCCTTTGTACTTCTTATGAAACAGACTCCCTATCTTTTCCAATATACTCTTCATATGCTTTCAGTATGATTTCCTGAATATATTCACGAGTTTCCGGTTTGATAGGATGTGCAATATCACGGAATTCGTTTTCCGCGGCTTTTCTGCTGGGCATTGCGATGAATAACCCTTTGTCACCTTCGATAATTTTGATATCATGGACCACAAACTCCTGATCCAAAGTAATCGATGCGACCGCTTTCATTTTGCCATCATTCGGAATTTTCCGTACGCGAACATCTGTAATGGTCACGATAATCCTCCTTCCCCCAAAGGACAATGGCTGTTCCTTTACACAAAACAATCAGTTACTACACGTCGTATCTTTCATTCTTCTCTATCAGGACTTTAATTTCACCTTCACCTACATAGTATGAATTTGCACGGATGGTATCACGGCTTTCTACAATGCAGTTTTCAATGTGAGTATTATCTCCGATATATACATCATTCAAAATAATGGAGTTCTTGATTGTACAGTTGTTACCCACAAATACTTTTTTGAAGATAATAGAGTTTTCAACCTTACCGTTAATGATACTTCCGCTGGATACAAGACTGTTCTTAACTTCAGAACCAACATTATATTTTGCAGGAGGTAAATCATCCACTTTTGAATATACATCAGGATATTCACGGAAGAAGTAATTTCTGACATCCGGTTTTAAGAAGTCCATGTTTGTCTCATAGTAATCTTCCACAGATGCAATGTTCTTCCAGTAATCTTTCATCTTGTAACCGAAGATTCTCTTCATTCCCTTGTAACGGATTAATACATCTGCTACCAGGTCATGTCTTCCTTCTTCAGCAGACTTCTCAATTAATTCGATTAAAAGTCTTCTTCTGATAACATAAATACCGCAGGAAACGGTGTTGGATTTTGCAACTACCGGCTTCTCTTCAAATTCTTCAATGCGGCTTTCTTCATTCATCTTGATAACACCGTATCTGTCCACATTCACACCTTCCGGCATATCCTTGCAAACCACGGTAATATCAGCTTTTTTCTCAATGTGGTATTCCAAAACTTTGTTGTAATCCATCTTATAAACACAGTCACCTGAAGCAATGACTACATAAGGCTCGTGACTATTCTTTAAGAAATCAAGGTTCTGGTAAATTGCATCTGCAGTACCACGGTACCAGTTGCTGTTATCTGCTGTTACAACAGGGGTGAATACATACAAACCACCCTGCTTACGTCCGAAGTCCCACCACTTGGAAGAACTTAAATGTTCATTTAAGCTACGGGCATTGTACTGTGTCAAAACTGCTACACGCTGAATGTGAGAGTTTGACATATTACTCAATGCGAAGTCAATACTTCTGTAACTGCCTGCTACGGGCATAGCGGAAATTACTCTCTTCTGAGACAATTCACGCATTCTATGGTTATGGCCACCGGCCAAAATAATTCCAATCGCTCTCATTATTCGTCACCTGCCTTAATCAAAGTTTTTCCACTGCCAAGAACTCCGTCAGGATAATCTTCTACTGTAGTATTTCCGGACACTACGGAATTCTTACCTACTGAAACGCCGTTGGGAACCACTGTCTTTTCGCCAACGGTTACAAGGCCGTGATTATAAATATGAGGTGCGGTGTCATTATCAACCTCTTCACCAATACCTAATTTTACATCGTTACCGATGACAACGTTTTCTGCTATAATACCTTTGTTGATTTCACAATTCTTTCCGATATGGGTTTCATTCATGATAATGGAATCACGAATAACTGTACCTTCCTCAATGGTTACCCCACAACCAATGATGGAGTTATAAACCTTACCGCAAATAACGGAACCTTCTCCAATCAGACACTTCTCAACCACACTGTCAGCAGACATATACTGAGGCGGTAATGTATCACTCTTTGTATAAATCTTCCAGTATTCTTCATAAAGGTTAAATACGGGAACAATATCAATGAGCTCCATGTTAGCTTCCCAGTAAGAATGTAAAGTTCCTACATCCTTCCAGTATCCGTTATACTCATATGCATATAACGGAGCCCCGTTTTCATGGCAATACGGAATAATATGTTTACCGAAATCAAGATTCGGCTGGTCAGCTTTGGCAAGCAAAGCTTCCTTCAACGTTTTCCAGTTGAAAATGTAAATACCCATGGAAGCAAGGTTACTTCTGGGATTTTCGGGCTTTTCTTCAAAGTCCACAATCTTACGGTTCTCGTCCGTAATAACGATACCAAATCTCTTTGCTTCTTCCAAAGGCACCGGCATGGCTGCCAAAGTAACCTCTGCGCCGTTCTGCTTATGGAAATCAAGCATTACTTCATAATCCATTTTATAAATATGGTCACCTGATAAAATCAACACATATTCCGGATTAAAACTGTCCATGTAATCAATATTCTGGTAAATCGCATTTGCAGTACCTGTATACCACTCACTGTTTGTACTCTTCTCATAAGGAGGTAATACGGTTACACCACCGATGTTACGATCCAAATCCCAGGGAATACCAATGCCGATATGTGTATTCAGACGCAACGGCTGGTACTGTGTTAAAACACCTACCGTATCTACACCTGAATTAATGCAGTTACTTAACGGAAAGTCAATAATACGATACTTTCCACCAAAAGCTACTGCCGGTTTTGCTACCTTCGATGTCAGAATTCCGAGACGGCTACCCTGACCACCCGCAAGTAACATTGCAATCATTTCTTTCTTGATCATGTCTTCACCCCTTAGCTGTATTTGTGTCATTTCTGCACTGAAATTTTATAACAAGGAAAACAAACCCCCAATCGCTTATTCTCCTATATACGTAATCCCCGCACACATTTACAATATTATAGCATGCATAAAAATAAAAGTGAACCTTTTGCACGAAAATATTCGGCAAATTTGTGTTTTTTTCTGTGTAATTTTAATAAAAATGACGGAAAACCTTTCCTTTTTTTGTATATTTTGTCAGTTTTTGGTTTTTCTATCGTTTTTTTCTTTTTCCACTTTTCACAAAAACAGCCAAAACGCTCTTGGTTTTTTGTCGTAGGAAGTGTATTATTAGAATAAATATTACTTAAAAAGAGGAAAATCTTATGTATGAAATAGATTTTAATACTCCTATACATGTACATTTTATCGGTATCGGCGGCATCAGTATGAGCGGGCTGGCACAGGTTCTGTTGTCCAGAGGTTTTACCGTTTCCGGCTCTGATAATCTGAAATCTGCATTAACCGCTGAATTAAGCGCAGCCGGCGCTGAAGTTTTTATCGGCCAGCGTGCCTCCAACATTTCAGAAGATATTGATTTGGTTGTGTATACTGCGGCTATTCATGAAGACAATCCTGAATTTTCCCGTTGCGTGGAGCTTTCACTCCCCATGATGTCAAGGGCCTGTCTGTTGGGACAGATGATGAAAAACTATAAAAATGCCATCGCAGTCAGCGGAACCCACGGCAAAACCACTACTTCATCCATGGCTTCCGAAATTCTTATGGCAGCAGATTTAGACCCTACCCTGTCCATCGGCGGGATTTTAAAAAGCATCAACGGGAACATCCGCGTAGGCGGCTCGGACGTCTTTTTGACAGAAGCCTGCGAATACACCAACAGTTTTTTGAATTTCTTTCCCAAAATCGGAATTATCCTGAATGTGGAAGAAGACCATATGGACTTTTTTAAAGATATTCATGAAATCCGTGAATCTTTCCATAAATTTGCACAACTTATCCCTTCGGATGGTATTTTATTGATAAATTACGACATTGAAGGCCGTGATGTGATTACATCTGACTTAAACTGCCCGGTTAAAACCTTTGGTTTTTCACCGGAATGCGATTACTACGCTTCCGATTTGGAAATTGATGACCACGGGAACTATCACTTCACTTTCCACACACCGGATGACCGCGCACAGGAAATTGTATTGGAAGTTGTAGGCAAGCATAATGTATGCAACGCACTGGCAGCCCTTGCCATGGCAGACTTCCTTGATATTCCATTGGAAACTGCTGCAAGAGGACTCCAATCCTTTACCGGCACAGACAGACGTTTTGAATTCAAGGGAAGTCTGGGCGGTGTTAACATTATTGATGACTATGCACATCACCCCACCGAAATTGCAGCGACTCTGGACGCAGCAAAGAATTATCCCCACCAGCATTTATGGTGCGTGTTCCAACCGCATACCTATACCAGAACCAAAGCATTCTTAAGCGACTTTGCGGAAGTACTTTCCAAAGCTGAGCATGTTATTCTGGCAGATATTTATGCAGCAAGAGAGACCAATACCTTGGGCATCAGTTCCAGGGATTTGCAAAAAGAAATCATAAAATTGGGTGGAGATTGCAAATATTTCCCCTCTTTTGATGAAATTGAAAATTTTTTATTAGAAAATTGTATCCCCGGGGACCTGTTGATAACTATGGGGGCCGGAGACGTAGTAAAAATCGGGGAAAATCTCCTCGGCAACTAACTTATCCACAATATCCACAGATTTATGGAGGTGTTTTCTTCCACAAGTTCTGTGGATATTTTTTGTTTACATAAGATTTTTTCGAAGCGCGGTTTTTTGCGATATTTTTCCTTTTTTGCAAATTATGTGTACCGGTTTTGTTCTCTTTATCCACATTGTCCACAAATCCCGAAACCCCAGTAAAATCAAGGCTTCCCGGCAATTTTGCCTATTTCTTTTTTGAAAAGTGTGTGTTATAATCACTCTTGCTTTGAAAAGAATATTTGGGAAGAAAAAGAACCTTACCCAAACTGTGAGGGGATTATACATGAATCGGATTATGCTCTATCATGATGATAATGCCGGAATTACCGGCATATCAAATGTGTTCATCGATTCTTACATGAAGGATGCTAATGACGCACAGCTTAAAATTTATTTATATTTAATTAGGATGTTTTCTGCAAATACACCGGTAAGCGTATCGGATATGGCAGACAAATTTAATCATACGGAAAAGGATGTTATCCGTTCTTTACAATATTGGGAACGCATGCGTCTCCTTTCATTGGATTATGACAACTCCAAAAACATCAGCGGTATACATATTTTAACACCTGTCGCTGACCAAAACGGCGAACCGATAATGAAGCCCCTGGCTTCTATTGTTACCATGCCGCCTGTTGTAAACGAGGAGAAAGAGACTGCCATGAATGAAACCGCCAAATGTGCACCTGCCAAACCGTCCTACTCCGCTGACCAGTTACGAACTTACCGTAATAATGAAGAAATCAGCGAAATGCTCTGCATTGTGGAACAGTATCTTGGCAAGCCGTTAAGTCCTGCCGATATCAAAAGCCTTCTTTACATTCATCTGGAAATCGGCTATTCCATGGACATGCTGGAAACACTTTTGGAATATTGCCTGGAACGCGGCAAGAAAGAAATGCGCTACATAGAGAAAACTGCCATCGGATGGTATGAACAGGGAATTCAAACCACGGAACAGGTTAAAAATAATGTAAGCAAGTATGACAAAACCATTTATTCCATCATGAAGGCTTTAGGCAAGAGAAATACACCCACAACCTGGGAAATGGATTACATCATCAAATGGACCAACCAATATGGGTTTTCCCTGGACTTGATTTTAGAATGTTGTAAAAAAACCGTAATGGCTGTAGATTCCCATCGTTTTGAGTATGCGGACCGCATTCTTACCAATTGGAAAGAAAACAACGTAATCACCATTTCTGATACCAAAGAATTGGACAAGGCTTATCAACAGGGCAAATTAAAACCTGCAACAGCCAGAACATCCGCTTCCAACCGCTTTAATCAGTTCCCTCAACATGATTATGACTTTGAGGCACTTGAACGTGATATTCTAAGCAATTAAAGGAGAAAGCACGTGGCACTGACAAATACGCAATATGATACCATCATTCAAAATTATAACAAGCGTCGTCTTGAATCCAGACGTATTTTAGAAGAACGAACCAAGGAAATTTATGATAAATTGCCGGAGTATAAAAACCTGGATGAGTTAACCGCAACCCTTTCCGTTCAGCAGGGCAAGAAGAATCTCATGGGCGAAGAAAATGCACTGGATGAGTTAAAAGATATTTTGGAAGACTTAAATACACAGAAGAAACTTCTTTTAACTTCCGCAGGCTATTCCGTAAATTATTTAGACCCTGTATATACCTGTTCGTATTGTAAAGATACCGGTTTTATTGATGGCGAAAAATGCCATTGTTTTAAGCAGGCAATGTTGGATATGCTGTATGAACAGTCCAATATTAGGGAAACACTTTTAAATGAATCCTTTAATGATGTTACCTATGAATACCAGCAGGGCGAGGATTTGACAAGATTACAGAATGCTGTGGTAAAAGCTAAAAATTTTGCAGAAAACTTTGATTTAGACTATCAAAACCTTTTGTTTTATGGTACAGTAGGTACCGGCAAAAGTTTCCTTTCAAACTGCATCGCCAATGCTTTGATTGAAAAAGGGCACTCTGTTATTTACTTTAGTGCCGGCGATTTATTTGCCAAAATTTCAGAATATGCTTTTCGTAAAAACGGTCGTGATTCCGGTACGAATCCTTATGAAGATCTCTATAATTGCGACCTTTTGGTGCTGGATGACTTAGGCACAGAGCTTACCAACAGTTTTGTGGTATCCCAATTATTTTCCTGCTTAAACGAGCGTCATTTACGCCGTAAATCAACCGTAATATCCACCAATCTTCCTTTGGAAGATTTGCGTGACCGGTATTCCGACAGAATTTTTTCCCGCATATACAGCAACTATGAATTCTGTAAATTATCCGGTCAGGATGTGAGAATATACAAAAAAAGAATGACAAACAGAAAGTGAGGATTTTCCCCATGTCCGAAAAACGCCAAGAAGTACGTAATTTGGAAACAATCCCTGTAGGATCCTTAGGCCTTATTCCTTTGGAAAGCTGTCGCGCTTTAGGTGAAAAAGTTGACCAGTATCTGGTAAAGTGGAGAACCGAAAGAGAAAGCGAGCACAAAGACAGCCTTGCATTTGCCGGTTATCAAAGAGATACTTATATCCTTGATACCAAAGTACCCCGTTTTGGTTCAGGCGAAGCAAAAGGTGTCATCAATGAATCTGTTCGCGGTGATGACCTTTATATCATGGTAGACGTATGTAACCACAGCTTAACCTATTCTCTTTGTGGCAACAAAAACAGAATGTCTCCTGATGATCATTATCAGGATTTAAAGAGAATCATTGCTGCGGTAGGCGGTAAAGCAAGAAGAATTACCGTTATTATGCCTTTCCTTTATGAAAGCAGACAGCATAAGAGAAGTTCCCGTGAATCTCTCGACTGCGCATTGGCGCTTCAGGAATTGGTTGCAATGGGCGTAGATAACATCATTACCTTTGATGCTCACGACCCCAGAGTTCAGAATGCGATTCCTCTTCACGGCTTTGAAACCGTTCAGCCTGCATACCAGTTTATTAAGGGACTTATCAATAATATTCCCGATATTCGGTTGGATGCAGAACACATGATGACAATCAGCCCCGACGAAGGCGGTATGGCACGTGCAATCTACATGTCTAACGTACTTGGACTTGACATGGGTATGTTCTACAAGAGACGTGATTATACACGTATTGTAGACGGCAGAAATCCTATTGTAGCTCATGAATATCTTGGCACCAGCGTAGAAGGCAAGGACGTCATTATTCTTGATGATATGATTTCTTCCGGTGAAAGCGTAATTGAAGTAGCGACTGCATTAAAAGCACGTAAGGCAAACAGAATCTTTATTGCTACTACTTTCGGTTTATTTACCAACGGTCTTGAAAAATTTGACAAGGCGTATGAAGATGGACTGATTTACCGTGTACTTACCACTAATCTGGTTTACCAGACTCCCGAACTTTTACAGAGAGAATGGTATATCAACTGTGATATGAGTAAGTATATTGCTTATATCATTGATACCTTAAATCACGATAGTTCCATCAGCGACCTTTTAAATCCCAGTGAGAGAATCCAGAATCTCTTAAAGGAACACCAGAAATAAATCATATATTTTAAAATTGTGTGATAATCCAGACTTTTGGTTTTATTGTCACTTCAATGAAAAAGACAATATCCGGAACTGTTATAAACAGCTCCGGATATTGCCACAAATATATCCAAATATAACTCTGCTGATAAACGTGCTTACGTTATAAACTTACCGTCTTGGCTGTAGACCATGCGGAATAGAATGTTCCCACTCCATCTACCTTCTTATATGCTCGTACCTGAATCTTATAAGTATTTCCGGCAGCCAATCCTGTAAAGGTCTTAACACCTGTCTTATAATTACCCACTGTAAACGTTCTGTATACGGTACTTCCAACCATGAATCTTACTTCATATCCTGTGACTGCAGAAGAAGTTGTCCAGTTACACTTAATCGATGTGGCAGATGCCTTTACCGCGCTGTTTAACGTACGGCTGGAAAGTCTTACCATAGTCCGCCCTGTATTGCGACAACCGGATAATGTCTTCATATCTGAGCCTGCCAATGCGCGGATAGTATATTTATAAACCGTACCATTATTGGCTTGAACGGTAGTATCTGTCCATGTAAATGTGCTGTTTCCTGTAATGGTTGCCACGCGGGCCCATGCACCTCCACTATAAGGCTTACGGTAAATTGCATAGCCTGTTGCTCCAGCAATCTCATCCCAGCCGAGCTGGATACCTGCCGCTTTATTGATACGGGAGGTGATGTCTGGAGTTCCCACATAGGTAATCGCATTAAACGGCTCCACATAACTTGAAGTAGAATAACTTCCGTTTACTGCCAGCACCTTATAATAATAGGTCTTACCGCTGGATACTGTAGTATCAATATAGTGCGTTGCGGTAAGTCCTGATTTAACTAAAGTATAACCGCCAGTTTTATCTGTAGAACGATACACGCTGTAGGTCTTAGCTCCGTCTGTAGCATTCCAGTATACATGTACACCGGATACTACGTTTACCATCTTTTTAAAAGTAGGTGCCTTTAAATATATACCTGCTACGGAGGCTTCCGATAATTCAGACTTCGCAAGCTCGCCCACCGCAATTACTTTATAGTAATACTTCACACCAGGCGTTACGGTAGTATCGATGTATTCTGTTCCGCTCACACCACTTTTAAGCAAGGTATAATTGCCACCTACTAAAGTTGAGCGGTATACATCGTATTTAAGTGCATACTCACCTTCTGCCCAAGTTACACGAATACCGTTTAATGCACTGCTTAATGTACTCATAGTAGTTTGGGGAAGTTTGTCGGTAGGGACGAAGGTGCAGTTGTTGTCAAATGCAAGACGCTCTTCTGCTGTATCATACTTACCATAAACTTTACAATCAGAATTGCCTTTCAAAACGTCCTCTTTATAATATACATAACCATCTGACTCTTCATCAAACCAGACTTCCTTCAATCCACAATCCGCAAATGCTTCGCCATATATATAGGGAGTATCGCCGTTAAATACAACCTTGGTCAAGCCGGTACATCCCTGAAATGCTCTATAATTTATACTACTCTGTCCTGAGATAGTAACTTCTTTTAAACTGGTACAGCCATAAAATGCATAATTTTGTATTTTGTCAGCACCGTCTATCAGATTATCACAAGATGTAAGGCTTTTACAGTTATAAAACGAATACTGATAATTACTTCCCATTCCTGTAATTTCAGATAAGCTGGTACAATTATAAAAGGAACCCGTTTTAACCTCACACGTTTGATCTTCCGGAAAATTCACCTTGACCAAACTTGTACAATCCTTAAATGTATAATTGCCAACCCCCTCAGATTCTATAGTAACTTCCTTCAAACCTGTACAGCCGGAAAAAGCCCCTTCTCTCGTTAGGAATGACACTCCACTTGGAATTGTAAGACTTGTCAAACCGGTACACTTTGCAAACGCATACTCACAAATATAAATCCCTTCAGGAATTGTTATTTCTGTCAATCCACTACAACCATAAAAAGCATAAGCCGGAATAGTTTTTGCCGGTAATGCAATTGTCTTTAAGCTTGAACATCCATAAAAGATATATTCACTCAATATAATATTACCGGTAACTTCTGTAAGGCTGGTACAATTATAAAATGCACCCGTTCCCATAGAACTTAATTTTGCAGGCAATGTAATCTTTTTTAAACTGGTGCAATTACCAAATACATAATCTCTAATATAATAAATATAACTTCCCAGTGTGATTTCTTCTACTTTTGTCATATTATAAAACGCAACATCACCAATTGCACTGATATTACCGCCTATTACAATCTTAGTAATAGAATCTTTATATGCCGCCCAGGGATAATCAGCTGCCACCATTTCACGTACAGACTCAGTTGAATAATTTGACCCTGCCGAATCGGGCTCGTCTATTGCTCCGTATGTTTTGCCATCTGTAACCTCAAATGCCAATACTCCGTTTGAAACGCTCCAGTCTACAGTACCCCATGTACCGCCAATTGCTTCCGTCGCCTCAAGTGTTTCTTCCACTTCCACAGCTTCCAATTCAGAAACTTCTTCTGCAATTTTAGTTTCTTCAACAACATTTGTTACTTCCTCTATAACCTCTTCCGAAGTTATATCCTCCGGTAACTCTGCAGCCCTTGCAGTCATGCTGCTGCCACACAGCACACCTATAATTGCCATTAATAAGAATAATCTCTGTGCAAGTTTGGCAATTATCTTACTCTTCATCATATTTCCCTCCCTTTTTCCTTTTACTTTACAGAGTTTCCTGCAAAGCAAATATGTAAATTCGTGTATACCATTATATATATTGTCAAGGGAAAAACAGTAACTTTTACAAATATAATTTTTTATAAAATCCAACCTCATAAATGCCCATAAATCACCTATATTCTGCGCATTCATATCCTTTTATTCCCTTTTGATGTTTACCTACTTGCTTTTTTCCCCGTTGAATGCTATCTTAATAATTGTGAACAAACTGTCAAAAGTAAGCTTTCGGAATCCTTAATATTTTTCTTGTCTCAAAAGAAAGGATTATTTTATGAAACATAATGAAGGTTTTTCCCTTGTTGAATTAATTATTGTAATTGCTATCATGGCAATCGCCATCGGGGTAATGGCTCCACAATTGGTAAAATACATTGAAAAAACTAATGTATCTTCAGATACGCAATTAGCGGATACCATCCGTACCGGAGTATCAACTGCTATTGTAGATGCAGAGGTAAAAGCAGATGAAGCAAGCCAGCCTTATCTTCAGTTGATGGATTCAGCAACAGGTATGAATATTAACGATAACACTTCTTTTTTAAACTCAGACTGTGTATTAAAAGAAAGTTTGGAAACCTCTTTCGGTTTTCCCATTAATCAGATTATGTCTCAGGTCAAATCAGCTCATGGTGCCGATATTGATTGTAATGTTAAAACAACAAACAATAATGTAATCGTAACTTTTACCTGCACCGATAACACAGGCAAAAAGGACACCGCTTCCGATACTCCTGCAAATGATATTGTGGTAGATTAATACAAAAATAAATGTCCTGATTTTTATATCAGGACATTTAACATATGGTCAGT
This sequence comes from uncultured Lachnospiraceae bacterium, assembly GCA_964651555.1. GTDB lineage: Bacteria > Bacillota > Clostridia > Lachnospirales > Lachnospiraceae > UBA3766. The sequence continues at coordinate 41,577 of CAZYVY010000003.1, read as the reverse complement.
TCGAAACCATCCTGACCTTAAATAAAACTAAGGAGATTAAAAAATGAAAAACAAGAAAATTCTGTTTCTTACGCAGGCAGCAATGATTGCTGCTCTTTATGTAGTTCTTACGGAGGTATCCAACCTTTTCGGTCTGGCATCATATGCCATCCAAGTCCGTTTCTCAGAAGCCCTCACCATTTTACCTTTTTTTACACCGGCAGCAATTCCCGGGCTCTTTGTTGGCTGTATTATCAGCAATCTTTTGGTAAGCGCCAATATTTTTGATATTATATTTGGCAGTATTGCAACTTTATTAGGGGGAATTGCAACCTATGCAATCGGCAAATCCAGCCGACAAAATCTTGCGCCGGCCTCCACTGTAGACGCAACAAATTCATCGAAAAAGGCTTCGAAATATACAAAAATAGCGGCATGGTTTGCTCCCATACCGCCCATTGTTTCCAATACTGTCATTATCCCTTTGGTTTTAAAATATGCCTACGGAATAGAACCTCTGTGGTTCTCGGTTATTACCGTATGCCTTGGTGAAATTATTTCCTGTGGCATTTTAGGCTTGCCTTTACTGTTTACCATCAAAAAATATGCACGGCACATTTTTCCCAACTAAAAATTAATCCTCATAACCATTTGGATTATTTGACTGCCAACGCCATGAATCTTCACACATTTTCAAAATATCCCGTTCTGCTTTCCAGTTCAGTTCTTTTTCCGCCTTTTCGGGGCTTGCATAACACTGTGCAATGTCTCCGGGACGGCGGTCTTTGATTTCATAAGGAATTTTTACCCCTGATGCTTTCTCAAAATTTTTTATCACATCCAACACACTGTAACCGGTTCCTGTTCCCAAATTATAAATGCACAATCCCGGATTAGAGGCAAGTTTTTCAATCGCACGTACATGTCCGATTGCCAAATCCACAACATGAATATAATCTCTTACTCCCGTACCGTCCGGTGTATCATAATCATCTCCGAAAACGCCCAGACATTTTAGCTTTCCTACTGCCACCTGGGTAATGTAAGGCATTAAATTATTGGGGATTCCGTTAGGATTCTCTCCAATAGTTCCGCTTTCGTGGGCTCCAATCGGATTAAAATATCTTAAAAGAATAACGTTCCATGCCGGGTCAGCTTTCTGCATATCCGTCAGTACCTGCTCAAGCATGGACTTGGTCTGACCATAAGGATTAGTAATTTCTCCTTTAGGACATTCTTCGGTAATGGGCACAAAGGCCGGATTGCCGTAAACGGTTGCAGAAGAAGAGAATACAATATTTTTTACATTGAATTCTTCCATAACCTTCAATAAGCATAATGTACCTGCAATATTATTCCGGTAATATTTCCACGGCTCCCTTACGGACTCTCCCACCGCTTTCAGTCCTGCAAAATGGATGCAGGAATCAATTGTTTCTTTTCGGAACACTTCGCGAAGCCCTGCTTCATCTAAAATATCCACTTCATAAAAAGGAACTTTTTTCCCTGTAATTTTTTCAACCCTCAATAAAGAATTACGACTGGAATTACTTAAGTTATCAATTACAACCACATCGTATCCGGCATTCTGAAGTTCCACTACCGTATGACTTCCAATATATCCGGCACCGCCGGTAACAAGTATTGCCATTCTTTTCCTCCCGAAGCAAATTCTTTTTATCACTTTTTCCATAACACAAAGCGTGAGAATCATTACATATTCTCACGCAATAGATTAATTCCACAACACGTCAGGATAAACTCCTGCATCTTTCAATTTCTGAATAGATTCCATTACATAAGGTTTATCTTCCTTATATGTAACACCGAACCACTTATCCTTGGATGAAAGCACCTGCACGGTAGCCTTGTCTGCTTTTAACAGACCATCCACCTCAATAGGAAGATAACATTCTGCCTTTAAGGGATTTGCCACAACCTTATTGGCAAAAAATTCCTGCAATGCCTTACCTAATTCCGGAATAATGCTGGGAGTAAAGCCCCACATATTCATGGATACGGGCGAATCAATATCGATAGGCTGATAGGTTACACCCTCATCCTCTGTATATGCAGCACCATCTTCCGTCTTAATAATCTTGGTTCTTTCCGTAATGGAAACCAAATATCCTTCTTCATTGGTAATGCAACAGCCTCTTGCTACGGAACCGTTTTCCGTCAACGTATTTCCCAGACGATATCCTACCATAGCGTAGCGATACTTCTCATCATCCTCATGGGTTGTCAGGAAATCATATAAAACCTTGAATGCCTCCACGCCATAGTAATCATCTGCATTAATTACCGCAAAAGGCTCTTTTACCGTATCGCGGCAACTGTAAATTGCATGTGCAGTTCCCCAAGGCTTTACTCTTTCTTTAGGAATCACAAAACCTTCCGGCACGTCGCTTAAATCCTGGAACACATATTCCACTTCCATATGTCTGCTTACTGCATCACCGATACATTCCCGAAACAGTGCTTCATTTTCTTTTTTTATAATAAAAACCGCCTTCTTAAAGCCTGCTCTCAACGCATCATATATGGAAAAATCAAGAATCTTATTTCCGGCAGCATCCACAGGATCAATCTGTTTCAATCCACCATATCTGCTACCCATACCGGCAGCCATAATTACCAAAACAGGTTCTCTCATTCTATTCCCTCCTTACACTTCAAACAATAAATCGCCATATGTAGGAATCGGCCAAACTTCTTTGTCTGATAACATTTCCAAAGCATCTGCAGGTTCACGCAAGGCGTCCATTGCAATTTTAACATGATCACGATAATAAAAAGCACATGCTTTATGCTCTTTAATTCCCTGAGCCGCCTTTAATTCTTCTTCCAGCTTATCCAGCGCAGACTGCATCTTTTCCAGTTCCTCTGTCACCGCCGAAAGAAGATTTCTCTGCACCGTAGCACTTACTCCCGCTCCTTCAGCCTGGAGTACAGCCTCGGACAACATCTTTACATACCTTATTTCTGCAGGAATAATCTGCTTTGATGACATCTCAATCATACACTTGGCTTCAATATTAATCGTCTTGGAATAAGTTTCATACAAAACATCTTTACGAGATTCCAACTCTGCTCTTGTAAAAATGTTGAATTTCTCAAACAACGCAAATGACTTATCCGTTGTAAGCGTCTCCACAGCATCCAACATTGTAGGAAGATTGGGAAGCCCTCTTCTTTCTGCTTCCTTAATCCATTCCGGTGCATATCCGTTACCGTTAAAAATAATTCTCTGATGCGCAGTCATGTATTCTTTTATCAAATCATGTACCGCTAACTCAAAGTCTTCTACACCTTCCAAACGGTCTGCTGCTTCACAAAATGCTTCCGCAACAATCGTATTCAAAATGGTGTTCGGGTCACCGATGGAATCAGCCGAACCCACCATACGGAATTCAAATTTATTACCTGTAAATGCAAAGGGAGAAGTACGGTTACGGTCTGTGGCATCTTTTAACAGATCCGGTAAGGTAGATACACCGGTCTCCAAAACACCGCCTTCTACCAAATGCGTTGCCTCTCCGGTTTCTACCAACTGTTTTACAACATCCTCTAACTGTTCACCTAAAAAGATGGATATGATTGCAGGCGGCGCCTCATCCGCACCCAGTCTGTGGTCATTTCCTACATCAGATGCACTCTGTCTTAAAAGATCCGCGTGTTTATCCACCGCCTTCATGATACATGCAAGTACCAAAAGGAACTGGATATTTTCATTGGGTGTATCTCCGGGATCTAAAAGATTCATACCGGTATCGGTTGTAAGCGACCAGTTATTATGCTTACCGGAACCGTTTACGCCCTTAAATGGTTTTTCATGTAAAAGGCAGGTAAGTCCATGACGTCCGGCAACCTTTTTCAATGTTTCCATGACAATCTGATTATGGTCTACCGCTACATTGGAGGTCTCATAAATCGGCGCAAGTTCATGCTGTGCAGGTGCCACCTCATTGTGCTGTGTTTTGGCCGTTACACCCAATTTCCACAACTCAACATTTAAATCCTTCATGTATGCACCGATACGTTCACGGATACAACCGTAATAATGGTCATCCATTTCCTGACCTTTCGGTGCAGGAGCACCAAAAAGAGTACGTCCGGCATAAATTAAATCTTCACGTTTTAAATAATTCTGTCTGTCAATCAGGAAATACTCCTGTTCAGCACCAACAGAAGGAATTACTTTTTTTGCCTCATAATTGCCAAACAATCTGACAATACGCAATGCCTGCTGCCCTACCGCTTCCATGGAACGAAGCAAAGGCGTTTTCTTATCCAGCGCCTCCCCCTTATAGGAGCAAAATGCAGTAGGAACGCATAGAATTTTACCCGTTGCATCCTCCTTAATAAAAGCAGGTGAAGTAATATCCCATGTGGTATATCCTCGTGCCTCAAAAGTAGCACGAAGTCCGCCGGAAGGGAATGATGAAGCATCCGGCTCTCCTTTAATTAATTCTTTTCCCTTAAATTCCAGCAACATCTTACCATTTTTATCAGGATGGGTAATAAAAGAGTCATGCTTTTCTGCGGTAAATCCGGTCAAAGGCTGAAACCAATGTGTATAATGGGTAGCCCCGTTTTCTACCGCCCAGTCTTTCATCCCTTTGGCAACAATATTCGCAGTCTGACCGGAAAGTTCTCCGCCGTTCTCCATAACACGGACCACTTCCTCATAAGCCTCCTGCGATATCCATTTCTGCATGGTATCCAGGGTAAAGACATTTTTGGCAAATATCTCTTCAATATTAATTTTGTCTGTCATATATGTTCTCCATTCGGATTCTTTTACAGTATACCTTAGAATAAAATACACTGTTTTTCTCTTTATTACAAGTAAAAACTACGCTTTCTTTACCCGCAGTAAATCATACTTTTCACAAGTTTCACTCAACTTTAGGAATAATACCTGTTGTGGATGCGGTGCACTGTCAACAGCATTTCCTTTTTCATCATACATTGCTTCCACCCCGGTTTCCACATTACGTCCGTCCGGTTTCATTATTTCAATTGTATCGCCTACACAAAACTTATTTTTTTGTTCAATGCGTACCATTCCATCTTCCGTAATTTCTTCCGCAATACCCAGATATACATATTCATTAATGTATGTGTTACTATCGTAAATTTGGGTTTCCTCTGTAGGCTTACCGAAATAAAAGCCTGTGGTAAACTGGCGGTAAGTGCATTTGGAAATCTCCCGACGGTACCAATCCATATTCTTCCTGTATTCTTCCTCAGAAGTAAAATAATCATCAATGGCTTTGCGATAAGTTCTTGCCACTGCTGCCACATACAAAGCCGTTTTCATGCGGCCTTCTATTTTCAGCGAATCAATACCTGCATCCACAATCTCCGGAATGTATTCAATCATGCATAAATCCTTGGAATTGAAAATATAGGTTCCCCGCTCATTCTCGTATACCGGCATGTATTCACCGGGACGCGTTTCCTCCACTACCGCATACTTCCAACGGCAGGGATGGGTACATGCACCCTGATTGGCATCTCTTCCGGTAAAATAATTGGATAGCAGACATCTTCCGGAATAGGAAATACACATCGCACCATGTATAAAACTTTCAATTTCCATCTCTTCCGGAATATGTCGGCGAATTTCTTTTATCTCCGCCAAAGACAATTCCCTTGCACTGACTACACGTTTTGCGCCCTGCTGCCACCAAAACAGATAGGTCTGGTAATTTGTATTATTTGCCTGGGTAGAAATATGAATTTCCACCTCCGGCCAGACTTCTTTGGCAATAGTAAACATCCCGGGGTCAGAAATAATCAACGCATCCGGGGCTTCCGGTTTCATCTTTTTTAATTCTTCAAAATAAACTCTTGCGCCTTCCAAATCTTCGTTATGGGCCAGTATGTTTGCCGTTACATAAACCTTAACTCCATGGGCATGGGCAAAGGCAATGCCTTCTGCCATGTCTTCCATGGAAAAATTCTTTGCTTTTGCACGAAGACCAAACGCTTCTCCGCCGATATATACCGCATCCGCGCCAAAAATAACCGCGGTTTTTAATACTTCCAAACTACTTGCCGGAATCAATAACTCCGGTTTTTTATTTTTATTCATGGGCAACCTCTCTGTTCTTCCGTTATTTCCCCAAAGAACATTCACTGACATCTATTTACTCTTTGCATTTTCGGCAGTTAATTTTATACTGACCGTCACACCGTCTCCCACAGGCAAAATTACCGTTTCCAGTTCCGGATTGTTTTTTAGTTCATACAAATAATCCCTCATTCTGGAATGAATGGTGCGGTTTCTTCTGGTTACCGCATAGCGGGATTCCATTAAATCCCCATCCTGTAAAACATTGTCGGATACCAGCATTCCATCTTCTGCCAGCAATCTCATCATATCCGGCAGAAAATTTAAGTACTGTCCTTTAGCCGCATCCATAAAGATAAAATCATAACTTCCATCCAGCGTTTTTAAAATTTCCGCAGCATCGCCTTCCAATAAAGTAATCCGTTCTTCTTTGCCGCCTCTTTTAAAATTCTCCCGGGCAATAGGAATTCTTTTTTCGTAATTTTCTATTGTGGTAATATGACAATTTTCGTCCGTAGCCTCTGCCATGAGCAAAGCAGAAAATCCTATTGCAGTGCCTACTTCCAAAATATTTACCGGTCTTTTTAAACGCAATAAGAAACGAAGGAGGTTTTGCATATCTTTCCGTATAATCGGTACATAATCCCTCTTCGCTTCTTTTTCCAACTCATCTAAAAATGGGGTGCCTCCTTTATCAAACGAATTGATAAAAGTAAACAGTCTCTCGTCAATAATCATGTCTCTATGCTCTTATTCTTCCGTCTCTTCCGTAACCGACATAACCGCCATCATTTCATAAGGCGTCATGGAAGTAGATAATTCATATACTCCCGGTTGCAAATCACCTCTGTATTCCGAAAACATTTCTTGAAAATAAAACAGCTTACTGTCGCGAATCAATCCTTTTTCTTCTAATATTTCACCAATTTCCGATACGGTCTTTCCTTCCACAATCGAAACTGAAACCGTTCTTCCTGTTCCACTGTCCATGGCTTCATCCGCGAAAATACGATATCCAAAATCATATGCGTTTATTGCAAGATTATACACCAAAATAACAATAGCAACCATCACCGCTATTTTTATTATGGTTCCTGCCACTCCGGTGAGCATTTTTTTGTTCATACTGTCGGTTCCTCCATCGCTTACTCAAACTGCATTGCTTCCACGATACGCAAGTTTGATTCCTGAAGCATTCTGCAGAATGCCAGCTCTGCATCCAGAAATTCGGATACATCAGGATTTTTCTTCCACTCCCTGTAATCACGCTCAAACGCGTCTACTCTGTCAAATAATTCTTCAGGACTGGTAAGATTCTGAAATTCATAACGTCTTTTTCTGTAATCACATATTTGCCGCCAAAGGTCTTCGTTTTGTTTTACTCTTGCCTTTACTTCCAAATAAGTCTGATATTGTTCAGTCTTCTGCATCGCGGCAATATATTTTTCTGTTGCTTTTTCCATATCGGACATCTGCATATGTGCACCTTTCTCTTATACTTCCATTAAGATTGGAAGAATCATAGGTCTTCTCTTTGTTGTTTTCCAGAAGAACTCATTCAAGGAATCTTTAACATTGCCTTTAATTTTTCCCCAGTCCGTAATTCCTCTTTCCTGCATACGTTCTAAGACTTCAAATACAATACGGTTTGCTTCTTCCATAAGGTCTTCATTATCTCTTGTATAGGTAAAGCCTCTGGATACGATATCCGGTCCCGAAACCAACATATTGCTACAACTATCCATAACGGCAACCACAATAACAATACCATCTTCTGCCAGTTTCTGGCGATCCCTTAATACCACATTACCAACATCGCCAACACCAAGTCCGTCTACCAGTATTGCACCCACCGGTACCTCTCCGGTTACCTCAGCCGAATCTTCTCCCAACTCCAAAACATCTCCTGATTTTAAAATAAAGATGTTTTCTTTATCCATTCCAAGCTGTTCTGCTAATTTTGCATGAGCCTTT
>CAZYVY010000003.1:29741-33532 GCA_964651555.1 uncultured Lachnospiraceae bacterium | reverse complement strand
TGAGCCTTTAAATGCTTATATTCACCATGTACCGGAATTGCATACTTAGGCTGGGTCAATGTATAAATAAGCTTAATCTCTTCCTGACAAGCATGACCGGATACATGCGCATCCTGAAAAATAACGTCTGCCCCCTTCTGGAACAATTCATTAATGACTTTGGTAACTGCCTTTTCATTTCCCGGAATTGGATTAGACGAAAAGATAACCGTATCATGATGACCGATTTTAACCTTACGATGTTGCCCCATGGCCATACGGCTTAATGCCGCCATACTCTCTCCCTGACTGCCGGTGGTAATAATAACCGTCTGTTCTTCCGGGTAATCTTTCAACATCTCTATGTCAATCAATGTATTTTCCGGAACACTTAATCTTCCAAGATTCGTGGCAGTTTCAATGATGTTAACCATGCTCCTGCCTTCTACCACAACCTTACGTCCAAACCTGTCTGCCGCATTAATAATCTGCTGCACACGGTCCACATTGGACGCAAACGTTGCCACAATAATTCTTGTATTTTTATGTTCTGTAAAAATAGTGTCAAACGTCTTGCTTAAGCTACGCTCCGACTGGGTAAATCCCGGACGCTCAGCATTGGTGGAATCACACATCAATGCCAAAACCCCCTGCGTTCCCAATTCCGCAAAACGTTGCAAATCAATGGCGTCTCCGAATACCGGTGTATAATCCACCTTAAAATCTCCGGTGTGTACAATCACGCCGGCCGGAGAATAGATAGCCAAAGCTGCCGCATCCACAATACTGTGATTGGTTTTTATGAATTCAACCTTAAATTTTCCGATACGCACCACATCACCAAACTGTACCGTGTGACGTTTTACCATATCCTGAATTTCATGTTCTTTTAACTTATGTTCAATTACTCCCATGGTAAGTGTGGTGGCAAATACCGGTACATTTAACTGCTTTAAGATATAAGGCAGGGCACCGATATGGTCCTCATGTCCATGGGTTATCATAAATGCTTTTACCTTGTCCCTGTTCTCCATCAGATACGTGATATCAGGAATTACAAGGTCAACTCCCAGCATATCGTCAGCCGGGAAACTCAATCCGCAATCTACCACAATAATGGTATCATCATATTCAAATGCAGTAATATTCATACCAATCTGTTCCAGCCCTCCTAATGGAATAACCTTCACCTTGGCAGTGTTTCCTGTACTGCTTTGCTTATTATTCAAATTCAATCTGTTATCCTCCAAATAATGAAAATCTTTTTATTCTTTGGTAAATTCCACGTCATCCAAAAGATTCTCGAAAATTTCAGCAATGGCATTTAACTCTTTATCGTCTGATACAATATCATATACTGCCTCTTCATCATCCTTGCCGGAAATATCTTTTAAAATAAGGGCGTCTCCATCCCCTTCTTCTTCCTCTGTTACCAAAATATAATTTATTCCTGCCACTGTTGTCTGCTCCAAAACATAAAATTCAACAGCTTCTCCGCCCATTACCTGAAATAAAATCTTTTCCATTCCGTGTCCTTTCATTTTATGCCTTGCTTTCATCGCCGGCATAATCCAAATATCCCTGTAAAATAAATGCAGCCGCAATTTTATCCACGTACTTCTTGCGGTCCTCCCTACGGATTCCGGCTTCCATCATAAGTTCATCCGCCGCCACTGTGGTAAGTCTTTCATCCCAAAGCACTACTTCCAAAGCAGTTCTTCTTTCCAGCATTTCTTTAAATGCCAATGTTTTTTCAACTCTCTCGCCTTCGGTGTCGTTCATATTTTTCGGATAACCCAAGACAATTTTTTCCACTTTGTATTCCGTAATAATCTCTTCGATTCTTGCCAGTGTTTTGCGAAGCTTATCTTCCCGCTCCCTACGGATAATTTCCAAGCCGGTGGCAATCAAACCTGTAGGGTCGCCCAATGCCACGCCCACAGTTTTGGAACCGAAATCCAATCCCATGATACGCATGTAGTATCCTCCTGCTTACGTCCGCACTATTCCCACTGATTTGTCTTAATGTACTCAAGGAACATCTCTTCTACCAGTTCATCACGTTCAATCTTCATAATCAAACTTCTCGCATTATTATGACTGGTAATATAAGTAGGATCTCCGGACATAATATAGCCCACAATCTGGTTTACGGGATTATATCCTTTTTCCTGCAACGCATCATAAACCTGGGCCAGAATATTTTTTACCCTGTCCTTGGAATCCTGTTCCACTTCAAAAAATTGTGTATTTTCTGTCTGCATCGTTTCTCACCCTTTATTTGCAAATGTAACTTATTCTTCTATCTGTTGTTATGTATACAGTCTGTTTTATTATACTCTAAATGCTAACAAAACTCAAGCTATGAGCGTTACCATATACCTATTATTAACAAATTTTTCTTCTTTATACCATATGGTTACCCAGCAGTATGTCCTCCTGCAGGAATTCTTTTACGCATACACGGACTAAACTATTCCTACCATATTGGCCTGATGGCAGGGCAATTTTTACATATTCTGCCGTATGTCCGATCCAATACTCTACCCCACCTATCTCCTTTTTTTCTTCCAATAAAACCTCTACCGCTTTTCCGATAAACGTTTTACGGAAAACTTCCGACTGTGTTTTTTCCAAATCCAATAAGATATTGCTGCGATTTGTTTTTATTTTCTCCGGAATCTGATCGGGCATGGAATCTGCTTTGGTTCCTCTTCTTCTGGAATACTTAAATATATGCATTTCAAAGAAATTTACTTTCTCAAGAAAAGCTTTTGTCTGTCCGAACTCTTCTTCCGTCTCACCGGGGAAACCTACAATAACGTCGGTAGTGATAGCACAACCGGGGAAATATTTGCGGAGAAGTTCTACCTTCTCCATATACTCTTGTGTAGTATACCGTCGGTTCATTCTTTTTAACGTAGCATCGCATCCGCTCTGTAATGATATATGAAAGTGAGGACACATTGCCTTGCAGGAAGCAATTTCCGCCACAAAATCCTCAGTCAGAATCATAGGTTCAAACGAGCCGATACGGATACGTTCCACACCTTCCATCCCATTCAGTGCCCGAATCAGCTCCGAAAGATATTTTTCAGGATTTTTTTCTTCAAAATCAAGCCCGTAAGAACTGATGTGAATTCCGGTCAGCACAAATTCACGATATCCTTCCCTGACCAGACCGGAAACCTCTTCCTTAACACTTTCCCACCTGCGGCTCCGCACTTTCCCTCGGGTATAAGGAATAATACAATAACTGCAAAAACGGTTGCAGCCATCCTGAATTTTAATATATGCTCTGGCATGTTCAGCCGTCTGTTCCATCAATGCATCTTCGAAGTCTGCCTTTTTCACATCTACCAAAGTGGTATTGTTCAATGTCTTTTTTAAAAAATTTCTTTCTTCTTCATCAAGTTCCGCGGGCAATTGTTCCTCCCATTCCGTATAACGGTTCAGGATTCCCGCAATATTCTTTTTCAGATTATTTCCCACAAGCAAATCAATGCTGTCATCCTGAGCAATACCAAAAGCATCCGCCTGCACATAACATCCTACTGCCACCACTATTGCATCCGGATTCTGTTTTCTGGCACGATGCAACATTTGACGGCTTTTTCTATCTGCAATATTGGTAACGGAACATGTATTAATAATATAAACATCTGCTTTTTGGTTAAAATCAACAATTTTATACCCACTTTTTTGTAAGTTTTGTTGCATTACTTCTATTTCATATGAATTCACTTTGCAACCAAGGTTATGTAATGCTACACTTTTCATGGAAATCTCCTTTTTTTTCAGCAACTTTATCA
>CAZYVY010000003.1:0-29731 GCA_964651555.1 uncultured Lachnospiraceae bacterium | reverse complement strand
TGGAAATCATCATATTTCCCTTCCCTAAAAACGCTGACAATTAATTTTTTTATTATAGGAGGAAACAAATATGAAGACAGTATCTATTTCTTTAAACTCAATCGATAAGGTAAAATCATTTGTAAATGATATTACAAAGTTTGATTACGATTTCGACTTAGTTTCCGGCAGATATGTAATCGATGCAAAATCTATTATGGGTATTTTCAGCCTTGATTTATCAAAGCCCATCGATTTAAATATCCATGCTGAAGATGATGCAGAAGCAGTATTAAAAGTATTGGCTCCCTACATCGTATAATTTTAACATCAAAAACAAAAGCACCGTCATCCCGGCGGTGCTTTTTTTCTACTTGATTTCGATAATTTCTCTTTCTTCCACCGCTTTTTTTAACATATCATCTATGCAATCCGCAAGATTCTCTTCATGTTTGGCTATTACCTTCACCACAGGCTTGGTTACCGGATGTTCTGCCACCCATATTGTACAACAGTCTTCATAAGGCAAAATGGAAGTCTCATACGTATTAATCTTTTCAGCAATATCTACAATATCCTGCTTATCAAAAGCAATTAACGGACGGTATACCGGCACAGTACATACATCATTGGTACAAGCCAGACTCTGCATGGTCTGAGATGCAACCTGACCTATACTCTCGCCCGTCACCAATCCGATACAATCGTTCTCAAGACCAATCTGTTCTGCAATACGCATCATATATCTACGCATAATAATGGTCAGTTCGTCAGGAGGACATTTCTCGTAAATTGCCATTTGGATTTCCGTAAAATTAATTACATGCAAACGCATCGGACCTGTATATCGGGAAATCAGATTGCCCAAATCCACAACCTTCTGTTTCGCTCTTTCCGAGGTATAAGGCGGTGCATGAAAATATACTGCCTCCAGCTTAACACCACGTTTTGCAATCATGTAACCGGCCACAGGTGAATCCAATCCGCCTGATAAAAGCAACATTGCCTTTCCCGCAGAACCTACAGGCATGCCGCCGGGACCGGGAATAATAATCGAATATACATAAATTCTCTCACGCACTTCCACATGCAGGCTCACATCCGGTTTGTGCACATCCACTTTCACTTCCGGATATGCATTCAGAACCGCCTCCCCAATCAGGCAATTCATCTCCATGGAATTCACAGGATAATTTTTGCGGGCACGCTTTGAAAACACCTTAAACGTAAAATTCTTATCCTCATAAGCATCATCAATATACTTAACAACCTGTTCTTTTAAGTCATCAAACCCCTTGTCTTCCAAAACCAAAACGGGGCAGATTGCAATGACACCAAAAACACATTTTAAGGTACCAATCAGTTCTTCCTCATCATAATCCGTAAGCGCTTCTACATATATTCTGGACAGGCTTTTGTGTACTTTAAACTCACCATCGCATTTGGCTACTGCACGGCGCACCTGATCCACCAAAATATCTTCAAACACATAACGGTTTTTTCCTTTTAAAAAGATTTCTCCGTATTTTAATAAAAATGTACGAGTCTGAAACATTTTAACCTCTATTCTCCCGCACACATCATCTACGGGAAGTTTTATTGAAACTTAATAAATCTGCGCTTGGTATCATTATACTGTAACTGGCTTACCGGTATCTCAACACCCTGCTTGGTCAGGAATCGGTAACGAGCCAAATCCTTTGCCTGCGCAAGATTTATGATATATGAGCGATGGCATCTTAAAAACATATCTGCCGGAAGTTTTTTCTCCATGTCCGAGAACTTCATGTGAACACTGATTGTTCCGTCCACGGTAATAATATCCGTGTCCCTGCCCCGGCTTTCCAAATATTCAATATCCGCGAAAGGAATTTTATAAAAACGGTCTGCTACCTGAAATTTTAAAACATCCGATGTCTGGGAACTCTGGTATGCCTCTTTTAATCCTTCACGCAGTTTTTCCAAATCAATCGGTTTCTGTAAATAACGCAGTGCATTTACACTGTATCCGTCCAAAGCATACTCTGCGGTGGAAGAAATAAAAATAATCGGTAGTTTTTCACCCAGACGCCGTAATTCTTTTGCCGCTTCTATACCGTTCATCCCTACTGCAAGAATATCACAAAGCAATACATCATACTCTGCCTTCTCGTCCGACAACGCCTCCGTCATTACCCTCATATCTTCGAAGGTAACAATTTCATATTCAATTCCCTCTTCTTCCAATATTTGTTCCGTCAAAATTTGACTGATTTGCAAGGACGTAGCCTCGTCATCACAAATTACAACACGATACATAGCAATACCCCCATATTCTTGTATCTATCCTTATAATTATACACGCTATTATACGGTTTTGCAAGAAACTAACTTTTACACAATTACGTCTGATGTTCAATTAATGCCTTTGTTACCAAACGTAACACTTTACCATATTCAGCAGCAAATTCTTCATGATTCTTCTTGATATATTCAATATCCTTATTCTGCCCTGCCAATTCCATGTCATAAGCAATATCAGCGACTTCAACCGCCCCGATATTGCGGCATGCTCCTTTAATGGAGTGAGCAATAACCGAATAGTTTTCCGCATCATTTTTATTCAAATACTCTTCCAGCCCCGCCAAAAGATTAGACGAAGCAAAGGTATTTAAAACCCGGATATATGCATTCTTGTTTCCGCCACAATTTCTAAGTCCGTCTTCCACCGAAATTCCTTTTAAGCAATCCAGAATATCTTTCTTCTCCTCTGCCTCTTTCTTCAACATAGGATTCGTAAAATAAGATCTTGGCGGAGCAATCTCTTTACCATCCATAATACGCACCTGTTTATTGATGGGAATCCATTTCTCCAAGATGTCACTTAGCTGCTTCATATGTATGGGTTTAGAAAGATAGTCATTCATCCCGGCTTCTTTCAATTGTCGGTCCACACCCTTAATTGCATTTGCCGTCAACGCAACAATCGGCAGTTCCTGTGCATATTCTGACTGGATGGTTCGTATTTTTTTTGTAGTTTCCACACCATCCATAAAAGGCATCATATGATCCATAAAAATCACATCATAGCTTACCAGATTTTCTTCAATACGATTAACTGCTTCTGAACCGCTTTCAACCAAAACCGGTTCAAATCCAAACTTTTTCATCAGTTCACTGGCAACCTGGAGATTTACCTTATTATCATCCACCACCATAACCTTAGCATTGGGCGCCCTGAACGTCAGTTTAAATTCATCATTGGAAGCAAAAACTTTTTCATGATTCGCCTCATAATTAGACGGTCGCCCATCCTTTACTTTTTGAGGCAGGCGGAAAGAAAATACACTACCTTCATTCAATGTACTTTCTACCCAGATATCACCACCCATTTGATTTAATAAACTTTTAGAAATAACCAGTCCCAAACCGGTTCCTTCCACGTTACGGTTTTTACGTGTATCAATCTGTCCGAAAGCACGGAAGAGTTTCTTCATATTTTCTTCCGAAATACCAATACCGGTATCTTCAACTTCAACTTCCAGGCAGCCATCCTTTTCATTATTTTTCTGCCATACGATATGCAAACGGATATGTCCCCTATGGGTAAAATTCACGGCATTATTCAAAATATTAATTAACACCTGCCGGATACGAAGCTGATCACCAATCAGTACGCGGGGGATACGCGGGTCGATATCAATAATGAGTTTTACACTTTTGCCTCTCATTCTGAATTCAATAATGCTTAATACATCATGAATCAGCGAATTAAAATGATATTCTTCTTCTACAATTTCCATATTTCCGCTGTCAATTTTAGAGAAATCCAAAATCTCATTAATAATGGACAAAAGGCTCTCGGAAGACTTTTGTATGGTAGCAATGTATTCCTTCTCCTCCTTCTGGAAATTTTTTTGGGATAAAAGCTGCGCCATACCACTGATAGCATTCATGGGAGTACGGATTTCATGAGACATATTGGCAAGGAAATTCGACTTTGCTTCCAGAGCTTCCTGAGCTTCCTTATTCTTTTCCTCCATCTTTATCTGATAAGATTCCACACCGGTAATCAGAATCAGCAAGGTAATCATGCCAAAGCAGTAAAACAAAAGATAAATGGTGTATATCCATGTAGAGAAAAACAGATTAATATCTTCCTTTTGGAAAATACCCACAACAGACAGTCCCACAAAGGAAAAAACAAAATATTCAATAAATATACGCCTTTTTACAAACAACGCAATAATCAACGCTTCTGCCATATAAATCATTAAAAGCATACCTACCGTATCCAGTTGAACGGAGATAATATAACTGGTCAGCGTCATTGTGACATAAAAACAACGTACAATGGCATTTTCGTTGGATATGGTACGGTATAAAAGTATGGTAAGCAACACCGGAAGAAATCCTATGGAAATAAACAACGCTTTCTCAATGCCAAACAGATTCCACGCATACACAACATGCAAAAGAACAACGCTGAAAAATTCGATAATGCTTACTATAATACTTGTCCGGAAAGGTAACATCTTTTTCTCCTTTTACCGGGAGGAGTCTTTACTCCTCCCGCAAAACACAACCTTCTATCTTCTGGTAAATTTTCGAAGCATAGGTATTATTTCTTTTAATGCGGTTAATGCATAGTCAATTTCTTCTTTGGTGGTAAATACCGAAAAGCTGAAACGCACGGTAGAGCCTAACCATTCCTTCGGTAAACCAATTGCCTGCAATGTTGCAGAGGGCATAGGCTTATGAGACGAGCATGCACTGCCTGCGGAAATATAAATTTCGCGTTCCTCCAACGCATGAAGCAAAACTTCTGCCCTGACACCTTCTACCGAAACACTAACCACATGGGGGGCACTGTTTCGTGCTTCTGCACCATTGACCGTAACACCTTCCATTTTACTGACCTGACTGACAAAATAGTCACGCAAACAATACATCTTGTTAATATCGCGCTCCATATTGGCATAGACCAGTTCTGCTGCTTTGGCAAGCCCCACGATTCCGGGTACATTTTCTGTGCCGGAACGCATATTTTTCTGCTGACCACCGCCCAATATAATGGGTTTAATCTTTACTTTTTCGTTAATGTATAAAAATCCCACACCTTTCGGCCCGTGAATTTTGTGACCACTGACGGAAAGCATATCAATCTTCCATTTGCGGGGATAGATTTCCATCTTACCATAGCCCTGCACCGCATCCACATGAAACAGCGTGTTAGGATTCTTGCGTTTGATGATTTCACCCGCTTTTTCAATAGGCTGTATGGTTCCTATTTCATTATTTACCGCCATAACGGATACCAAAATCGTATCTTTACGGATGCTTTTTTCTAAATCCTCCAGACTGATGCAGCCTGTAGAATCCGGTTGCAAATAGGTGATTTCAAATCCTTCTTTTTCGAGATACTTCATACACTGTCCTACAGCCGGATGTTCCATGGGAGTGGTTACAATATGTTTGCCTGCACGGTAATTTGCCATAGCCGTTCCTATAATCGCCATATTGTCAGACTCCGTACCACCGGAGGTGTAAAAAATCTCTTTTTCACTTACCTTTAATGTTTTTGCTATTACTTCCGTTGCCTGCTTTACATACTGCTCAGCCTTAACGCCTTTCATATGCATACTGGAAGGATTTCCATAATCTTCAGTCATCATCTGCGCAACCACCTGCGCCACTTCATTAAAGCATCTGGTTGTCGCAGAATTGTCTAAATATATCTCCATAACATTTCCTGCCTTTATCGTTTAATTTCCTCATAAGACCTTTTTGTTTATGCGGAAATAATTTTCTGATATACTATATGCAAATTCCGGAAACATCGTACACGGCATTTCTTCATAAAATGTATAATTCCTATTTTTTCTGCATATAATAAATTTTATCTCTTATTCTCCATGGCGTACTTCCATCTCATACATAATCCAGGAAAGCACGGTAAAACCGGCAGTTTCCGTACGAAGAATTCTTTTTCCAAGAGAAATGGGGTTAACACCTGCTACCGAAGCCGCTTCCACTTCCTTTTCCTCGAATCCGCCTTCCGGGCCGATAAAAACAGCCACGTTATTACCGGAAACCATAGATGCAAAGATCTCTTTTGTTTTTTCCATACCTTCGGCAAGTTCATAAGGAATGATTTTGTGTTCCATTTCAGAAGCTTTTCGAATTGCTTCCTGCATGGTCATAACCGGACAGATTTGGGGAATCACAGCCCTTTTACTCTGTTTTGCCGCCGCTTCCGCAATAGCCTGCCAGCGGGCGATTTTAGACGCTTCTTTCTTGGCGTCCAATTTTACCACGCAACGTTTGGTTGCCACCGGTACGATTTCATACACACCAAGCTCTACAGCCTTTTGAATGATTAACTCCATTTTATCTGCCTTGGGCAAGCCTTGAAAAAGCGTAACTTTTACAGGCAATTCCACGCCGTCTTCTTTAATAAAGAGAAGCTTACACACAACGCAATCCTCCTTAAAGGCATCAATGGCACAACGATATTCTTTACCATCGATTCCATTGCCCACGGACACTTCTTCTCCGATACGCATGCGAAGAACATTCTTAATATGGTTCACGTCTTTTCCTGTTATGAAAATTTGTTTCCCCTGAATTTGTCCGGGGTCTACGAAGAAGTGATACATAATTACAACTCCTAATTCTTAATACATACCTAATGGTGATAAGTGCTTGCATTTCATATTATCCGCTCTCACATCCATTATAAAACCAATTATTCAGGTTTCTTCGCTGTTACGCTGACCCACTCGCCCTGACGGGTTATTTCCACAAGTTCAAGACCTGCTTTTTTCACCACGTCCACAACGAAGTCTTCCTTCTCGGCAATAATACCGGAAGTAATATAAACTGCACCGGGTTTTAACTGGGCAATAATGACCGGGGTCAACACCTCAAGAACATTGTGAAGAATGTTTGCCACAACAATGTCATAGCACTCATAACCTGCCCAATCCTGTACTTCTTTCTCTGTGATGATATTACCGATAATTACTTCAAAATCCTTCGGATTAATACCGTTGGCTTCCATGTTTTCCAAAGTCGCATCCAGGGCGCAAGGGTCTAAATCGGTTCCCTTGGCATGCTTTGCACCATACATCAAGGCAAGGATTGCAAGAATACCACTACCGCATCCTACGTCCAGAATCTCGGTTTCCGGCGTTACATACTTTTTAATCTGGCGAATGCAAAGCTGGGTAGTCTCATGCATGCCGGTACCGAAAGCAGTTCCCGGGTCAATATGCAGAATCTTCTTGTCCGCATCTTCAGGTTTTACTTCTTCCCAAGAAGGAATTACCAGCAGTTCATCAATATAAAACTGGTGGAAATATTTCTTCCAGTTGTTAATCCAATCCAAGTCCTCGGTTTCAGATAAAGTAATGGTGCCTTCGCCAATATCCATAAACATACGAAGCCCTTCCAATTCTTCTTCCACGGCTGCCACCAGCTCGTCCATATTTAACTCGTCGCTTTCTTCTACAAAGAAGTTTAGATAAGCCACACCGTCATCTTCCTCTGCCTGCGGTAAAATATCCACAAACATCTGCTCCTTCTCCAAGGGGGTTAAAGGAATTTTATCCTCAATCTGTGCGCCCTCAAGACCCACATCCGCCAATGTACAAATAATAATATCTTCAGCATCCGTAATTGTTTTCACTGTAATTTTATGCCACTTCATATCGCGCCTCCTCATTATTCAGTCTTTTATCTATCATCGCTTCATTTAACTTTACCTATCATTACCAAAAGCATCTTTATTTAAATCACACTTCCAACTCCATCGCCACATGTATAATTCCCTCTTCCATAAATTCCCCGGAAGTTGGTATGAATCCAAACTTTTCATAAAAACCGATTGCATACTTCTGTGCCTCTACATATATTTTGTTACAAGGCATTCTCTTTTTGAGCACTTTTAAACTTTCTTCCAAAAGAGTTCTTCCCATACCTTTACCATGTTCCAAAGTTAATACTCTTCCGATTTTTACAACGGACTTGTCTTCACTTTTATAAAAAGCCCGCAAATAAGCAATTACCTTATCACCTTCCTTGATAAAACAATGGAGACTGCCGTAATCAATATCATCCATATCCTGATAGTTGATATTCTGTTCCATAATAAAAATCTCAGCCCGTGCCTTTAAAATTTCATAAAGCTCGGTGGTAGTTAATTCTTCAAATCCTTTTACAATCACACTCATTTATGATACCTCAATCGTTTTCTGTGCATACCACTCCTTTTTATACTATATCACATTTAAACGCAAAAAAACATACCATTTACCCGAAGAATAAATGATATGTTTCTTCATTAATTCAATTTACTGTTGATAATATTTTTCCAGATATTCCAAGGCAGACGCCTCGTCTAAAGATAGATTTTCTTTGAGTTGTGTAAGAATGTCCTCACGGGACACATTTAAATTTTGACATGTGGTAATTAACGCCTGGATACCTTCTACCCGGCCTGCTTCCAGTCCTCTGCCCGACCTGCTCTCCAACCTTCTTCTTTTCCCAGTCTCCGATTAAATTTATCCCATTCCCAAGATTTCATGTAGCTAATGTCAACCTCCCTCCGGGATTTTACCATATCAACCAGACGATGTACATTTCCTATTTCCTGATTTGTTACATTGTCTGCCGTTGTTTTCTCTAGTAGTATGAAAATAATAACAACGTTGGGGAGCTGATCATAGTCTGCCCCACCGGCCAGCACCTGTGTAGCAATCAATCCGTGATAATATCTCAATCTCTTTGGTAATGTTTCCTTCTCATATATTTGATTTGGCTCAATATCGTAAATATCCGGCAAAATTCTTCTCCCACGTCTTCCTGCATTAACATGGCATGAAAAAGAAAATTGTCAAATAAATTTAATTCCGACAACGGGCGAAATTGTTTAATTGTGTCAAATATCTTTTATGCATTTAGAATAATACGTTTTTATCAAAAAAAATAAAGAGAAAATGCATATACATTTTCCCTTTTATCCTAAAATCAAAAGTCAACTACTTATTCCGCCGAATTTTTACCTGTCAATTGAATATTACCAAACACTACTCCCTGTCTTCCAAATCCTGTTTCAGTGCCTCTAAGTAAGGCACAAGCACACCACTGTGTTTGGGCAATACATATGCCGGATTCAATTCCTCATGACGAAAACTTTTACGACCTCCATTCTGCGCCCTGTCCCAAAACAGTTTCAGATATTCAAAGGGGAGATAATATAACTCATCAATAGATGTATAGTAAATTAAGAAAAAAGCAATTCCTCCCTGCTTCTCAAACTCCTCCATAAACTGTACCTGATGGGTATGGATGTTCTGCAAAGAAAAGGTCAGATTAGAACTTTCTTTGGCATCAAAGCACACCGGTATCCCCTGCACAGCACCGATATAGTCTACGGTACTTTTCTGATCAAAGTAAGCAAGGGTAATGTGTCTGCTCTTTTGGTCTATCTGCACCGGTGTGATGGGGGTGGGAACTTTCTGTATCAAGGCCAGACCGTTCTCGCGGTATTTTTCATTTGTACGGTTTATCATGTCTTCCAGTGTGGAACCACGAAGACCTCTTGAGGACCAGGTTGCCATGATTATCTCCTATTCGGGTGATATCTATCGTATTCATTATTCCCTTAAACTTTGCGGATTACCGCACGAACATAAAAAATTTCAAAGTCTTAAAGAATATTTCTAACAAATTATACACCACTCATTTTTTTCATACAAGCCTAATCGGAACCTTTTCATACAATATTTTATTTTTGCATTTGCTGTTTTGGATATGCGTGGTAATAATTGAAATCTGCGTTTTACTATGATAAACTACATATGCGGGTACTTTATTCTCACGAAATTTACACATGTCTTTTGCAGATAAATTTCGATTCTAAGGGGGATATACATATGTCAAAAGATGATAAGTTGTTATTGGTTACAGGCTTTATTGCCACCGTAGGGGTAGGTGTCCTTTTAATACCTAAACTTCAAAAAAAATGTTCCAATAAATTGTACAAGTCATACAACCGTAAGGTCCTTCGCGACAAATACGGAATTACAATCGATAAAAAATAACGGGGGATTAGTAAATGGAAGTTAGTCTTGATAAAATTGCGCAGGATTGTATCACTGCCATAAGCGATCGTATTAAAAATTTAAATACCTTAAATATTATTGTTGCAGGTAAAACCGGTGTTGGCAAAAGTACCTTAATCAACAGCATGTTCCGCGACAATCTGGCAGAAACCGGTATCGGCAAACCAATCACGCAACATATGCGTAAAATCAGTAAAAAGGGAGTTCCTTTGAACATTTACGATACCAAAGGATTCGAGTTAGGAAAAGATGCGCAGAAGGAAGTAAAAAAAGAAATTCTTGATACCATCAAAGCCGGCATGTCCGGAACCGATGTAAACAAAGCAATTCACTGCATCTGGTATTGTATCAATACCGCTTCCAATCGTATTGAACCGGAAGAAATCGAGTGGTTGCGTGACCTTGCCAAAGAAAATTCCTTAACGGAAGTTCCTGTTATCATTGTTTTGACTCAGGCCTTCTCCAAGCCGAATGCCGAAAAAATGAAGAACTTAATCCTGGATGAAAACCTTGATGTTATCCAGGTCGTTCCCGTGCTTGCACAGGATTTTGTTTTTGATGAATCCCTTCCGCCTATTAAAGCGTATGGTCTGGATGCCTTACTTGCCGTTATGACGGAAGTTTTGCCGGAAGAACTGCAGGACACGCTACAGAGTGTTCAAATCGCTTCACTCAGGGCCAAAAAAAAGCGTGCACAGGTTGCCGTAGCAACCGCAACAGCGACAGCATTCGGTGAAGGTTTTGCACCTATTCCTTTTGCAGACAGTGCTCTTTTAATTCCCACACAAGTGGCAATGATTGCAAGTATTACAGCCATTTACGGTTTGGATATCAATAAAAGTATTATTACTGCTTTTGTATCCGCCGCATTAGGTACAGGCAGCGCCACCATTGCGGGCAAAACCATTGCCGCAAATCTTTTAAAACTGGTTCCCGGCGCAGGCACAGTTCTTGGCGGAACCATTTCCGGTGCAACTGCAGGAGTGATTACAACAGCCCTCGGCGAAGCTTATATTATGCTAATGGAAGCTGTTTACAAAGGTGATTTAAAAGCTGCCGAATTGGGAACTCCGGAAGGCAAAAAGAAGTTAAAAGAACTCTTCAAGAAAAAAGTAAAAGAAACCACACAGGAAGATGTTCAAAAAAACATTGAACTGGCAAATGAAACTGAATCGGCTGCAATTGAAGAAAAATTTTCCGCGGCAGTTTCTGACAATTCTTCAGATACAAACAAACCGGTTAATGACGAAACTTCAGAATCATAGTAGTATTTTCTTGCAATGTATTACCATCGCATAATACCTTTTATTAATCATAATTTTTCTGCAACAATATAAAAAGATGAGGCAGGTGTTATTTTGTTCGAAAGGGCCTTTGTGTTCGTCGGTACTTGAATTGCGTTCTTTGCAATTCTATGTACCGCTACATAACACAACGGAGCGAGAGCGTCCCTGAGAACAATTAACACCTGCCTCATCTATTCAATTACCCAAAAAATCCTTTTTTCTTCCTACCCTTTTTTTCTTTATCCTTCGGGTCTTTGTCCTTATCGTCTTTTACCTTACCAACTGTATGCAGACTATCTCCCGTCACAGCATCAAACTGACGCAATAAATCTTTTGCTTCGCCTGACAAACGCTCAGGCACAGATACTACCAATGTTACGTAATGATCACCTCGCACCTCTTTGTTACGAAGGGTAGGTACACCCTTACCGCGCAGACGAACACGCAAACCTGTCTGTGTGCCGGGTTTAACTTCATATACCACTTTCCCGTCAACGGTATCCACGAAAATTTCACCGCCTAATGCTGCAACAGCAAAGGATACTGATGTGGTAGAATAAATGTCATATTCCTGGCGCTGGAAAATGGGGTGTCTTGAAACTATAGGTTCTACTAAAATATCTCCACGAGGTCCGCCGTTTACACCGGGTTCACCCTTTCCCTGCAGGCGTCTTACAATGCCATTATCAATACCTGCCGGAAAACTTACGGCATAACGCTTTCTGATAGTGGTATAACCGGTTCCGCGACAATCCGAACATTTTTCTTTTACTACCTTACCGCTACCGTTACACTCGCGACATGTCTGAACACTACGCATTGTTCCGAAGAACGAGTTGGTTGTAACTACCACCTGACCTTTACCTTTACAGTTCTGACAGGTTTCCGGGCTGGTTCCGGGCTTTGCGCCGCTACCATGACAGGTCTGACACTCTTCCTTAGAGTCTACTTCAATTTCTTTTTCGGTACCAAATACCGCCTCTTCAAAAGTCAGGCGCACAGATTTACGGATATCGGCACCCTTTTGGGGTCCATTTCCTCTACCACTGCTACTACGCCTTCCACCGCCGAAGAAATCTCCAAAAATATCTCCGAAAATATCTGAAAAATCTGTACCGGAGAAGTCAAAGCCGCCATATCCTGCACCACCGGCTCCCTGGTCAAACGCTGCATGACCAAACTGATCATACTGTTTTCTTTTATCTGCATCACTTAATACAGCATATGCTTCCGATGCTTCCTTAAATTTTGCTTCTGCATTAGGATCATCCGGATTCATGTCCGGGTGATACTTTTTGGCAAGAGCACGATATGCTTTTTTAATTGCGGCATCATCTGCCCCTTTTTCAACACCAAGGACCTCGTAATAATCCCTTTTCTGTTCTGCCATAATGTTCTCCATTCCGTTGTTCTAAGAAACAACACAAGTTAAATCGCCATTCCGCATAGCGTCATAAATTCCACGAAAAAATTGCTTTCCCCGTGGAGTTTATTCTATGTAGAGGGGAATTCTTCCGAATCCCCCGCCTACGTTATCTTTCTTTTATAACACCTAATCAATGCCTGATGATTAGACTTCTCTGAAGTCTCCGTCGATAATATCATCAGCTGCTTCTGATGTAGCACCACCCATATCAGCGTCTGCGCCTGTAAACTGGCTCATATCAGGGCCTGCACCACCGGCTCCCTGCATACTTTCATACATCTTGCTAAAGAGAGACTGTGCCTTTTCCATCATCTTCTCCTGAGCAGCCTTTAACTCAGAAACTTCATCCTCTGTCATTTCTTTGTCTTTGGTTCTCTCAAGGATATCTTTTACGTTGTTTAATTCAGCTTCCAAGTCAGACTTATCAGATTCAGAAATCTTATCGCCAACTTCATTCAATGCCTTCTCTGTCTGGAATACCATGGAGTCCGCATCATTTCTTGCATCGATAGCTTCTTTTCTCTTCTTATCCTGAGCTTCGTACTCAGCAGCTTCTTTTACAGCCTTTTCGATGTCTGCATCAGACATGTTAGATCCTGCAGTAATAGTGATGTGCTGTTCCTTACCGGTTCCTAAATCCTTAGCAGATACGTTTACGATACCGTTTGCATCGATGTCAAAAGTAACTTCGATCTGAGGTACGCCACGTCTTGCAGGAGGGATACCGTCAAGACGGAACTGGCCAAGAGACTTATTATCTCTTGCGAACTGTCTTTCACCCTGAACAACGTTGATATCTACTGCTGTCTGGTTGTCAGCTGCGGTAGAGAATACCTGACTCTTCTTAACAGGAATTGTTGTATTTCTTTCGATTAATCTTGTAGCAACGCCACCCATTGTCTCGATTGCAAGAGAAAGGGGAGTTACATCAAGAAGAAGGATTTCACCTGCACCTGCATCACCTGCAAGCTTGCCACCCTGGATAGAAGCACCGAGAGCTACACATTCGTCAGGGTTCAATGACTTGCTGGGTTCGTGTCCTGTTAACTGTTTTACCTTATCCTGAACTGCAGGGATACGTGTAGAACCACCTACAAGGAGTACTTTACCTAATTCAGAAGGTGTTACACCTGCATCTTCCAATGCACGCTTAACAGGGATTGCCGTTCTTTCTACCAAATCATGTGTTAATTCATCAAATTTAGCTCTTGTAAGAGTCATTTCGAAGTGCTTAGCGCCTTCGGGAGTTGCTGTAAGGTAAGGAAGGTTGATATCTGTTGTTGTAGCAGATGAGAGTTCCTTCTTGGCCTTTTCTGCTGCTTCCTTAATTCTCTGCAAAGCCATATTATCCTTAGAAAGGTCAATACCTTCCTGCTTCTTGAATTCAGCAAGGATATAATCTGTAATCTTCTGGTCGAAGTCGTCACCACCGAGTCTGTTGTCACCGGCTGTCGCACGTACTTCAATGATACCTTCACCGATTTCGATAATAGATACGTCGAATGTACCGCCACCTAAGTCGTATACCATGATAACCTGTTCTTTTTCGTTATCCAAACCATATGCCAAAGCTGCTGCTGTAGGCTCGTTGATAATACGCTTAACATCAAGACCTGCAATCTTACCTGCGTCCTTGGTAGCCTGACGCTGAGCATCGTTGAAGTATGCAGGAACAGTGATAACTGCTTCTGTAACCTTCTCGCCTAAATATCCTTCAGCGTCTGCTTTTAATTTCTGTAAAATCATAGCAGAAATCTGCTGAGGTGAATACTTCTTACCGTCGATGGTTCTGCCTTTATCAGTACCCATATCACGCTTGATTGATGAAATGGTCTTGTCTGCATTGGTTACTGCCTGACGCTTAGCAGGTTCACCTACAAGTCTGTCTCCGTTCTTTGTAAAAGCAACAACAGAGGGCGTTGTTCTCATACCTTCTGTATTTGCGATAACGGTGGGCTGACCACCTTCCATTACAGCTACACAGCTGTTTGTTGTACCTAAGTCAATACCAATAATTTTACCCATTTTTCATTTCCTCCTGTTTTATCGGCGTTTCACGCCTTTATTATAAAAAATTGTTTGCTGTATTAACTGACTACCGCTACCATGCTATGTCTGATGACTGAGTCGCGATAGGTGTATCCTTTTAAAAGTTCCTGTGCAATAATGCCGCTTTCGTATTCATCGCTTTCCACCTGCATAATAGCGTTGTGGAAATCAGGATTGAATTCCTGACCGATTGCTTCAATGGGTTTTACTTCCAACTTATCAAGTTCGGTCATAAGCTGCTTATAAATCATATTCATACCTTCCACATGAGGGTTGGTTTTATCTTCCTCTTTTGTAGAGGCAAGACCACGTTCAAAATTGTCGATTACCGGCAAGATTTTCTCGATTACACTCTTGGCACCCGCTTCAAACATGGTTGCCTTTTCCTTCTCGGTACGCTTACGGAAGTTTTCAAACTCAGCAAGCTGACGTTTTACTTTGTCTTCCAACTCATCAATTTTCTCCTGCTTTTTATCTTTTACGGAATCTTCTGTAGTTTCACCGGTTGCCTCCGCTTCCGCTTCGGTTGCTTCAGCCCCTGTTTCTACAGTCTCCTCTGTAGTGGTTTCCACAGTTTCCTCCATTACTTCCTGCTCATTCTGTACTTCGTTTGCTTTGGTCTTAGTCTTCTTCTTCGCTGCCAAATCACTCATCCTTTCTTAAGCCTCTTAAGGCAGTTTCTTTTTATCATCCTGCTGATAAAGTGCGTCCAGCTGGACTTTGATGGTCTTAAGCGTTCCCACAACTTTCTCGTAGTCCATTCGCTTAGGACCGATAATACCGATGGTACCCTTCATGCCTTCACCAAACTCATAGCTGGCGGTAACAATACTGCAGTCCTTCATGGTTTGAATCGGTGCCTCTTCTCCGATATAAACCTTAATTTCATGTCCGGGCTCAACATTCTCGGAATCATCAATCAACTGCGAAAGTAACTGTTTTTCTTCAAAGGTATTAATCAACTGGCTGGCCCTCTGGTTATCTGCCAGCTCAGGATACTTAAAGATGTTATTCGTACCGCTGGTATAGATTTCCAAATCTTCATCTTCTTTGATGGTTTCCGCTACCGCATCAATAACATCTCCGATGATGGTTCCATAATGACCCGCTTGTTGCTTCAATGCAGTAATCATGCCTAAACTGATGTCTTCTATAGATAATCCGTTTAAATGCGTATTCAGCAACATGTTCAGCTTTAACATGGTTTCATCATCCAAATGCTCGGATACGGATATCATACTGTTTTTAATCACGTTCCCCTCAATTACAATTACTGCCAGAAGCTGATTCTCATCCACTCTGGATAACTGGATGAATTTTAATTTATTTTTCTGACATCTGGGTGCCGTAATCATAGTGGCATAATTTGTATTCACTGCAAGAACTTTGGCAACCTGTTTTAAAAGATGATCCATCTTCTCTTCTTTCTCAACAAGCATTTCTTTCAGTTCTTCTACCTGACGAGCATTTTCTTCCATCATGCTGTCTACATAAAGTCTATAACCTTTATCGGAAGGAATTCGCCCTGCTGAGGTGTGAGGCTGAATGATATAGCCTAACTCCTCTAAATCTGCCATTTCGTTTCGGATGGTTGCACTACTTAAGTTTAAATCCGTATATTTAGAAATGGTTCTGCTGCCCACCGGTTCACCGGTTTCCAGATAGTTACGTATGATTGCCTGCAATATTTTCTTTTTTCTTTCATCAAGCAACATCTATCGCTCCTTTCTGTGGCTTCTTTTGTGCTGTTAGCACTCAACTCGATAGAGTGCTAATATCTACATTTCATAATTTACCACTAAGGATTATTATTGTCAACAACTATTTTAAAAATAACAATTTGTTCACAAAGTTTTGCGAAATTCATTTGTGATTACCCGCATTACAAAAACAACAATAAAAAAAGACAGAAGCATCTGCCTTTTTACTTCTTTTATTCAATATCCCATGACGCAAGGAACAGTTTCAACATCCTTAATACATATTGCCGTTTCTTTTCCGGTGCTGTATTGATTACAGACAGAATAGCACTTACTTCTTCTGTGTTGTTATATTCTTCCTCTTCACTATACACTTTTCCTAAAATAATATAATCTAATGACATATCCAGTGTTTTGCTTATTCCCAGCAACGTTTCTACACTCATACCACAACTGCCACGTTCAATATCTGCATAATATTTTGAAGAACGACCAATTTTATCGGCCATTTCATCCTGTGTTAATCCGATTAGCAAACGTTTCTGCCTTAAGCGATCTCCTACTGCAAGTTTGTCATAATCCATTTTGCACAACCTCCCGTTAAAAACGTAATATCAAGTACAATGAAAACCTATATGAATTATGTGACAAACGTAATATTGCAGACACCCGTTCTGCCTGTATTTTTATAGCGTTTTTAAACGCGTATATATTTTACATACCATTTCGACAAAAGAAAAACTGCCGCGAATTTGTATTATTCACGGCAGTGACACCTACCAAACCAATATTTATTTTTTTGCAAACATAAACTGATTCTTGCCTTTGTGTTTTGCCTCATACAGCGCCGCATCCGCCTGGGCATACAACTCTTCCAAAGTAGTACCGTCCTGCGGATACATGCTGATACCAATACTGCTGGACAACTTCAAATCCTCATAATCCGCACATACCTCTTGAATGGTATTCAGCAGTTCCTGCGCCTTACGTACGGTTATGGAATCTCCCGGTACATTACGCATCAATGCAAAGAATTCATCTCCGCCTACTCTGCCCACAATATCAGTCTCACGGAAACTCCTTTTAATTTCTCCCGCCAAATCAATAAGGAATTCATCTCCGGCCTGATGTCCCCTGGTATCATTCAGATTTTTAAAATTATCCACATCAATCATAAACAAAACATGATTGTTTTCCGGTTCATCATGCAACGTTCTAATAATGGAATCCATAGTAGTCTGCCGATTATACAGCATAGTCATTCTATCCATCTTGGCTGCCGTCACCAGTTTCTGCTCTTCACGTTTTTCCTCGTCAATATCCTTGGCTGAAAGCATAACACACAAATGACCGCTGTCTACATCGACGATAAAACGAATATCATTATGAATCCAACGCACCATATTCTCACCTACACGGCGTTGGTATCTGAAATTCAAATGCGTTCTTCCGGTATCATAAATCTCTCGCAAAAAAGCAGGTGTAAAATTATTATAAAAAACTGCCGCACCGCAGTTTGCTTCAACAATAGAAGATTTTGCCGCATTAACTAATGCTTCTACCGTATGACACTCCTGCACGGTACCATTGGCAATTACCTGCCTTCTCTGACTGATAATACGCCAATCATCAATATCCATAAAACTTACCGCATATGTATCTTTAGGCAATCCAAAAAGGTATCTTAACTCCTGCTGATAATGCTGACGGGCGATATAATCTCTGGTGATATCCCTGGTCACACCCAAAATACCTATAACATCGCCTTTTTCATCCCTCAAAATATATTTTGAAGTAGAGCCATACCTTGCCTGACCGTCTTTTTCCGGAATCGGTTCAATATAGTCCAATAAATGTTTTCCGCTCTTAATTAACTTTCTGTCGTCGGCAACATAGCGCCTTGCAAGGCTTTTATCCGCAAAAATATCTGTGTCTGTTTTGCCGATAACCTCTTCAAGTCTTTCTTTGCCAACCATTTTTAAAAATGGTATGGATACTGTCCGATACACTAAATTCATATCTTTGATAAACATTATATCTTTGCTGTTATTCATCAACATCTGAAATGCCGCATCAACAAGCAAACGTTCCCCATTACTCTCCATATGATTCCCCTTCATATTTTGAAACATTGCAACAAAACTTTATCCAGTTTCGTACATTTACGCCAAATAGCTTTTTCACAACTATCCGACGCACATATTTTCTTATCCATTATATCACTCTCACTTTAACTCTACAAGTACACTCAGAATCTTTTTGTCTATAAATATAGTATAAACATCTGTCTTTTTTGTAAGGTGAATATATTATTTTACCCTATAGGAATTTCTGTGCACTAAAAAAGGTCCGGAGCACACTCCGAACCTTCTCAATGCAATATGTTCAAACAAATTAGATCATGAAACTTCCGTTTTCTGTTCCGTTAACAACAAAGTAAGCCATGCTTTCTTCGGGCTTAACGTAAATTTCTACAGACTTCATATCAGCTGCCTTCTGACCCATATCATATACCCAAACATCCTTAGCAATCTTAAGGAGTTCTTCGTTGCTATAGCTCTTTCCTGCGAACTGAACATAGATAGCTTCCTTCTTAGCAGCTGCTTTCTTTGCAGGTGCTTTCTTCTCAGCAGGAGCCTTCTTAGCTGCTTCCTTCTTTACAGGCGCTTCTTTCTTAACTGCTTCCTTCTTTGCAGGTGCTGCCTTCTTTGCAGGTGCCTTCTTAGCTGCTTCCTTCTTTGCAGGTGCTTCTGCCTTAACAGGAGTTGCTTCTACCTTCTTTTCTTCAACCTTAGCTGCTGCCTTTGCAACAGGCTTAGCTGTTGCTGTCTTCTTTTCTGCTGCCATATAATTCTCTCCTTTCACAACCCTACGGGTTATACAACAATCGTATTTATACGATATTTTACATTTGTATCTTCGGATTTTATCATCCTTCTTTAACACGTTGAGTGTACTCCAAAAAATTAAAATTGTCAATTTTTAAAGGCTTTTTCTATCTTATGCCTTATAAATAGACTATTTTTATCGATTTTGTATAAAAATTGCACAACAAATATGAACACTATATTAACTTTATAAAGCGAAATACAAGGCAAGCACTAAGACGCCCAAGACAATACGATACCATCCAAATACTTTAAAATCATGTTTCTTAATAAATCTAAGCAAAAGTTTAATCACCACCATAGACACAGCATAAGCAACTACCATGGCAACAATCAGTACAATAAATTCCTGAAGAGAAAACGCAAATCCATATTTTACAATCTTTAAAAGACTGGCGCCAAACATAACCGGAATTGCTAAAAAGAAGGTGAAATCTGCAGCTGCGGATCTGGATACACCGAGAAGCAGAGCCCCGACAATGGTTGCTCCCGAACGGGAGGTCCCCGGAAAGATTGCCGCAATCAGCTGAAATACTCCAATCCATAATGCAAGCTTATATGTGATCTCTGCCACACTTTCTGTTTTCACGTTTTTTTTCTTATTTAATGTTTCAATCACAATAAATGCAATACCAAAGACGATCAATGCAATTGATACGCAAACTTCATTATAAAAGAGTGCCTCAAAGAAATCATCAAAAAAAACGCCCACTATGGCAGCCGGCACACATGCCACTAGAATCTTTCCCCAAAGGTTTAAACTATCTTTCTTGAATGTGGGTTTTGCCTTAAATCCATGAAAATCCACAAACCATATCTGCTTCCAGTAAATTACCACAACCGCCATAATGGCACCTAATTGAATAACCACGCGAAACATATTCATGAAATCATCGCTGACATTCATTTTTATAAAACGCTCCAACAAGATTAAGTGCCCTGTACTACTGATTGGTAACCATTCCGTAATACCTTCCACGATACCATAAAATATGGCTTTTAATATCTCAAGAAAATCCATACAACAACTCCTTCACAATCTTTGCCAGGTATCATTTGCTTCTACTTGTTTGGCGGGCCTTTGTATCCGTCGGCATTTGGGTTGTGTATTTTGCAACCCTATGTGCCGTTACGTGATACAACGGAGTGAAAACGTTCCGGAAAACATTAGAAGTCAAATGATACATTCATACATTTAACGGTTGGGATATTCTGTTTCCACAAACTTACGAAGTGCCGCAATAGAACGTTCCGCCTTCTCGGTCTCAATACAGTATGCCATACGGAAGTATCCTTCACAACCGAAGGAATCACCGGGAACCAAAATCAAGTCGTACTTCTTTGCTTTTTCACAGAAAACTTTTGCATCTGCTTCCAGCGCCTTCGGGAAAATATAAAAAGTACCGCCGGGCTTTACACATTCAAATCCCAAATGAACCAACTCGTCATATAAAAGATTCATATTCTTCTCATATACGGATAAGTCAGATGTTAAATCCACAGTCTTGGCAACGGCCAGCTGGATAATGGAAGGAGGACAGTTATGTCCGATTCCTCTGGAAATCTGTCCGCACATACCCACAATATATTCTGCATCCGTGCACTTGGGATTCACTGCCACATAACCGATACGTTCTCCGGGAAGCGACAATGATTTTGAATACGAATAACAACTTAATGTATTATCATAAAACTTTGATACATAAGGAGCATCTGCACCTTCAAAAACAATTTCCCGATAAGGTTCATCCGAGATCAAGAAAATATCATGACCATACGCTTTCTGCTTTTCTTCCAAAAGAGTTGCAAGTCTTGTCATGGTCTCCGATGAATATGCCACACCCGTAGGATTATTTGGCGTATTTACCAATACAGCCATAACCTTATCCGTAAGCATTTCTTCAAACGCCTCAAAATTAATCTGGAAATTTTCCAAGTTGGCGGGAACCAC
Source organism: uncultured Lachnospiraceae bacterium (assembly GCA_964651555.1). GTDB lineage: Bacteria > Bacillota > Clostridia > Lachnospirales > Lachnospiraceae > UBA3766. The sequence continues at coordinate 8,346 of CAZYVY010000003.1, read as the reverse complement.
CTTCAACACTGCACCGGTCTGATTAATGTACGGATTATATTCCGGGAAAAACGGAGCAAACGTTAATATTTCATCACCGGGTTCTGTTACACAACGCACTGCATGAGCCACCGCGCCGGCTGCTCCTGTTGTCATAAATATATGCTCTGCCGTATAATTCATTCCAAATCTTTTATTTAACGAATCTGCAATAGTAGCACGAACTTCGGGAATACCCGGTGTCGGACTGTAGCCGTGAAGGGTTACAGGGTTTTCATTCTGCAACATCTCAATCATGGCATCGGTAAACTCTTTAGGTGCCGGAACAGAAGGATTACCGAGACTGTAATCAAAAACATTTTCATATCCAATTTCTTTTCCACGTGCTGTAGCGAAAGTAAAAGCTTCGCGAATAACCGATTTCGCATTCAACATTGCTTTATAATCCTGTCTAATCATTTTAACATTCTCCTATCTTTTATATTTCTAAAACATTCTGTCATTGCACATCATTATCATAGTATATTTTATCCATAAAAACAATAAAAGAAATCCAAGTGGATTTCTTTTATTCTATACTTATTGATTAATATGCAGAATCTTTCCGTGGGATTCAATTACTTCTTTATACCAATATGCCGAATCCTTCGGAATACGTTCCAAGGTTTCAAAATCAACATAAACTAAACCAAAACGTCCGTGATACCCCTGGTCCCACTCAAAGTTGTCCAGGAACGTCCAAAGGAAATAACCCCTGATATCAATCCCTTCATCTGCGGCTTCCTGCAATGAAGACAGATACCTGTCAAGGAAGTCCTGACGGTTGGGATCATGTACCTTGCCGTCCAAAGATACTGCATCATGGCATGCCATACCGTTTTCTGTAATGTAGATGGGTAACCCGTATCTTTCATAGCAGAAACGTACACCCCAATATAAGCACTCCGGCTGAACCGGCCAGTTTACTGCGGTTTCGGTATAACCGGGTTTCATGGAAACGCCTTCCGGCTCACCATTTTCACCAGCCTTAATGTAATATCCGTTATAAATATTCAAGCCAAGGAAGTCAATGGGCTGATTGATTAGCTTCATATCTTCCTCAGTTATTTCAGAAAGATATTCCTTTAAAAGCTCCAACCCCTGCTTAGGATACTGACCCAGCATAACAGGGTCAGCAAACCAGGCAACATTCCATGCCCAGTTATCGGCTGTATCGGAAAGGGAGAAGAACACCTTTCTTGCCGCCTCTATATCTTCCGCCCTATTGCTTGCCGGAATCGGAATCGTACAAGTAGGCGCATAACCCACCTTAATAGGTCTCTTGGCATATTTTCTAAGATTGATTACTGCCTGTCCGTGTGCTTTCAGCGCATTATGTGATGCCGGCACGGTTTCTGCCTTGGATAATTTCTTGCCGGGAGCATGTACTCCTGTCACATATCCAAGACCGATAAAACACTGTGGTTCATTGATGGTAAAAAAGTACTCTACCAAATCCGAGAAATTCTCAGCTACAACTTTAGCATATTCCCCAAAAGCCTCCACGATGTCCGGATTCAGCCAACCTCCCTTATCCTCCAATGCCTGGGGAAGTTCCCAATGATACAGGGTAAGATACGGCTTAATGTCGTTTTTTATCATTTCCTGAATCATATCACGGTACATATCTACCGCTTTCTGATTCACTTCACCTACACCTTCCGGAATGAGTCTGGGCCAGCTTATCGAAAAACGATATGCTTTGATTCCCAGTTCTTTCATCAATGCAATATCTTCTTTATAGCGATGCATATAATCACAGGTAATTTGTGCATTCTGCCCTTTGGTTCCGGGTGCTCCGTTTTCCGTAAAAGTATCCCAAATGCACTTACCACGGCCGTCATTTGCGTCCGTTCCTTCAATCTGATATGCACTGCTTGCTACGCCCCATGCGAAATCATCACGAAACATACAAATCTCCAATCTGGTTTATTCCTTAGCTGTATATCATTCCACTTGTGTCAGACAGGTTTATTTCTTTGCCCGACGAATTACCTCAAGACACATTCTTCCGTTGTGGTACGGGCACTTCCATGGCTCTACAATGGGTTTTTTCGTAAAAGGAATCCCCGCCTCATCTACTTCTGACAACCACTCGGAACCGGGTCTTTCATCAATAATAAATTCTTTAATATATGCCCATATTTTTTCAACAGCCTGCAAGTATTCTGTTTTCTCGGGATTCTTCGTGTAAGCATTCAGGAAGCCAACCATAGCTTCTGCCTGAACCCACCAGATACGCTTTGTATCATTGACTCCCTTTTCGCATTCGTTGTAAAGAGCATTACCGTCAAAGGCAAGATTATATACGTTTTCTTCCAGACTACTGATGACGGGAGCAAGCTTTTTATTATATGCTTTATCTTCCAGCACATCCAAACCTCTGTCGATTAGCCATGCGGTTTCAATATCATGTCCGTACGAATGCAAATCAATCAAAGTATTGTAATCCATGTCAAAAAATACTTCCTGACGTTTTAACACAGGATTGTACATCTTATCAACAAAAATATCCAGCATCCAGCGAAGTCTGTCACCAATTTCAGCCTTTTTATCAACACGATACAACTCCGTATAAGCTTCAAACACGTGAAGCAAAGTGTTCATGGTACGTCCGGCCTCTACACCGTTCTCGGACAACTTATCATTTCCGGCCGGTTGAAAGGTAATATCAAATGCTTCCAGATAACCGCCTTCATCACAACATTTATTTTCAATAATATCCACCAAATCATATGCTGTTTTTAACGCATCTTCATCCTTAGTTGCATCATAATAGGAAGAAAGCGCATATACTGCAAATGCCTGGTTGTATGTATGCTTTGTGGTATCCAAAGGTCTTCCGTCATAAGTAACAGCCCAGTAAATACCTCCGTTTTCTGCATCAAACATATAATCCTTCATAAAAGCATATGCGTGCTTTGCTGCTGCAAGACAGCTTTCGTCCTTATACATTAAATATGCATTGGCAAAAAACCATAGAATTCTACTATTTAAAATGCATCCTTTGGGTGCTTTTTTATCAAGATTCAAGTCAATATCCAGCATTCCGTAAAAACCGCCGAATTCTTTATCCTGCATACCAAGCCAGAACGGAATGATATGCTCTTTCAGTTCCTGCTCAACTTCATTTACCCACATAGCCGTATCTCCATTTTTATTATTTATAACAATTTTCTTATATTTGGCTCATTTTATCACAATAATTCGTTATCCGCTATAACAGAAGTACAATACTTCCGTTTTTTATGCAAGATAAAATTTATAAACCGTAGTGGTATCATATGCCTTATCCGGCCCATATAATGGTCTTGGGAAGTTTACTTCATTTGCAGAATTGGGATAAAACTGGGTTTCCAGACAAAGTCCCTTACGGGGTCCATATAAAACTCCGCCCTTACAAATATCCTTACCGACAAAATTTCCGGCATAGAACTGCACCCCGGGAAGATCTGTATATGTATCCATAACAATACCCGAATTCTTATCTTCTACCTTAGCAATTAACTGAAGTTCACCGTTCCAGTCATCCACAACCCAGTTATGGTCATATCCGCCTACCAAACCAATCTGTTCAAAGTCTGAATAAATGTCCTGACCAACTTTCTTGGCAATGGTAAAGTCCATCGGCGTTCCGGCTACAGGAGCAATTTCTCCGGTAGGGATGGCTCCTTTTACCACGGGAGTATAATTTGCTGCCTTAATCCAAAGAAGTTCATCATAGATTTCTTCTGCATCGTGGCCGTTCAAATTAAAATAAGTATGGTTGGTCATATTAATTATTGTTTCTTTATCCGTATCCGCATGATAATGGATTTTTAATTCATCTTCATCTGTTAATGTATAGGTAACAGATACCTTCATTTCTCCGGGATGTCCCATTTCCATATCTTTCTTTACCAAATGGAAAGTTACGCTGTTTTCATCGAAAGATACATCCCAGACTCTTTTCTGAAAACCTTCGGTATGACTGGTATGTAAATTATTTTCATTATCATTTACGTCCAAACGGTAGGTTACATCGTTAATCTCAAACTTCGCACCGGCTGTACGGTTTGCAATAGGTCCCACCGTTGCTCCAAAGCAATTTCCGTCATTTAGATATCCTTCTACGCTGTCGAAGCCCAAAACCACATCTCGCTCTTTTCCGTCAGCACCTTTTACCATTAAATTTACTAAAATTGCGCCAAAGTTGGTTACTCCGGCTTTCATGCCGTTTTTATTTTCAATTGTATATATCTGTGTCTCTACTCCGGCAGCCGTTTTGCCAAAATCCTGTACAGAAACTCCCATGTTGTCCTCCGTATTATTATGTCTTATTTTTTTAATAATTTTTTGTAGTAATATTCTACAATTCAATTCTTCCTTCCAAAGCCCGTAAAAGAGTAACTTCATCAATATATTCCAAATCACCGCCCACCGGAACTCCGCTGGCGATTCTTGTGACCCTGATACCGGTGGGTTTAATCAGCTTACTGATATACATTGCTGTTGTTTCCCCTTCCAAACTGGAATTGGTAGCAATAATTACTTCATCGACTTCCCCTTCCAGACGGGTAATCAATTCTTTTAAGCGTATATCCGCCGGACCGATTCCTATCATCGGCGAAATTGCACCATGCAACACATGATACACTCCGTTATACTTACCGGTTTTTTCATATGCCGCCAAATCCCTGGTATTCTCCACTACCATAATGGTTCTTTTATCCCTGGAAGGATTACTACAGACAGGACATACCTCTTTGTCCGTCAATGTCCAACAATCCCTGCAGTATCGCACATTGCTTTTTGCTTCCATCATGGTATCTGCCAATCGTTTCACGCGTTCCTGCGGAAGATTAATGATGTGAAAAGCCATACGTTGTGCGGATTTGCTACCAATACCCGGAAGCTTCTCCAATTCCTCTATTAACTTACCGATATATCCGCTATACAGCTCCATAAAAAACCATCCTTACGATTCTTTATTTTTAGAAAGGATATCCTCCCAAATTCATACCACCGGTCATTTTACTCATCATTTCATTATTGGCATCATCTACCATACGAAGTGCTTCATTGGTTGCCGCCATAATCAGGTCCTGTAACATTTCAATATCATCAGGATCTACAACTTCAGGATCTAAAACCACCTTAGTTACTTCTCTGGAACCGGTTACGGTAACAGATACGGCACCGCCACCTGCTTTCGCCTCAAACTCTTTCGTTTCCATTTCCTTCTGCTGTTCTTCCATCTGACGCTGCATTCTCTGCGCCTGCTTCATTAAATTATTCATATTTCCGGGCATTCCGCCTCCGGGAAATCCACCACGTTTTGCCATTGGTTTATCCTCCTTAACATAACTTTTATTCTTCTATTTCTACAGGCATCTTAAATGCCTTAAAAAGATCCACATAACTATCTTCAAAATACTGGTTCTCACCCAACTGACGGACTTCAATCCGAATTTCTTTCTGGATAAAATCTTCCAGTTCATTTTTTAACGCCGCCATATTACTTTCCTTTTTCAGGTTCTCATGGGCAATGAAATCTTCGGCCACAATCAAAAGAGTATTCTCTTCACCAAGACTTAATCTTACCTTGTTTAGGGATGACTTCAACGGTTGTCCCAACGCATCCATAAGAGATGGCCAATTGGTTACTATCTTCTTGATTTCCTCAGGTACCGCCTTAGGAAGAGCCGGTCTCGTTGCCGGAGCCTTATGAACAACGACATTGTTTTCTACCCCTGCCGTCGCCGCAACCACAACACCATTTTCTACCCGTTCTTCCAATGCCCGGATTCGGTCAAGCAGTGCATCATTTTTTGTTTCCATTTGCGGCTTACACAATTTTATCATTGCCACCTCAATCATGATCCGCTTCTGGCTCGCGTACTTTATCTGACCGGACAATTCAGAAAACACCCTGATATACCGTAAAATAGTGGTAAGCTCAAGCTTTTTTGCTTCTTCTTTTAAAACATCCAAAGCTTCATTTGATATTTCCAAAGCATCTGCTTTCACATCTGCTGTTTTTACCAGCATAAGGTTTCTTAGATATACGGTAAAATCATTAACAAACTGAGTCAGTTCACGTCCCTGAATAACAATGTCTTCCAATAATTGAATGGCACCCATGATATTCTTATCAATAATGCAATCTAAAAGTGTTGCAAAAACGCTGTTATCTACTGCTCCCAGTACATTCAACGCCTTATCATAAGTCAGGGTTTCGCCATAATGGAAAGCAATACATTGGTCTAAAAGACTTAATGCATCTCGCATGGAACCGTCTGCCGCTTTGGCAATATATCGGATTGCTGCCTCTTCTATATCTACCTGTTCTTTATCCGTAAGCTCCTTGATACGGCTTGCAATGGTATCAATGCTGATTCTCTTAAAATCGTACCTTTGGCATCTGGATAAAATGGTAATCGGAATTTTGTGTGCTTCCGTTGTCGCCAAAATAAAAATAACATAAGAAGGAGGTTCTTCCAAAGTTTTTAACAACGCATTAAATGCGCCCGTTGAAAGCATATGCACCTCATCGATGATATAAACCTTAAATTTTCCTTCTGTAGGCGAATAGGATACTTCCTCTACAATTTCCCTGATATTGTCAACGCCGTTGTTGGATGCGGCATCAATCTCAATGACATTCATGCTGTTGGCAGCCGCAATCCTTTTACACATGGAACATTCCCCGCAAGGACTTCCTTCCACAGGGCTTTCACAATTTACTGCCTTTGCCATAATCTTGGCAATAGTCGTTTTTCCGGTACCACGGGTTCCGCAGAAAAGGTATGCATGTCCGATACGACCGCTTTTTATTTGATTTTTCAAAGTCGTAACAATCGCTTCCTGGCCTTTGACATCTTCAAAGGTATCGGGTCGAAACTTACGATACAACGCCATATATGACATTTCATTTCCTGCTTTCTATTTCTTATTCACCAAAACTGATACCCAGCATTTTAGCTTCTTTTACAATGCTTGCATCAGGTGACAAATATTTTAATTTACCTGCAACTTCCTCAAGGGGAACTTTTACGATTTCACGATTCTTATAGCCTACCATAAAACCATATTCGCCATCCAAAATCAGCTTCGCTGCTTCTGAACCCAGGCGCGAAGCAAATACACGGTCATAAGGGCAGGGGCTTCCGCCACGCTGTGTGTGTCCGGGCACAGTCACACGTACTTCTTCACCGGTTTTTTCCTTAATCTGCTCAGCTACTTCATATGCAACACTGGGATATTTGCGGTTCTCCAGTTTTTTCTTATATTCCTTCTTGGAAAGTTTAGCATCTTCCTTTGAAATAGCACCTTCTGCCACAGCAAGAATAGTAAAACGGCTTCCGTTCTTTTTACGGTTTTCAATTGCTTCCACAACTTTATCAATATCATAAGGAATTTCAGGAATGAGAATAATATCCGCTCCTGATGCCATACCGGCATTTAAAGTAAGCCATCCCACCTTATGTCCCATAACTTCTACAATAAATACACGACCATGTGAATCTGCCGTTGTATGAATACAATCGATACACTCCGTTGCAATATTTACTGCACTTTGAAATCCAAATGTCATGTCTGTTCCGTATAAATCATTATCGATGGTCTTCGGAAGTGTTACTACATTCAACCCTTCTTCACGAAGCAGATTTGCCGTTTTATGTGTCCCGTTTCCACCCAGAATAACAAGACAATCAAGGTTTAACTTATAGTAGTTCTGTTTCATTGCCTTGACCTTGTCCAAACCGTTTTCATCCGGATCCGTAATCGTCTTAAAAGGCGTTCTTGAAGTTCCCAAAATCGTTCCACCCTTCGTAAGAATACCGGAAAAATCAGAACTTTGTAACATACGGTAATTACTGTAAATCAGCCCCCTATATCCATCCAGAAATCCGTAAATTTCTACTTCTTCATTACTGTTTTTCATGGTTTTCACTACACCACGCATTGCTGCATTCAATGCCTGACAGTCACCACCACTTGTTAACATACCGATTCGTTTCATTTCCCTTACCTCCGTTTATGCGCATATACTATAAGAATGCCCGAATACACCTCTTTTATCATAATACATTTTAAGCAGATGTTCAATCTTTCTTTCTGCGAAAAAACGAAAAGTGCAATCTGTATTTTACATACAAAATGCACTTTTTCTTACTGAATACTATTAATTATTACTATGTTCCAGCAACTCCAATTTGTTACGAAGTTCTTCCAGCTCTTTTTTTAATGCCGCAATGGTTACTTCAGCTTCCGCTCTGGCTTCCGCCCTGCCTTCCTCTCTTCCGTCTTCAATCATGTCATCAATTGCCTTACAGTTACTTTTTT
>CAZYVY010000002.1:18742-96494 GCA_964651555.1 uncultured Lachnospiraceae bacterium | reverse complement strand
GCTCAGTTGGTTAGAGCAACCGGCTCATAACCGGTCGGTCCAGGGTTCGAGTCCCCGAAGGTCCATTTCATGGCCCAGTGGCTCAGTTGGTTAGAGCGCCGCCCTGTCACGGCGGAGGTCGTCGGTTCGAGTCCGATCTGGGTCGTTTTTTATTTCATAAAATTTATGAAATAAAGTTATGTGTGCTCAGCACATTTTTTATTTGTTCATGGGATCTTAGCTCAGCTGGGAGAGCATCTGCCTTACAAGCAGAGGGTCACAGGTTCGAGCCCTGTAGGTCCCACTAACCGAATATCGGTTATGCCGGCGTGGCGGAACTGGCAGACGCACAGGACTTAAAATCCTGCGGGACTAACCTCCCGTACCGGTTCGATTCCGGTCGCCGGCAGTAGTAGAAAGTGCTTTAAAGCTTTATATTTCAAGGCTTTAAGGCATTTTTATTTTTACTCAAAATGTATGTAAGGTATGTACGCCCTTATTTTATAAGGATTATGGAATAGTTAGCCCCAAATCTAACGATTGGAAGGTTTTTTATTATTATGTAAATTCTTTCAAAAACATATTGACTTTGCATATATATATATATAATATTTTATGCTAAAAAATTTCATTGAGTAAATTATTATACATATGGAGGATAATAGTATGAAAAAGAACAAACGCATATTAGCTGTTTTGATGATAGCGATATTCTGTCTCATTGGAACCGCTTGTTTTTCTGGTGGTAACACCCAAAACACCCAATCTTCTTATATTGCAAATGAAGAAGAAATTGCCGCAGCAGTCGAAATTCTGGGAGATGATCTTTCTGTTATGAAGGTTTCTATAGATGGTGTTATTTATTCATTTCCGATGAATGTTCAATTCCTTTTAGACGAAGGATGGACCTTTCCGGAGGATATTTTGAGTCAAGTGGACCCTTACCCCGCTTACACAGAAACAACGGGTGTTATAATGACCCGAATGGATGGTGAACAGGAAAAAGAACTTTCGATAGTTCTGATGAATGAATCTTTTGAAAAAATCCCTGTTAGTGAGGCTATGGTTATTACATATAGTGCTGATAGATATCAAAAACACAAAATGATTCTTCCCGGCGGCATTACATGGGCAAGTAGCATTGAAGATGTAAAAGCTACCTATGGTGAACCGATCACAGAAGGTAGTACCGGAAGCGAAGCTACTTTTATCAACACAATATTAACATATAATTATGATTCCGGCACTGTGAGATTTGGATTCCGAACCGAAAATGGAGAAACCAAAATGACAGGCGTTACTTTCTTTCAAAGGTAATGTAAATTATCCTCGCCATATGGCGGGGATAATTTTTTTTCGCGATATAATTACATTGACTTTAAAATATTGTATTTTAAGTCGGGAAATGACAACGATTGTTTTTAAATCATAAATAAAACGGAGGATATTGTTCCTGATGTTATGGAAGGTGTTGGACGGATTGATGATTTATTAATAACAGCAGCCGATATTTTTGGTGTTGTTATGAATTTGTTAAGCGGTAAAAAATCAAAGGATGATAATGGGGATTTTCGAGAAATTTAATAAGATATTCCGTTGGGAAAAAGGTGTCATTCATTGACATCTTTTTTTAATGAATGTATGATAAAAGAAATGTACTTTAGGAGGAAATAGATATGCCGTTAGTAGCAGCACAGTGTACCAATTGCGGTGCCGCATTACAGGTGGATAATACCAAAGATGCAGCAGTTTGTCAGTATTGCGGTTCTGCTTTTATTGTAGAAAAAGCAATTCACAATTATGAAATTAATAATACGTATCAAATTGAAAATGCCAATATTATTGTAAATGATGAGAAATCTTTTGCAAAAAGAATGGAGGCTGCAGAAGAATATCTTTACAAGTTACAGGAATATGATGCGGCTTATAAAATCTTTTCTGAGATTGAGAGCCTTGCCCCCACCAACTATAAACTGTGGTATGGTAAAATTTGTTCACAGACCAGAGATTTTAATGCTGATGTGGTAGCGGATATTGTGGTGAATCACAGAGCGGCATACGAGGATATGAAGCGTGATTTTGTCAATGCAGAAAGAACGGCAATGGGCGAGGAAAAGGCGGAGATTCGCGAAAAAATTTTAACTCTTCTAAAAGGTGCCAAGTCCGGCGTGCAGGCTATGATTGATGATGAGATTAAGGGTCAGAAGGATGCGTTGAATGAACAAAACAATGCATATAACCGGGAAATTCAAGATTTAAACGCTACAATTGAGAATCTTTATAAGCGTGTTAAAAATTCCAAAAGTAAATCAATCATGAGTGACAGAGTTTCTCATATTTCGGAAGTGCTTTTTAAGATAGGATTGTTTTTGGGTATTCCTTTTTTGATATTTGGAATTTCAATGTTTATTGCATACAAGGATAATCCGGAATATAGCATGTTTTGTCTCGGTATCATTGCATTTGCGGTAATTCCTCTTGTTACCTTTTTTGTTTTGTATAAGGTATTTGAAAACAAATGGTTTAAGTACAAACAGAGTGCTGAAGATGATGAAAAGAGTATTCGTGAGCACAACAGTACCATCGGCGGTAAAGAATATAAAAAGAATCAGCTTTCTGAGAAAATGAAGGAATTGGATAAAAAAGAGAATACATATCGCGGATATATCAGTGAAGTGGATGAAGTAATTGTAAGATATCAAATATAATTTAAACACAAAAGAAAACCTTAGAAGCAGGAGGAAAGACATATGCCGTTAGTAGCAGCACAGTGTACCAATTGCGGTGCCGCATTACAGGTGGATAATACCAAAGATGCAGCAGTTTGTCAGTATTGCGGTTCGGCTTTTATTGTAGAAAAAGCAATTCACAATTATGAAATTAATAATACATATCAGATTGAAAATGCCAATATTGTAATCAATGACGATAAATCGTTTGCAAAGCGGTTAGCAGCTGCAGATGAATATCTTTATCAGTTGCAGGAATATGATGCAGCTTATCATATTTATGCTGAAATTGAAAGTATTGCGCCGGGAAACCATAAGGTATGGTATGGTAAGATTGGTTCCAGAACTCATCATTTCAATGCGGACGAAACCGCAGAGATGATTGTGGAGAACCCGGATATGTATGCAGATTTGGAGCGTGATATTGCCAATGCGTATCGTACGGTTACGGCGGAAGAAAAGGCTTCTTTTCAAGAGAAAATAGCAGGCTTTTTGAACGAATGTAAAAACTGTCTGCAGTCCATGATTGATGACCTTGGGGAACAAAAGAAGAGTACCAATGAACAAGGGGATGCATACAAGGATGATATTCGTGATATCGAGAAGAGTAATGAAAATCTTGACAAGCAGATACGTAAAATGAATCGCAATTTGGACACATTATATTATACAGATAAGGTCGTTATCGTACTCATGAAGATAGCAATGGCGTTAGGCTTTTTTGCTGTTCTGGTGGGCATTATCGGTCTTGCCATGTCTTTTAACGGTTCGCCGGAGTATTTCGGATTTTCTTTCCTGTTTTTAGCCATAGGTATCTGTCCGGCATTGATTCTTTTTATCATTCATAAAATTATGGATAGTGCATGGTATCGCAAAGATAAAGTGGCAAATGCAGAAAAGGATAAGCTGAATCAAAATAACAGAATCATTGGTGGTCGTAAAAAGGAAATAAAAGAAGCTTCCAAGCAGATAGTTTCTTTTGATAAAACAGTGGAAGAATATCGCAACTATATGAACAATATTGAGGCGACCATTGCAAAATATCAGAGTTAATCTTGCGTGATTGAACAATAGATGTTTCGGGTTATTTTATACGGTTTTTTTGTTTCGCATAAAGACTTTCTGTTACAGTTATGTGTAGTAGAATTCTTATCAGTGTGCAAAGGAGAAAAAAGAGATGCAGAGTTGGTTTAGTACAATTATTAGGGAAATTAGTTTATATGTTGTAGGCGGATTGTTCCTGTGGTTTGGGATCAGTACGCTGGTGGTGTCGTTAAAGCCGGGAGAGGATATTTATTCTATTAACGGCAACGAAGTAAACAAAGGTATGCATATTACCGGTGACATCGATTTTGCGTATGATTATTATGCCAGTCAGTCTACCGAAAGACAGGTTCTTGGTATTACCACAAGCACGGAGAACGATACCGGAAGATGGTATATTATCCCTATTTATGGTGATGATTACAATGAATCCAAATTAATTACCGTGCGCGTGAATCCGAAGGATTATGCAGCAATGGAGAAAGTGGTTGAGAATACCTGGGCTTATTTATATGGGGAAACAGATACTTTTGGTCAGGATGTTTATACCATTGATGCAAGAGTAATTAAGTTGAATGATGAGTTACATCAGTTATATTATGAATGGTATGGAATCGGATACGAAGCAGAAGCAGATGAGTATTTGGTACCTTATATCCTGGTACCTACGAGTTCACCATGGATTTCCGGTTTGCTGGTGGTCTTTGGACTTTTATTTCTAGCATTGGCTATAGTTTCAACGGTCAGACTGATTTTTTTGGGGAAAGAAACTAATAAATTATAACATATAGCAGAAAGGAGACCGGAGGCAAGTATGACATATGAAGAAATTAAAAAGAATGAAGAAGTAAATGCATATATCAAAAAGGGTAATGACAATTTGGGTGTATTGGGCTTTACGGATCATTCACAGGCGCATACTGTATTTGTGGCAGAAAGAGCTGCTTATATTTTAGAAGAATTAGGCTATGACGAGCATGAAATAGAACTTACCAGAATAGCAGGATTTATGCATGATATCGGTAATGCCGTAAATCGTAAAAACCATGCAGAATATGGTGCACTTCTTGCCAATGATATCCTCCAGAAGACAGATATGTCTTTGGAAGACCGTGTGACGGTTATGTCTGCCATCGGTAATCATGACGAGTCTACGGGTAGTGCCAAGGATGCGGTATCTGCAGCATTGATTATTGCGGATAAAACAGACGTTAGACGAAGTCGTGTGCGCCCTCAGGACCGTTCTAATTTTGATATTCATGACCGTGTAAATTATGCCGTTACCAAGTCAGATATTGTGGTGGATAAAGAAAAGAATGCCATTGTATTGAATTTGTCCGTAGATGAAGAAATATGCAGTATGTATGAATATTTTGAAATTTTCCTTACACGTATGATGATGTGCAGAGGCGCTGCAGAAATTCTGGGTGTTGGTTTTAAGTTAAGGGTAAACGGTGATAAGGTATTGTAAGCGTTTGCTGTTTGACTGTGTGGAGATAATGTAATGAAACAGGATATAAAAAATGAGTTGCCAGAAAATAAAAAGCCAAAATCAATTCGTAGAAGGATTGTAAGATATGTAGGATTTGTATGTATTCTGTTTCTTGGTTTATGGTTGTTATATGATAATGTGAGCCTTCAAACGACTGTGTATGAAATTGAAATAGCAGACGAATATGCGAATTTGGATGATTTTACCATTGTACAGATATCCGACTTACATAATGCACATTTTGGAAGGGAACAATCAAGACTCCTGGCGGCAGTGGCGAAGCAGGAACCGGATTTGATAGCGGTCACGGGAGATTTGGTAGATTCATCTCGTACAGACATAGATGTGGCGATGGAGTTCATTGAGCAGGCGGTGGAAATTGCACCGGTTTATTATGTCACCGGAAATCATGAAGGCTGGATTGAAACTGCCTATGGTGAATTGGAAGAACGTTTAACCGATGCCGGTGTCCATGTAATGGATAATTGTATGTATAGCGGACAATTTGAGGGACTTGCATTAAATATTGCAGGCGTTCATGACCCTGATATGCCGGGCAATAATATTGTTAAGGTAAAAACAATGATACCTGCGCTGATAAATGAAACTGAAGGGTATACCATTCTTTTATCACATCGTCCGGAGTTATTTGATACATATGTGAAAAGCGGAGTGGATTTGGTCTTATCGGGACATGCTCACGGCGGACAGATTCGAATTCCTTTTATCGGAGGTGTGGTAGCACCGGATCAGGGATTCTTTCCGGAGTATACGGAAGGTACATTTGAAGAGGATGATACCACAATGGTGGTCAGCCGCGGATTAGGGAATAGTGTGATTCCGGTCCGGATAAACAATCGTCCGGAAGTGGTAGTTGTCCGATTGCAGGCAAGTACTGAATAATGTGTTGATAAACGGCGACAGTGTTAATACTGTCGCCGTAATTATAAGAATTGCAGGAAATAGAAAAGGAGTGCCGGAAATGGAATATACGGTAGCAAATATTCAAAAACAGCTCTTGGAGATGCAGGATTTGGATTACAAGGCCTTCCACAGCCGCTTAATGCCCACAATCAGCCCTGAAACCATCATAGGAGTAAGAACACCTGCCTTGCGAAAATTTGCCAAGGAGATCGCCAAATACGGCGTTGCAGAGGATTTTATTGCGGACTTGCCCCATGAATTCTATGAAGAGAATAATCTTCACGGATTTTTGCTTGAGGGTATGAAGGATTTTGACAAGTGTTTGGATGAGGTGAATCGTTTTCTGCCTTACGTGGACAATTGGGCAACCTGTGATATGATGCGTCCCAAGGTTTTTAAGAAGAATCCGGAAGCACTTTTACCTAAAATTCGTGAGTGGATGGCATCCGGTAAAACATATACGGTGCGCTATGGCATCGGTATGCTGATGACTTATTTTCTGGATGAGCACTTTGATGTGAAATATGTGGATGAAGTGGCAGCAGTAGAGTCGGAAGAATATTATGTTAAAATGATGGTGGCGTGGTATTTTGCTACGGCACTGGCAAAGCAGTGGGACGCGGTGATTTCTTTTATTGAGGAAGGGAATCTGGAGAAGTGGACGTACAATAAAGCCATTCAGAAGGCTGTTGAAAGCTACCGCATTACACCGGAGCAGAAAACGTATTTGCGGGGGTTGAAACAAAAATAAGTAATAAAGCCCCGGTTGTGGTGTTAACAATGTTTTCGCAGGGACGCTTTCGCTCAGCAGCCCTTTGAATACATTTGTTAACACTTCTTCCGGGGCATTTCATGTACTGATGAAAGTGTTTCAACTTCGCAAATTTTGATGTTAAATTGAGTAGAATATTGGTTGTTAATCTATATGAAAATAGGGTATTACAATTTGATTTCTACTTTGAATTTTTTATCTTCGCATTTTATATTGAGCTTGAATTTGTGCAAATCCATAATGTTCTTGGCAATTGCCAGACCTAAGCCGCTTCCGCCTTTGTTACTGCGGTTTTCATTGCCGGTCACGAATGGCTTAAGTAATTCATTTGCATCACCGATTTCAGTAATGCATTGGTTTGTAATACCGATGCTTTTTTTATTTAAAGTAAAAGCGATTACCGAATCGCTGTCAGCGTATTTGACGGCGTTTCCAATGAGATTATCCATAGCTTCCGTAAAAAGTGTTTGATCCGCATGAAAGCTTAAGGCACCAACAATTTCAGCCTGTAAGTTGCGTTCGCTCATCTGCAATTCGTATTTCTTCAAACATTCGCGGATTACGTCTTCGAGATTTAACTCCGTTTTGTTCAGAACCACATTACCGTCCTCTGTTTTGGAGAGGGAGAGGATGTCGCTGATGATGCGGTTCATATGGTCTACATTATCTATGATGGCGGAAGCATAGTGCTCGCGTTTCTCAGAATGTACCGATTCTTTCAGATTCTCGGCATAGCCGGAAATGGACATCAACGGACTCTTTAAATCGTGCGCCATGGTGTTCATCAGAGTCCTGCGGTAGTCTTCCATGTCGTACTGTGCTTTTAAGTGTGCGTAAGTAATCTTGGAAGTGATAAAACAGAACAAGGCTGAAAGCAATATAATCGCAATGATAAAAATGATTAGAGGAAGGCTTATTATATCATCTGTGTCAAAGTAACATACACTGCGCAGGGTATAAACCGTATCCGCGGAAAAGTGTATTGGTGTTTCAGATACGATAAGCAGAGCTTCACCTTCATACGTAACAGTTGTATGTGATTCTTCCGGGGTAACACACCCGGTTTTGGCGTCGTAGGTTTCGTGTAATAATTCCCAAGTTTTCGCAGCCGTTTCCGGGAACATATAGAAGGCGGTATCGCCATAGCCTGACACAAAAGGACCCATTATGTTTTTAAAAGAGTCGGCATTGCACTCTGTATAACCACTTTCATCAGGTGTAAAGTCAAAGTGGTGAATTTCAACAGCCATTTCTTCGGGAGCATGTAAGGTTTCATTGTAATTCATGGGCATAACATAAGCGGTCATTTTACCGGGGCGGAACTCGTTTCCCTTAAGGTAAAAGGTTTCCACCTCTGCTTCAATGTAATATTTTATGAATGTTTTATAATCTTCGGCAATGCTTTCGTATAAAGCTGCATATTCCGGTAGTGCAGAAGTGGGGCAGGTATACATCATGGCGGGTGCATCTTCGTTTTCACGCGCAATTAAGAAAATGAATTCATCACAGTCTGCAATGACTTCACCGGTATCGGAATCGTATAACATGCAGAAATATGTTGAATCGTAAGAGTATGTAGTAATTCGGAATTTGGCGCGGTCGATAAAGGCTTGTTCGCGTTCTTCTTCCGGCACAAGAGAACCCTCTCCGTAGATATCAGCGTAAGCGTCCTCTAAGGTATGCTGTACATTGGAATTTGTCGCATAGAATAAATTTTCCATGGCAATAAGATTATTGCTTATAATTACCGGAACAAAGATTGCAAGCAAAATGGCGAAAGCGAGAAGTACCTCGAACCATCTTTTGAAGAATATGCTTTTAAAAGTTTTACGCTTACCCAAGCGGGCAACCCGGCTTTTTTTCTATTTTTAGACATAAAAATAAATCCTTTCCTTTTATGATTGGAAAACACATTAATCCGTTATTTTGTAGCCTTTGGTAATAACGGTCTTGATTTGGTTCTTGTAAGGACCAACCGCGTGACGGAGCTTCTTAATGTGGTTGTCTACCACTCGTTCACCACCTTCGTAATCATATCCCCAGATTTTAACCAGTAAGGTCTCCCGGGGAACGACGATGTTTTTATTCTCCATCAGGTATTTTAAGAGTGCAAACTGCTTTGGTGGCAGGTTAATGGGGTGTCCTTCCACGGATACAAGGTAGCGTGAAGGATTTATGGCAATTTCACCACATGATAACCAAGGTCCTGCCACCATACCCTTGGCGCGTTTTAAGAGCGCCTGGGTTTTGGCGTAGAACTCCGCAAGAGAGAAGGGTTTTACCACATAGTCATCACAGCCCAGCTGGTAGCCGTAGAGAACGTCTTCTTCTCGGCCTCTTGCCGTGATAAACATAATGGGAACGATGCTGTCTTTGCGGATGGTACGGCAGATTTCAAAGCCGTCTGCACCGGGCAACATGACATCCAATATACACAGGTCAAATTCGTTTTCGTAAATGGCTTTCAAAGCATTGTCGCCGTTGTCATAGGCGTGCATTACCATTTCACCTTTGCTTTTATCCTGGAAATAATCGCAGATTACTTCACGGATTTGTGAATCGTCTTCAACCAATAAAATCTGATATGCCATGTTTGCCTCCCAAGGTACAAATTAGGTTTATGTGTCCCTTTTACAATGTCATCGTAAAGGGAGGATTTATCCTTTGTGTATCCTGATTCAATTATTCGCTGAAAATTCTGCGATACCACTTCAAGGCGTCGCAATAAGCTTCATATACTTTATCCATGTCAATGTTTCTTATTAACATGATGCGGGAAACTTCCTGCCAGTTTGCATTTTCATACTGCAGGATAAAATAATAAGCAAAATACAGTGGACCGGTATGGTCAACAAGCGCTTTACGGATATCTTTGGATACGATAACCATATCCAGAGCCTCTTTCATCGGCTTGTCCAGAATGATATCCAAAACGGAGAACAGACCCAAGAGGAAAAGTTCGGGAGCCTTAATGCCCATTTCCAAAGCAGGAGCAAGGTTTTCTGCAAACTTAGCACGTATGAGAGACAAACGGGTTACTTCGTTGGGTTTATCCAGACACAACTGTCTGGTAACAGCAGTGGTGGTCCATTTCTTCAATTCTTTCTGTCCCAGCATTGCTGTGGCGTGACGGATGGAAGTAATCTCCGAATTGATTGCCATACGGTTAACGATTTTTAACAGCGAGATAACCAAAGCAGTATCCCGGCCTATAACGTCCGCCGCATCGGTCAAATCAAAATTATCCTCGTTAACGATATTCAACAGGTGAATATAATTAATTTTCAGAGGAGAAACTTCGGTCTCACCTACGGTTACGGGAGTACGGTAAAATTCACCCTCATAGAAAGCGTAACCGCCTTTTGCTTTTAACTGTTCAAACTCCTCAGTCGTTGTAATATTACCCGCAATCAATTTGATGTGAGGATAAATTTTTGTAAAATAAATGGTTGCCTTCTCAATGTTTATTTTCTTGTGGTTCAGGAAAATATAATCGCATAAAAGAAGAATTTGGCGGTAGTCTTCAAAGGAGGATACCGGAAGCTTGCGCATGGCAAAACGATAGCCGTCTTCTTTTAAGGCCTTCATACGATTGATATACATGTCGGAAGGAAGCACTGTATTATCGATTAAAAGAACGATTCGTCCGTGAGGTGCCTGACACTGTTCCGAGATATCGCTGAAAATGGATATATTGTTTATGGGAATGAACATTTCCTTATCGGCAGATAAGGTTTCAAAACCCATACTGTCTACGATTTCCAGACCGTTGATGCGGCCTGCACCATCTAAAAGGCCGGTAGATGTATAACTGGGTTCCAAAAAGTAATTATTCTTTTGTGAAAACAGAGAATAGGCTTTGACTGTCATGTTTTCATCAAACAAAGGAATAAGTGTAGCTAACATAGTTGTTTCCTCCTTTTTGCGGGGGGCTCGGCCGCATTTTAAATGCGCCGGCTGAATACTTTTATTTTACACTAAAATCAAAGATTTGAAAATATAAATATGGTTAGCTGTAGAGATATTTTATATTTCATTCAGAACGGTTCTGCAAAAATTATAAAATATTTCTTACCACCTTGATTTGATGGATATATAATTTCAAAATGTTCCTGTAAATTACAATCTTGGCGGTTGTAATTAAAGAAAGCAAGTGATAAAATCTAAGAGATATATTTCGGAATTGATAAGATGTAAATTTGTAATATTACAATCAATAAAAAAGAATGATATATCGGAGGAAGAATATGTTTCAGGTAGAAAAAGTAACAGCAGAACTTATAAAATGGATTCAGGACTGGTTTGAAGAGAATGGAAAGGGCTGTAATGCGGTGATTGGTATTTCCGGCGGCAAAGATTCCAGTATTGTAGCAGCTCTTTGCGTGGAAGCTTTGGGGAAAGACCGAGTTGTGGGAATTCTGATGCCAAACGGTGAGCAGTGTGATATTGAAGATTCCAAACAGCTGGTGGAACATTTGGGTATACGTAATTATACTTCCAATATCAAAGATGCATATGAGAATACATTGGCAAGTATCAAGGCAGCAGGTCTGGAGCCCAGCGCACAGGCAGTCTTAAATTTGGCACCGAGACTTCGAATGACTACTTTGTATGCTTTTTCCCAAACGTTGAACGGTCGCGTGGCAAATACCTGTAATTTGTCCGAAGACTGGATTGGCTATTCAACACGTTATGGTGATTCGGCAGGGGATTTTGGACCCGTAGCAGGTCTTACCGTAGAGGAAGTACTTCAGGTGGGAGATTATCTGGGCGTGCCCTATAATCTTGTACACAAGATTCCTTCTGACGGATTGAGCGGCATGTCGGATGAAGATAAAATTGGTTTTACCTATGCAGTGCTTGATAAATATATCAGAACCGGCGTGTGTGAGGACGAAGAAACCAAGGCGAAGATTGACCGTATGAACCGCATCAATGCGTTTAAGTTAAAACCGTTGCCTTTTTATAAGCCGGATGAAGCGTTGTTGTAAATAACAGTTTTAAATAGTAGGTGTTAATGGAGAGAATCCTCTGCCCGAAAGGGTAGGGGATTTTGTGCTTTATAAGCAGATTGGTGAAACGTCAGAAGCTGTTCCCGGTTGTATATTTGTAATCAGCGGCGGTAACAATAATACGGAATTTGGGAAGGGAGTTAAGCATATGCTGATTGTTAACGGTAAAATCCTTACAATGGAAAACGGAACATACGAGAATGGTTTTTTACGCATAAAAGGAAAAAAAATTCAGGAAGCGGGAGATATGGCAGTTTGTCCTCAGGCAGAGGAGGATGAAAAGATTCTGGATGCCAAAGGCGGATGGGTAATGCCCGGAATCATTGAAGCGCACTGCCATATTGGTATTATTGAAGAAAAGCTGGGGATTATGGGAGATGACTGTAATGAAGGGACCAATCCGGTTACACCTGAACTGCGGGCAATTGATGCCGTAAACCCAATGGATCCGGCATTTCATGACGCAATTGCTGCCGGGATTACTTCCGTTATGGTTGGTCCGGGAAGTGCCAATGTAGTAGGCGGACAATTTCTTTTTATGAAGACTCACGGACGCTGTATTGATGATATGGTAGTAAAAAATCCTGCCGCCATGAAAGTGGCTTTTGGAGAAAATCCAAAGACTGCTTATGGAGATAAAGATATGTATCCCTCTACAAGAATGGGGACTGCAGCCATGCTTCGCAAAACGTTATTTCAGGCAAAGCAGTATTTGACTGATAAAGTCAGTGGTACTTTAGAGCAGGAAGATTTTGAGATGGAGCCTTGGATTCCTGTGTTAAACCGGGAGATTCCAATGAAGGCCCATGCCCATCGGGCAGATGACATTCTGACAGCCATCCGTATTGCCAAAGAATTTGGTGTGGATATTACCATCGACCATGGAACGGAAGGGCATCTGATTGCAGATGAAATAAAAGCATCCGGATTCCCCATGATTATCGGCCCGGATCTGACGGCACGGTCAAAGCCGGAGGTGCAGTATATGAATTTTAAAACCAATAAGGTGATTAGTGGGGCAGGGATTCTGTCTGCCATTACTACCGACCATCCGGTATCACTGATTCAATATTTACCGCTGTGTGCCGGTCTGGCTGTAAAAGCAGGTATGCCCATGGAGGAGGCTTTAAAAGCAATTACCATCAACGCGGCACGTATCTGCAGAGTGGATGACAGAGTAGGAAGCTTCCGGAAAGGGAAGGATGCGGATGTGGCTGTTTTTACAGGGAATCCGCTGGAAATCGCAACCAGAACCATGTGGACAATTGTGGACGGAGAGATTGTGTACGGGGAGTGAGAAATGTAGGGCTGAGTTATATATTTTATGATAAAAATCTATAATTTCTTGAGAAGAAAAGATATTAGATGTATAATATTACAAATTTAAATTGAGATAAAAATGTGAGGCACAAATGATATATTTATTATTGATTGATGGTGAAGAGAACAAAAGAAAGTTTGTTGTGTTATATGAAAAATACAGATATTTGATGATGAAGGTGGCATTTGATATATTGGGCAATTATCATGATGCGGAAGATGCTGTACATAATGCATTTGAAAAAGTGGCCAAGAATATGGCATGCGTTAATAAGCCGGTTAGTAATAGAACCAAGAGGTTTTTGATTATTATTACAAAACATGTCGCGATTGATTTGTATCGAAAAAACAGGATGAATCAGAAGCTGGATAACTACATAGGGAGTATGGAGTATTGTGAGCTATCTGTATCAGAAAGTATAGAAGACCTGGAGGCTACTATTGTGGTAAGAGCGCTGAAAGAATTGCCGGAAAAGTACAGAGATACTTTTTTATTAAAATATTCCTGCGGGTTTAATAATAAAGAAATTGCGCAGATTTTTAATATTACGGAAGCTGCGGTCCGAAAGAGAATAGTCAGGGGAAAAGTAATATTACAGGAAAAAATGGATGAAATAGAGGAGAAACAGAATGAGTCAAATTGAAGTAACAGATGAATTGTTATACAAATACGTGCCCATATTAGACAATGCCATGATTATAAGTCTCGAGTGTCGGGTGGATTACAATTACGAGTTTTCAGAGGAATTTGAGCGCAAAATGAAACGTCTGATATGGAAAGAAGAACATCATTGGATTGGTGATTTCTTGCGATTCCTGAAAAAGGTTGCGATTGTGTTCTTATGTATTATCGGAGTTATGTTTGCCATGACTATGAGTGTGGAAGCGTATCGAATTAAGTTCTTCCAAACCGTGCAGAAAATATGGGAAGATTCGATTATTTATACATATTTTACGGATGAAGAAGATCAGAGTTTCCATAGTAGAGAACCTCAGTATGTTCCGGAGGGATATGTGGAGGTTAGTAGGGTAAGTACTGATGATTTACTGAGTATTGTTTATAGGAATGATAATGGTGATGAAATCGCGTGGGATCAAATGATAGTGACAAATGGAAAAGGTAATGTTATAGATTCGGAATATGACAGGCAAATATATGAGCCATTGGAGGAGGGCACATTGCTAATATCATTATATGAAGATAATTCCTTGATGGCATATTATGAATATGAAAGATATATTTTTGTTATGTCTGCAAAAAAAATATCTGTGGAAGAAGCGGTTAAAATTTTTAACAGTATGAATTAAACAATCTTTTGTAAATATAAATAATGAATAAATATGTATTTTTCAGACCGGATGAGAGATTTATCTCTGTCCGGTCTATTTTTAAAAAAATTTAAAAAATCTTAAAAATTTTTTGAGATTTTGTCACAAAATAGCATGCTCGTTTCGTTATTATTAATATAAAAAATAAGGAGGGTTTCTGTATGAAGAAATTATTAGTTTTATTTAAGGTAACTGTTGTGTGTGTTTGCGTAGTATTTGGGAGCATGATGCTACCTGTTAAGAGTTATGCCCAAAGTACTACCAAGGTTGAATCCAGAATGGCTTATATTTCCAGTTATACCACAGATCTTACTATTTCTAGCAGCGGTGTTGCTACTATTACGGGATTGGTAAGAGGCAAGTCTAATGCAACCAGTACATATGTAAAATGCACTCTGCAGATGAGTGTATCCGGAGGTTGGGTAGATGTTAAATCGTGGGAAGCATCAGGCAATGGTACAGGTGCGACGATTGGTACAACTTATCAGCTGAGCAGTAGAGGTACATATCGCGTTTATATGACCTGCAGGGCTAATACTGAGGAGAAGACAATGACTTCTTCGTATAGGACGTATTAGAATTAGAACTTATGGCGGCAGGATTAACATCCTGCCTGTCATAAGTTTAATATTTTGTAACAAAATAACCTGTTTATTTCGTTACTATTAATGAGAGGATAAGGGACGTTCTTTGTGATTTACTTAATGATGATTGATACGGAGGAGGATAGAAGAAAATTTGAAATCCTCTACGAAAAGTACAGATACTTGATGATAAAGGTAGCATACGATATCCTACGCGATAAATATTTGGCGGAAGATGCGGTTCATGAGACTTTTGTTAAGATTACTCAAAATATGGAGAAAATTGAGGGTATAAATACCCAGGAGACAAAACGATTTATAATAATTATTACAAAAAACTCTGCTTTAGATATTTATAGGAAAAGGAGTCTTCAAATTAAAAGAGAAATATATGTGGATGAATTAGCGGATAATGAAATACCAATAACATATATTGAAACCGATTTAGATAATCGTATTTTGGATATATTGAAGAATTTGCCGGATACATACAGAGATGTTTTTCTTTTAAAATATTCAAGCAAATTGGATAATGATGAAATAGCAGACATACTCGGAATATCAGAAGGAAATGTCAGACAAAGAATTTCAAGAGGGAAAGAATTAATAAGAGAAGCAATTAAACATTTAGAGGATATTGACGATGGAAAGTATTGAAGTGGCGGATGAATTGTTATATAAATATATGCCTGTTTTGGATAAAGCGCTTATACAACATATAGAAAATCAAGTTGATACAACTTGGGAATTCTCGCAGGAATTTGAGAAAAAAATGAAAAGTCTAATAAAAAAAGAGGCACATCCATGGATCAGGATAATAAAAAATATGCTTAAAAAAGTTGCTATTATATTTATTACAGTAATCAGCATCAGTTTTATTTTTACGATGAGTGTGGAAGCGTATAGAATAAAATTTTTTGAGACCGTTTGTAGGATATATGAAGATTCAATAAAGTACTCCTATTCGTTAGTAGACGAAAATGAAATATTCCAATATACGGAACCTACATATATACCGAAAGATTATATTGAGGTTGGAAGAATAGATAGTTCTATTTCTCTGATTATTATCTATGAGAATAGTGTAGGAGAACAGATTATTTGGGAACAACAATCAGTTCTTGAAGATACAGGTATGTATATTGATTTGGAATATGATGCGAAGGAAGTAAGACAAATAGATGGTTTACCAGCTACAATTTATTCTTATATGGATGGATATGTAATAGCATATTACGAATATGGAGAATATGTATATTTAATCACGGCAGATAGGCTGGATAACGAGGAGTTATTTCAATTAATTGATAGTATGAAAAATTAATATGAATCTAGATAAAAAAGATTTTTGAACTTTAACTTTTTAAAATACTTTTTTAAAATATATTCTTAAAAAATGTAACAAATATCTCTGCATATTTCGTTATTGTTAATGAAGGGAGGTATTAGTTTATGAAAAAACTAAGAAGATTATTTAATGTTTTTGTTTTATGCTTGTGCGTACTTGTAAGTGGAATGATGATTCCAACGATAAGTTATGCCAAAGAAACAGAGAAGCAGGTTGAACCCAGAATGACCTATATTTCGATTTATAAAACGGAATTGAGCATTTCGAGTTCAGGTGTGGCAACTGTTACCGGTGAGGTCAGAGGGAAAACCGGAGTTACCAGTACATATGTTAAGGTTATATTACAGAAATATGTATCCGGAAGGTGGATTGATGTAGAGGATTGGTCCGATTCACAAAGCGGAAGAAGTGCATTCGTTTCTGAGACGTATCAGGTTGGCCGAGGCACATATCGTACATATATGACATGTAGCGCTAATACAGAGACAAAAACAACAACATCTGCAGAAAGAACTTATTAAATTGATTTGAGTCAATCTTTGTAGGATGAGAAAAAGTGTATTGAGAGTAGTAGACAATAGTTTTATTTAGAAAGGAGATTTTATGAGAAAATCAAATTTAAGAAAAGTAATGGCAATATTAGTAATTAGTATTATGCTTTTTGGAACAAGCATGATGGTTTATGCAGCAGAGCGTAGTCATGTATGTTCATACTCATATGTTGAATTGAAGGATTATGGAACACAGAATGCAGGGACACATACTTATACTGCCGGATATCAAAATGGACAGGCTATAACTGCTAGCTGCACAGTTACGATTCATAAGTATGGAAAAGTGTACAAGTGCGGTTGTGGTTCTCAGTATGTTGATACATATGGTGTTACTATACATAGCAGTTGCGGACAGTAAGATTATCTCTTTGGATTTGTAGGAGTTTTATATGAAAAAAGGAAATCTCATCGGTTTATTTCTATTATTGGCATTCATTATAACAGGATGTAGTGACTCAGTTTCAGATGAAATGGTAAAAGAAGAAATATCGGGTTATTACTATGCCATAGAAGAAAGTATAGTTCCGGATGTTGAGGATTCAATCTCTGTGCCGGAAGGTGGGCATGTGTTATGCAGCAGTCCCATACTGTTTGGTAAAGACGTCTTGTGTACTGTTGCTATATATGATGAGAAACATCAGAATACTGATTTTTATATTCAGATAATGGATGAAAATACGGGAGTGTGGGAGAGTATTGATGTCATAAATAGTGCATTTGAATGTAATGGCACAAAATATGATGGTATTAACTCTCAAATTTCAGATTCGGCAGATAATGAAATGTACGTACAATCGTATATTCTGGATGATGCTAATTACTTATGCAGGATAGGTGCGAATGGTGTTGAAGAGGTGCTTTGTAAGGTTCCCGAGAACTTTGCAAAGGACTGGGATCCATTGACAAGTGTGCTTACCAGAGATAAGGATGGCAATTTTTACAGTTTCTCAGGAAATAGCAAGGTGTTAAATTGTTATGATTCTAATTTAAATGAAACTGGAACTGTAGAAGCAACCAAAGAAATATATGGTATTTTGCAGGGAAGTCCGAATGCAACGGTATACTGGTATGGAAATGGTGCTGATAACAAACCGATTATGGGTAGCTTAACCGATGAGAAAATCCTTTTTGAAAGTATTGAAGGTCTTGCAACAGAGTATAAAGCGGGGATTTCTTCCGGCGATACTATTTTTATGGCCGATACACAAAATGTTTGGCGTGTGATTGATGGTGTGCCGCAGAAAGTATTTCAATTTGCGGTAAATGGATATTATATCAATGAATTATATGGAATGGAAATCGTTAGTGATGAAGAAATCCTCTTTTTGGTAAAAATGGACGGAGAGCTTATGTTTCTTCGAATGACTGAAATTGACGAACCTATAGAGAAGCAGGAAATTGTAATAGCATTTGCTACTCCGCACTTGGGCTTGGATAAAAGTATTGCCCGTTTTAACAGACAAAATGATTATTATCATGTAACGGTTATGTTGCCTGAAGAAGATGAAGAGGAGGAGGCTTTCCGAAAACGCATTCAAATGGATATGGCAGCCGATAAGGGACCGGATATCCTTGGGCATGATATGGTTACAAATGTCTCAGATTATGTAGAAAATGGATATTTGGAATGCTTGGATGACGTAATTGAGGATCGGAGTATGTATCTGGAAGCTGCGCTGAAAGCTTCTGAAATAGATGGAAGTTTTTATGGAATTCCTTATGAATGTTCCTTTGATGTTGTAGCTTATTCGGCAGATACAACGAACGGAAGAACAGCATGGAATTTATCGGAACTTATACAAATTGTAGAGAATTCGGATGCTGAAATATTACAGGAAGGCATGGATGGTGTTGATATCATATGCAAGTATGCCTTATATGATAATTCCAATACAGAATTTATAAATTGGGAAAACGGAGAGAGTTTTTTAACAGAGGAAGATTTTATAAATGTATTAGAGTTTGCAAAAGCGTATGCGGATACCCAGGAGGGAGAACAGCAGGCTTTTGCTAAAACGATAGTTGCATTTGAAGAATTACAACGCATTAAGAGTGCTTATACATATTTTGAAGAAGGTGCTATGTTTATTGGGTATCCCAAAAGTGAAGGGAATGGGATTTATGTTGAACCTAAAACGTTGTATTTAAATGCAGCATCTGATTGTAAAGAGGGTGCTAAAGAGTTTCTGAAATTTATCATATCAGAAGAAGAACAGCAAAAATATGTTACGTATAATGCTATGGAACAAATGGAAGAAGAAGGGGTAACATCTCTTTACGGACATTTTACAGAATTTCCGATAGCACTTAAAGCATTTGATACGCTGGTGGAAGTGCAACTGGAAAAAGATCAGGATAATATTATTCATACTGACAGCGGTACGGTTTACGCGGATATACTTTATACGGATGCAATGATAGAGCAGTTTTATTTTATGATTGAGCATGCAGAACCTGCTAATTACAACGCAGAGGCAATAGAAGGAATGATTTCTGAAGAATTGGAACCTTATTTCGCAGGAGCAATTTCGGCGCAAGATGCAGCGGAGAAATTGGATAATCGAGTTCAGTTGTATTTGGATGAAACGATAAATTAGGGTAGACAAAGTCTATCTTTAAAATATTCTGAAATGTAACAACTCACAATACTTAATTAATTATTGAGAATATGGCAAAGCGAATTTCTGTATAAAAAATAATGAGTAGAGTGAACAGACAAGAAAAACTGTAGAAACAGCATACAAAATATATTAAGGAGAAATAAAACATGAAAAGATTAAAAAAATTATCTAAAATGGTAACGTGTGTATTGGTTATGTGTGCAACTATGGTATTGCCAGTATATGCGCAAGATACCGCAGATAGTATGTATGAATACGTAGATATTGATGGAAGTGTTATTGAATATTATCTTGATGAAGAAGGTAATCCATATCATTATGTTAATGATGAAAAAATATATTTGGCATTGCCATTAGAACACTTACGTGTTACGGATCCGGAAAAGATAGAGGAGTTAAATCAGATTTTAGCTGATACCATGAGTAGAGCTGTGCCGACTTCTTATGTAGATTTGTCTACAGGAGCAGCAACATTAGCTTCTAATAAATACACAGCCAGCGTATCATTCGCAAATGCTACATCATTTACAACTCAGGTATTAAAGTTTCATAGTCAACATAAAACTATTCGAATAGAAACCTCTGATATAGTGAAGGAGAATATTTTCGCAGGAAAAAAGGTAACAATTGTGTATCACTATTATGATTTGATTTTTGATGAATGGTCAGAACAAAAATATACCAGTAAGGATTGTTCCGATATTGGTGGATTTGGTATTCAGTATGTTGGAAGTACCAGTCCTTATGCTAGATTTGATATTGAGAAATCCAGTGCGATAGAATCATTTACATTAAAGATATGGACTACACCTTTGTACGATTAAGGAGCGTTGTGAATGAAAAAAAAAGTATGTTTTTTAGTGGCTATTGTAGTATTACTGTTGATAGCAATAGGTGGATATCATTTACATTATTATTTTAATCCGAATATAGAAATCGTGTTAACAGAGACGATAGGAGAGGATTTATATATATCTTCTCCGAGATATACAATAGTGAGCAAGTCTATATTTGGTATATCTCCTCAAATGGAAGGTTATCTTTCTGAATGGGCTGAAGAAACTTCACATGTAGATGAATGGTTACATACATATGTGAAACCAATCAATGTAGCATCTAAAGTGGAAATAACCGGCGGAAGGACGGTAGTTACGTACGAAGGGACTGCTACTACCAAAGAAGGAGATATTGAGGATATTTACAAGCAGTTGACATTTGATTTTGTTTTGACGGAAAGAATACCGTAGGTAAAAATGAAGTTTGTAAATTTAGTCATTTGAATATATGTTGATTTGCAGAGCATCTTACTATTTGTTAAAAAGCTATTTGCTGTAAAAATATTTTTTACGGCAAATAGCTAAAAATCGTTATTCAATATAAAGAAAAAACAAGAGGAGAAACAAATGAAGAATACAATTGTGTTTTGTTTAGAAGTAGATAACGAACAGAGCTATGGCGAAGTAGCTAATTTTATATATAAGTGTGAACAAAAGTTACAGATTAATAGTGATGAAGCAAAAAGGGTTATGTTCAATTTTTTTCGGGAGAATGAAATTGAAGGTTCAAAAGACTGGATTAAATCCATTGTAAATAAAAAGAATAGTTTTCATAAAATCAATCACCCTGAAAATATTAAAGACACACCTGATTATTATGAGAAAGTATATTGTATTTGGGTTAATGAAAAGGCGGATATTATTGATTTAAGTAATCTTTATTTACTTAAAAATTATTATAAAGGATTAAATATTTATATTTTATTTCCCAATTGTGATAATGAGAAATATTATAAAATTTCTCAGTTTTTATATTCTGTTGGGATGATTGATAGTAAATTTTATGAAGACTGCTTTTTTATTTATAATAACCAGCTTAAGAGGGCGCAAAAGAATAATATTAATTTTTCAAGAGTATTTACACCTTTGCAAGTTATAAATTCAGAAAATGTGCAAAGATTCTTTCAAAAATGCAATAATTTTGAGATAAATGATAAAGGCGAAATAAGATATTGCAATATTGAAAATGATGATTTGTTAAATGGATCGTTTAAAATATTACGTGATGCAAATAAGAAATCTATAGAACATATTAGAAATACCCAAATATGGAAACAATTAGATGTATTAGCATTTGTTTTATTTTGTTATATACTTGCAAATCAAAAAGAAGAATTATCATTATCAATTATAGAGCAGTATGCATATCAGATGCAGCAATATTCAAACGCCATTCGACAATTATCAGAAAATATAGTTTTTCATTCGAAAAGTAAGAATGGAGTGCTCGCTTTTCGAGTACATAATAAGGCTTCAAAATATGTAGAAGATAAGTATAAAACTAAAATTTCTTCCTGTAATTTCTTAGAAATATTTATAGGCGATTTTTGCGGAGACAACAAGGGAGGAAATATTGCTGAAAGTTTTGTACATAATTTGGAAGATATAGAATATAAAAAATTATTTAAAGATATTAAGCCTATTGATTTCTTTGAACATGATAATAACAAAAATACAGCCAATATTTGGAAACAATATTATCGTAGACCTGAGCATATAGGTAAACATTTTGGGTTACGTATTTTTAATACAATTACTACGAATTATAATGGTCTATTTGGTGCTGAAAGTCATAGTAGTTATGAGCGACGGGCGGGAGAGTGCTACTACTCATATGCTACTTATGCTAGTCATATTTGTATGCCCGGAACAAGATATCACATTGTTTTTCCGATAGAAAATGTACAACAGGCAATTAAGCAACAGGATTTAAGTCTGGACAGTGGGATAGACATAAGTAGCAAAATTACCGAATATATTAATTATACGTCAGAGCAGTCAGATTTAAAATTTGATATAGGGGTGTCGTTAACACAGGAAATAAAAAACAAATATATTGACAATTTGTCCATTAATATACAAAGCATACTTAATTCAGAAAATAAAAATATTATTTATTTTTCATTAAATGATGCACTTGATAATTGGGGAGAAGTTATAGCAAAAGCAATTGTTATAGCTTTGTTTTTGGTAAAAAAAGATATTGTAGTTGTGTTGTATCAATGTAGCGATAATTTAAAAAAGAATTTTTTTGACACTTTAAGTATCTTTTATCAGAATGCAGAAATCGAAGGAATGTTTTATGGAAGAAAAGTACAAATTGTACTATATACAAGTGGCTTTGAAGAAACTGTTTTGGATTTGAGTAGTGCAAAAAGTACAAATGATATAAATGGATATGTTTCTCATATGAAATGTATTGCTTCTGAGCAGTGGATTGTAAATATTCCGGATTATAATATAGATTTAAATCAAGGAGCAAAAAAATATATTCCATGTGATGTTTTAGGGAAAGTAAATATTAATGGAAAAACTCAAACCATATTTGAGCATTATACCGAAGCAATTCTTGAAAAAAATATTCAGATGAAGGAATTTGGATGTCAATTGGAACATACTCATATGAGATTAGGCTCTACTATTCATATTGATAAATTTTATGAGGCAGAAATATTGTTTGGAAATAAACTTTTTGTTTCGCGATTTGCATTTTTGTTAGTTAAAGATATGCAAGATGAGTTAAATGCAATAAGCAAGATAACATTGTATGGATATGGTACTTATTCAGAATCTGTTTTGGTTCAGATGATTGAGATGATTAGTAATTTATATTCAAACAAAAAAGATATAGATTACATTATATTAGAAAGAGAGGAGGAACGAAGAGGATTTCAACATAAAGATAGAATTCGGTATAATAAGTATTTTGAGACTAAGAATGATAGAATTAAGTATTATCAACAACGTAAAGTTGCAACTGTTGTATTAATTAATTCAACATTAAAGACGCATATGCGCTTAATTAATTTGTATAAAGAGGAAAATAATATTATTCAAGCAGAAGAAGACTGGTTGATTAAAAATTATGCGGTGATTTTGGTTGGTAGTTCAAAAGAGAATCAATACTGGAAACTTAAGAAAAATGAAATTAGTTTATTAAAAAACAATATTAAACCATTACCTCAATATTTTATACAAGTAGATGCTGAATATCGTGAACCTTCTAGCTGTGAACAATGTTTTCCGCAAAATCCTGTAGCGGAAATTCCATTAGTTGAAGTTAATGCTGCATCCACTATTCCTAATCAGGCTTTTGGAATTATTAAAAAAAAGGAATATGAAGATATTAAAGTTGATTATGAATTAATAAGAAGCGAACAAAGTAAGTTAGAGTGTTTAAGACGAGAATTTACATATGGTCATGTGCATAGAAATGAGAATCATTTTCTATATTATTTTAAAACAGAAAATATATGTATCAAAGAAAAAGATAATATAATAACATCATTAAAGTTCTGGAAAAACAAGCAAAACTTGCACGAACAAACTAATCGAAATAATCAATATAATATCATTGTTGCACCTATGCATTATAGTAATGCAGGATTTGTTGAAATTGTAAATAACATTGTTTTTGATGGAAACGCTATTCTTTTACGTGTTGATTTTGACAAAGAATATAGATGTAACGCCTACACAAAATATTCTTATTTAAGAAATTATATAGAACAGTTACATACACTAAATTCAAAGGCTGTAGTTAGAGTTCATTACGTGGATGACGCTATTATAAGTGGTAGAACCTTTCACCGAGCAAAAAGCTTAATACATTCTATACTCAATATAAAAGAATATCACTCATCGCAAATAGATATTAATATTTTTGATAAAGTTTTTGTTTTGGTAGATCGTAATTCTCAAGAAAGTAGAAGACAGTATGTGCAAAACGAGTCTTGGGATTATTATTCATATATTACTATTAACATATCTTCATTACGGAATTATGGAGATTCTTGCGTGTATTGTAATTTGAAAAAGGAGGCAGATCTTTTATTTCGTACAGCTTCGACAAGAACAATAGAAATGCATTGGAAAGAATACGCAGAGAAATTCACATTATATTCGCTTGAAGAATATAATGAGCGAAGTAAGACGCCGGATTATGATAAACAGTTTCGACGATTATTTTGTACGCATATGTCACAGCTTGTTTTGAAAGAAAAATATCATGGTAATGATAAGGTGCGTGCAATTTATTTGATTTTAAAACTATTAAATACAGATTTTGAGACGCGCTCAAATGATAAGTTCGAGTTTTTCTTATCATATATTAAATGTATTTCGCGTCCTTTTTTGGTATTTAATAAAGCTGTAAAAGAAGCTATTTTTGATATTATGCTAATAATGATAGAGGCAATCGTATGTAATAAGGAACTTAAAATGGTTAGTGATGAGGTTAAAAATGAAAAGTCTTATTTTAGTACAAGAATAATTGTGGTTGAAATAAATAGACTAAATAAAAACATCATAAAAAATGACGATATAACAGTTGAAAATAAAAAATGTCTTGTCAAGTTACTGATGAAGCAATTAACAGAATTAAAGAGTAATTATATTATCCGTCCGGAAAAAATGGATGCAATTTTCAAATTTATGAGTGGAGAAAATGAAGCCGAATTTAGAAAACGTTATATTGCATTAATTGATCGTTTGGTTGGTGCAAGCTCTGACACGAATAAGAGTATTTGGTTGGATAAAACTATTTGTTCTAGCAGTTTAAATTATATAGACGAGGATTTTAAAGAATGGATGATTTTAGAAAATACAAGAGCATTCCGTGATGGTATTGAGAAATTATATCAAAGGATTTATGGAAAAGATGTAGTATCCAATGAATTTGCTAATGTTGTAGATAAGAGAATAGGCGAACTTGTAAATGTTTATAACTATGAGCATGCTCTGAAAATAATAGGTAGCTTTGAGGAAAAGTGTAAGGAAGAGCTTGATAGTTATATAAACGACAGTGAAATAACTGATGAAAAGAAATATTATATTAATAGTAAGATAGAAGGAATGTTAAATTCGTTACCTGCGCTAGGAAATTTAAATATCAAAAGTTTTCTGAGTAGTTTGGAAAAAACGACAATTAATTGGATGGATAAATTAGATTGTTGTAAAGAGGAAATAAACCGTGAATATGAAAATTTGAGTAAAATAAGTAAGAAAGGGGAATTAAACAATAAATTTATCGAATGTATCGAACAAAATTCAGATATCTACCAATTTTCGAATTTCTATAGTATTTTAAGTGAAGAAGGATACATAGATTCGACATCTACATTAAATGAAGAAGGATTGGATATGTTGGCTTGTTGCTTAAAGGTAATGAAGCTTTGTAGAAATAATGAAAAAGAGATTTGGAAAAAGGTAGAATTACTATTAGTACTATTTAAGATTATTCTTCGTGCTGATAGTGTTCAATTTGTAATAGAGAATGAATCTGATAATAATTTAAGTATTTGGAAGCAAGAGATTGAGTCTACATACAATGATATAGTTGGAGAGATTAATAAAAAGAATCCAGAAATTAAATTGGAAACAATAGAAGTAAAAGGTAAGCGACATCATAGTGTAATTACTGAAACCTCAGGCGATGAAAATATAATTTCTGATGCAACAAATGAAGTTGAAAAAATGATTGAAAAATTAGAGCAGAAAAACTGTAATTATATAGTTGATGCTGCTAAGGGTTCGGTGCTTTGGAAAATGGAGAATAATAAAAAGGTATGGATTTATATCTGTAAGTTGGGCTGGAAAGAGAAGGATAGAATCATAATCGCAAAAGAAATTAGGAAAATTATGATGTTTTATCAAGAGTTAAAAATGGAAATCTTTAATCCGGGAAATGATGAGTTTATTAAAGAGATATTCCAAGCTAGAAAAAAATTAAGTATATATAACAGCCATAAAGTATATACACATACGAAAGATTATTCCAGAGACTTCTTGTATAAGCAGGCATTGGCATATTTTAATGATAATGAAAAAGAAAAGGAGAAATATTCTACAAATTATCCCTCTTATATATTAAAATTGCTTGCAGATCTAACTATTAGCCAATGTTATAGACGTGGGTTAAATGCAAATTCATACAAAGATGATAGTGGTATTAGAAATGCATTAAAGTGGAAAGAACTTTCTCGGATAATAAGTGATAAGCGTTCATATATACATTGTATAGCAGAGTCTGATACTGTATCAATTAAATTGGAAGTGGGAGAAATTGATGGTGAAAAAAATTTACTTTGCAGAGCTGATCCGAGTTCTAAACATCAGATGCAATTGTTATTATTTGCTTTGATTTTAAATGCGGCAGAATTAAATCGTGGTAAACGTGAAAATTCTGATATACAACAAAAGAAAGACTGTGTTATAGTAAAAATATATTTGAAAGAGGATTGGCTTGTTGTAGAAAATGAAAGTGAAGATATTGTTGAGTTAGATAAAATAAAACAGAAATTGTATCGGATTCCTGATTCTGAAAGTGACGGTATTTCTCTTTGGAGTGTAAATTCTTATATTCGGCAGAGTATAAACTCTCTTATATTGGCTAAGCTTAAAGATATAAAAAGAGATATTAATAAAGAGCAATATGATATTGATAAGATACGAAGAGTGAGGGAATGGATACAAGAGTTAACGAGTTCCAAATATGATATACAATTGGATACTTATCAAAATGAGGATGGTAAACAGTATTTTCAAGTTAAACTTCCAATATTTATGGAAAAATATATGCTTGAATAAGCAAGGAGGAATTATATGAATAAAATAGTTATTTTGGAAGACGATTTGGGCATCGCAATTTCCTTAGCAAATCAGTTTGTAGAATTTAAGAAGAAATATCCGAAATATGAAATATCAGAACCTGATATTTGTTATTTTTGCTCAGATACAATGAAGGCAAATCAGAGGATAAATAGCTTAAAAAAACAGGACTTTAATATAAAACATGTTTCACTACTTAATTTCAATAAAACATTTGATGATTATATCAATTCAAAAGAAGAACACGTAATTATAATTATAGATTATATATTAGAAGATGACGGTTCTGATGGGATTCCAATGGAAAGAGTTAATATTCGTTATGTATTAAGACAGGATGAAGACAAGTTAAAGCAGATATGGTTTTATACGGCCAGAGGGACTACAAACTATGAAAATTTATGTGAGATAATCGGTGCAGAACATGTATTAGAGGTAAAAGAGACAGGTGCTGATTTTCTGAAATTAGATTTAGAAAATGAGAAATTTTTTGACTCGTTGTTAGAAAATAAGGTATAGAGGTGCGTCGAATGGAGTTATATTATTATACATCTACTGATTCAATGCATTATATTTTGCAAGGCGGTAATATTTATGCAACGAATATACGTTATATGAACGACTCCCAGGAATATTTAAACGGTCTTAATGAACTTAGGATATTATCCGAAGATAAAGATTTATTAAAAAAGATTCCTTTGGCAGCGGAGTTAGATTTGGCCTCTTTGAGTGAGGAAGATTGGATGTCAAATAGTAAAGATACAGAATTTTATTCAATATCATTTTGTGCTACAAATGATCTTTTAAGTCAGTGGGCTATATATGCTAAAGAGTCTGGAACAAGTTTGAAAATGAATTTTAAGGAAGAAGATTATACCTTTACTACTGAGTCAAGAGTGAAGAAAAGAACATCTTGCGCAGAAGAACAGGCTAATCAGCTCGCTACATGGAAAATTTCTCCCAAAAAAATATTTTATTTTACTAAAGAATCTATGGAGAAGAATGAATATGAAGAAATAGCGACAGAGATTATTAAAGAAATATATTATGAGAAACTTCGTAATCCGGACTTGCGGGAAACAGAGGGATTAAAAAAGATCAGCACAATTATTAAAAGATATGATTTTTATCAAGAAAATGAGTATAGACTTGCTTTTAGCCCTAAAGATGTTGCCTTTCCACCTCATATCAAATATCGTCATGACAATAAGATTTTAAAACCATATTTAAATATTAAGTGTGAACATGGATGGCCAATATGGGAGATAATGATTGGTCCGGGTATGAATCAACAAATTGTATTTGACAGTTTAGAACACTTTTTGAATAATGAAAGTGTTAAGGTTGGAATTAAAAATTCTGATGATTATATTGAAAGAGTAAAAAGCTATCTTGACTCGTTATATATCGAAAATAAAAACGATGGTTCTTATAATGAGTTAATGGTTTACCTTTCGAATAGAAATGATATTGATAAAGAGGATTTTGAATCGATTAAGAAAGCTACATATTTTTATGTACAAAAAATAATACGAGAGATCGAGAGTGATCCTAATAATATTTTGGGTAAGGAATTTATAAAATCTCATATATTTACTAGAAGTGGTGTTATAATTACAAGATCAAGTATTCCTTATATATTTTAATAGAATTATGATTATTAACAGAATTAAAAACCGTAAGACTTAATCTTACGGTTTTTTCTGTGTTATATTATAGCAAACTCAACAAAAAGTTTTCCATACTTTCTTTTTTGTCTAATTCATTTCCGACTATTGCATGTATACCTCTACTTTGCAATATTGTTTCCTGTATCGGATTGGGTGTAGGAAGAAATATGTATGAATTGGGGCGTTTGGTTTCATTGCTATTTTTCCAGAGCTGGTCCAACTTGTATATTAATAAACGAATATTGATATCAGAAAGACTATATCCTATGAATAGAATCGACTTTCCTAACATATCTGAACGCAATTTTATATCTAGTGGAGATTCAAAATTTAAGCGTTCAAAATAACTGCTTTCTGTTAGCACAATTGATTCGTCGGATATAGTATCACCATGGTACTTAACTAATTGTGTGGTGTTGCAGTCTAAATTGACTAAATCTGCGACATCAACTATTTTTTTGTATTTTTTTTGCCAACAGCTTAGTGCTGTTTCTAAACAATGATCATAGTTGGTTGTATAGATTATAGGAAAATCTAATTTGGAGATTGCTTCATAAATCCGGGAGGCTCTAATTTGTTCTTCACTTATATTCCAATTACAATCCATCCAACTTCGTAATTCGCCAATGCGGCCTTTTGACAATACATAGTATTCTGCGAGGGTCAGGCTGTTACCGTATTGTTTAAAAAGATTGTCGTCATAGCCTAAGTCATTTGCAATTTTTGATATTAATTCTCCCCATGTAGGTAATCCTAAAGTCGCAGAGACACCGGCCCCAACAAATAGAATTGTGTTTTTGGTTTTGATAGAGTTCTTTAAATCTTCAATCATATTGTTTCCTCCAAATATAATTTCAATTTTTGTAAAGCGATTTTTCGCATTGATATATCATTTTTCTCTTCACCTAATTCGGCAAAGGTTTTATCATATCCAACGGGTTGAAATATACAATCCCACTGAAAAGAAGTATCACCTCTAGGCGGACAAATAATATTTCCTTCAATTTCACCTTCAAAAATGCGAATGCGTTTTCCATCGCAAAAAGCTAAAACTGTTTTAGCGGTTACTTCAGCTTTTCCTATTTTAGAAAAAATATTGCTAAATTTTTCTGCTTGCAGCGCATCCCAGAAAAATTGTGTTAACCCTCCCGGCAAATTACCAAAATCTTTTATCAGCAATCCTGTTTGCTCGACCAAAACCGGACGTCCGATTTGCTGAAAAGCTTTAAGTGCCTTATCAATCACAATTTCATGCATATTATCGCTTTGAATTTCATTGATTTTTTTTGAAACCGGAAGTACATCAAGAACCGGTGAGTTTAATATTGTTTGTACTTCTTTAATTTTGTGTTGATTCGACGATAAAAAATAAATTACCATATGTATCCTCCTTCCGAATGTGTTGTTTATATTTTTAACGTAGGAATATCTAGGTGTTATCTAAAAATATAATTTAACTCTATATAAACTATAACGAAATTAGTGACATAATTTGTTACATTTTTATACAAATTTATATTTTTTTAATAATCATATTTTATAATGTCTAAAAAAATGTATTTACTAAATATAATAGTTTTGGATTGGTATAATTATAAATTTATTAATAAAATATGAAACTAATAAAATATAAAATATAAATAATAATTTTTTGTCACAAACTGCCCCTCTCGTTTCGTTATTGTTTATGTAAAAGCAATTTTACAAAAACCAAAAAAGGAGGCAGTGAAAGATGCAAAAGAAGAAATCTATCAAGCATACTGCAAAGAGATTGGGCAGTATGTTCCTGGCAATGCTGTTGGTATTGTGCTATGTATTACCGCAGCTTAAACTGACAGCATTTGCACGGGAAACTGTGGCAGAGGTCACAGAACTTTGTAACACGGAAATTGTAACCACAAACTCTTGGGAGGGTGGTTATCAGGCAGAGCTTATCATAACGAATGCAGGTGATAAAACGATTGCGGATTGGTATATTACCATGCATAATGAAGATAAGCTGACAGATGTATGGAATGCGAGTCTTACATCGGGCGAGGATTCTGAATATATCATCCAGAATGCAGGCTGGAATCAGGAGATTCCGGCAGGTGTGTAACGGTAGGTTTTACTGCAAATTGTACAGGTGAAAGTGCCGCACCAGTGGTTAAGGTGTTTGGAGTTGTAGAAACTGAAAATGACAGTGAAGAATTTGTAAAAGAAGAATTAAAAGCGGGAACTTCTTACATATTTGAAGAAAACGGTTGTACAGTGAAGTATTCCATTGAAGATGTATGGGCAGGCAACTACAATGCAAAAGTAGAAATTACAAATACATCATCAGAGACAATTCATAACTGGATGATTGCATTTGCCTGCGATGATGAAATCAGCAACATTTACAATGGCAAGATTGAAGAAAGAAAAGATTGTGTTTACTACATTAAGAATGTAGAATATAATCAGGATATAAACGTAGGTGAAACTATCACCTTTGGTTTTCAGGTATCATATACCGACAGTGCAGATTTACCGGAAGGTTTTGTAGTGCATGAGGTAGAAAGCTTCGTGCCGGTTTCGTCTTATCAGGTTGAAACAGTAACCGTAAATGAATGGGAAGGCGGATATACCGGAGAGATTAGAATTACAAACCTTGGAGAGCAGAAATTGGAAGACTGGTGCCTGTCATTTACATGTGCAGACGAAATCGTTGATTTGTGGAATGCAGATATTGTATCCGTAGAAGATGGTGTATATACTATTCGAAATACAGATAGTCGTCAGAATATTGAAGTTGGAGGCAGTTTTACAGTAGGCTTCCGGGCAAACGGAGATGCACATGAATTGGATGTGGTACATATGTGTGT
The DNA here is from genome assembly GCA_964651555.1 of uncultured Lachnospiraceae bacterium. GTDB lineage: Bacteria > Bacillota > Clostridia > Lachnospirales > Lachnospiraceae > UBA3766. Next base: position 64,606 of record CAZYVY010000002.1, on the reverse strand, counting down.
CGTAAATTCCGGTGCGGATATTGAAGACACAACGGAAGAACCCACAGAAGATGTGAGTGAGGATCCTTCGGAAGACATATCCGAAGAGCCCTCAGAGGATATTAGTGAAGACCCTTCCGAAGAACCAAGCGAAGAGCCTTCAGAGGATGTTAGTGAAGACCCTTCCGAAGATAGTAGTGAGGATGTTTCAGAGGAACCTTCCGAGGATAATAGCGAAGAAACTTCCGAAGAACCAAGCGAGGATACATCTGAAGATATCGACCCGGAAGAGAGCAATATCATAGTTAATACAGAAAACTTACGGGCAGGTGACTTAGAAGATACCTACTATGTAGATGGTGAAATTCACGAGCTTACAGGAACCTTAACCGGAGCCGAGCAGGTAGAGAAGGTAAGCTATATTTTAAAAGATGTAAATGAGACAATTCTGTTAGAAGGAACCATATTCCACCGAGCAAACGGAGTAACCCCGAAGGATTCCTGGACAATTCCGGAATTCGGACTTGCAATCGGTGTTAACATACTTACCTTCACATTAGAGTTGGACAATGACGTTGTAAAAGAACAAAGCATACGTCTCATTGATGTTACCGGTGCAAACATGGGCCGCGTAAACATTGATTTAAACGACAGCGATGAGGACGGATTAAACAACTATTTTGAATCCGTATTAAAAACAGATTTGGAACTTTCGGATACAGACGAAGATGGTATCAGTGACTTTGATGAATTCCTTTATGTAGGAACTGATCCGTTGTTATATGATACAGACGGAAACGGTGTATCCGACGGAGAAGAAGACTTTGATACAGACGGATTGAATTCCATAGAGGAATGCACCTATCAGACCAATGTAATTATGGCAGATACGGATGATGACGGTATCGAGGATAAAGACGAAATCAGAGTTACGTTTACAGACCCGTTAGTGGCAGACACAGATGAAGACGGTTTGAAGGACGGAACCGAAAATAAACTTTCTTTAAATCCTCTTATAAAAGATACGGACAGTGATGGTATCTTAGACGGTGAAGAGGTGTATACCCAGACTACCGAAACCGTCATCGGAGACGAGGAAAGCGTAATTGAGAGCGTCACTGTAACCGTACCCTGTGCGGGAGAGATTGATGATCAGTTCTTTATTGCAGATGCATCCGGCTGGGACGAAATCGTGGCAAATGTTGTGGGTATTGTTGGTGTACCGGTAGAGATTGCAACAGACATCGAATTCGAGGAAGCGACCCTGACCTTCCAATATGACCCTGCACTTCTGGATGGTGCATCAGAAGATAACTTAGGCATTCTTTGGTATGATAAGGAGAATCTTGAGTTTGTCGAAATGGAGAATGTAACCGTAGATAAAACACAGCATACGGTATCTTGTGTAACTACTCATTTCTCAGAATATCTGGTAGTGGATATGGAAACATGGCAAAATGCATGGCTCTCACAGACAGATTATTCCCAGTACAGGGAACCCTTGGATATTGCCATTATGTCAGATTCTACGGCAGCAGTTTTTAGTAACTGGACAAAGGGTTATGGTATGATTGATGTGTCAGACGGTTATATTGATGGCGAGAATATAATCTATGGTTTCTTTAATGTTCAAGGTGGTCATACCAGAACCGGTTGGGCCACCAATATGGATCAATATAGCGATAATTTTAGTAATATACTGTATTATCATTTTTATTCTACCGGCTCTACAGAGAGAGGCGGACGAAACGGTAAATATGGTGACGGATTTGAGGAATTAGTGGAAATTTATACCAGAGATACATATAGTAACTTAAATTCGGATAATCCTAAAGTTGCACTGTTTACTTATGACGGATATCTGTTACAAACAGCCGAACAGGACCAGAAGGTATTGGACAGTTGTGAAAAGCTAAAAGAATTAGGTGTAACCATTTATGCAGTATCGGAAACAGATGCAACAGTATCGGTGATTGAGCAAGCGGCGGTATCCAGTGGAGGTTTTCATTTCAATGTAAGCAATCAGGCTGAAGGAAGAGCAGTATGGAATGAGATACATGAATTGGAAAGAGATACTGCGCATCTTGATGTAGATAGTGATTGCGATGGTTTAAGTGATGGCTATGAAATCTACGGTATGAGAATACAGAATGGTAAGGTCATTACGACAGATCCTGAGAATCCGGATACGGATGGAGATGACGAAAAGAAAGACGGCACTAGAAACGATGGTAGTGAAATGGGCAAAATGAGCAATGTTACCGTGAAAGTGGAGGCTGCCGGAACAAAGAGAGAGTTTACTATTTTTAAGATGATAAGTAATCCGAATGAGTCGGATAATTTGTCGGAAGATTTTATTTATGTGGATAGTTTGGATTATATGCCAACATATGATGTGTTGTATAACAGAATGTATATAGATGAAGTAACTGCACAAGATGTTGGAACGCTAGAAAATCCTCTCGATAGAAATAATCATCCTATATATGGTTTGGTTAATTTGCATAACTCTGTAGATTTTTCAATAGCTGGGCAGACGCCAAGAAATGAGTATGATGATATAGAATATTTATATAGTAAATATAATCAATGGTTATGTATAGTTTTTCTAGTTAAAAGTGTTGAATCTACATATTTTATAGAAAATGTTGCAGCTGTATTCTTGGACCATTTTTTATTGAATAGTGGTATTACATATGAGTATGAGGGAAATTGGTTACATTCGCACATGGTAAATTATGCATTGTTAGCTAATTTATATTATGTGAAGCCTATGTGTTTAGAAATGCTGGAGCCGGGAGAAACGATTTACATTGCTACAGCTCCAACTGTGGCATGGGGATGTGCCAGTAACCCAAAAGGAGATGGAATAAATACATTACCAGAGAAGTTGTTAAATTATAATGCATATTTAGGAGTGAATGATGGGGATGCGGTTATTACAGCAAAATGTAGTTATGATGGTAATGCTTATTCTATAGAGTATAATTACTATATTTTAGATTTTTATGATTGGAAATTTGAGAACCATCCAAATTTATATTCTTTAAATTTGTACGGTATATCTAACGCATTTTTATCAATTGGGAAAATAAGCGGATATGCCACATTTACGGATGCTAATTCGGAAATATTAAATTTTCAGTTAAATTATTGAAATAGATGTGAAAGGATTTAATATATGAAGATTGATATTATATTACTCTTTATTATTCTTGTAGTCATTATTACGATTGTTTTATTGTTGTGTGGAAAAAAACAATATTAAAAAACAAGATTTTTTGGTTAATCGTAGTGTTTATGATATCTTGGATATTGAATCTTATAATATTAAGTTTTTTTTATAGATTTATTCTTATATGCATTTTGGCTTAGTATAGTAGAAGAATATTAATCTATCCCTCACCGCAGGTTTTCTGCGGTGAGGGACCATTGGTGAAATGACAGGAGTAGCAACTTTTACACAGAGTTCAGATATTACCAATATTGTTGTTTCTAATTCATAAAAGTGTGAGGTGAATTATGAGAGTTATATTTAATCTTATAATTATTTTAGCAGCGTTGCTGATTATATTTTCTTTTATCTTCGCGTTTGGCCCATATAAAAACAGAGAACGATTTAAACGATTGATGAAGAAAAAGGCAACATGGGTAATTATGTTACTTATATTGTTAGCGCCATTTTTATGGTATGCAAACTATACAATGGTATTAATGTTGATACGTGGAGATTGTTTTACGGCGCAGCATGTTTATATTGGCGACCATCATTTTATTTCATATAATGAAGAAGCTTATGTGGAGTTTACGGATAATGCAGAGATTAGAAAGATGTACGATACCGTTGACGGAGATTGGTCAGGCGGAGAAGGATATGTGTTACAAGGTCCAATGCGTTTCCCATATCTTGAATATTGGGAATTAGATATTTTTTTAGAGGAATTTGAAGTGTCAGGTGATGGTGAGTATATGATAACCCATACATTGGGAGGTACAGATTTTTATCGAAGAGCAGAGGAATAAGTGATTGGCCCTCACCGCAGAATAATCTGCGGTGGGGGGAGGTTGGAGAATGTAAATATATGGAGGTAAATGATGAGAAGTATCATTAATATTATACTTATTATCTGTGCGGTTTTTATTGTAATAGAGTTTGTTTTAGCTTGTGTTTCATACAAAAACCGTGAAAAATTATTGCTTTCTTCAAAAAAAAAGACATGGAAAATAGCAGGAATACTAATGGCATTAATTGCATTAATACCTGTTGGGGTTATTCTTTTATATATTATTATAACTCCCATATTAATGAGGGTACGCGGAGATTGTTTTGTGGGATATTATATTGAAGGAAGAGATACCATATACTATCAAGGCAGTTTATATCATCAGATTACAGATGAAGAAAAAGAAGACGAGGCATATGAATATGGTAAAGGATTGTGGATCTGCGAGAATACATATGTTGCTGATGAGTCTATAAAATTTCCATATATTGAATATTGGTTGCCAGATATTATGTTTGGATATCTGTATTATCCGGGAGAAAAAGATGCAAGATACATTTCTGTATCGACAATCGGACAGGTGGCGATATATATTACGAACGAGTAGAAGAATAATATTTATGTAATTCACTGATGTAAAACGGGAGAATTGATTGTATAATAGCAGCAATTATTTTTTTGATATGCAGAGAAAAAATAATTCCTATTTTAAAAAATAAGAAATTTTGGTTGGGATTAACGACTGCAATATCTGTGATTTCGATATATGTAATGCTAAATTGGATGTTTATATATGTTTTTATTCTTTGTCTTGAATAGGTGATTTGTAACACAAAATGATTGCGCATTATTAAATGTTAGTTAAAATGGATAAATGATAAATCAATTTGGATAAGTTATTTAAAGAGAGCAGTAGCAAAGATATATTAAGATAATGATGTGTCATAAGAACGGCATTTTTCTTCCAGCACTTTAAAATTACAGCATCTTGTTGCAAGTGAAGATTTCGGTTGGGCAATGCACCTCTGATATAATTTCATAGCTTTGTTTTGTAGAATGTCTTGAACATTATCAATTAAAGCTTTTTCTTTCTGAAGAAGGTAAATATAGTCGGTTTTTTCCTTTTCATTGTTGAATGAACGGAAATTTTCCACCTGATTATATTTTAATTGTGTAAGGCAACTGTCAGGAACCGGAATCATATTATTGATATTTAATACAGCGTAAAGATATCCGGTAGATTCATCCTGAAGTTTGTGGAAATCCAGGCTGTTGGACATCTTTTGGTGTTTTGGCTTTGCGGAGGAAATAGGAACATAGTAGTGGAAATCTTCGATAGTAAGAAGTATCCCTAAATGTAGTTTTAAACGTTCTCCGTACTCCACATATCCGACGCGGGAATCAAATTGTGTTAGGTAATTTATGTAATTTTTGTCTACAATGTACCAATCCATAGCACCTCCTGAAAAGTAAAAAAGTGGGTGGAGCAATCCACCCACTGTTATTAATCGATTGTTTTAATTGGACAATCTAACCGCTTTTAAACGAACGTTTTAAATGGACATTCTAACCACTTTACAGATATTACAATCTGTGTTTTTATTATATGCAATTTATATCAAAAAATCAATGCACTAAATTGCGAATTTTTTATGAAAATTATGGATACTGAAAGTTCTTTTATTAAGCTGTGTTAAATGAAAGAAGGTGATTCTTTGTATTTACTTAGAATTAGAGACATTTTTGAGAATCTTTTTTTGATTCCTATTTTTATTATTCCGTTATTCCTGATATGGTTCATCTTTTGGCTTATTTTACGTAAAAAAGCGGAAAAGGAATCCTTTTATAGAAAATTTCACAAAGGGACAGGTGTTTTCTTAATTGTGGCAATGATTGTTCCAATTGTGGGATATTGTGTGTCGCAGTTTAGTTTTGGAAAGCAAACAAATTTCCCTTCCTACGAGTACTTTGTGAGCACCAAACCGGGGATGGCTTGTGGCTTTGCTGATGAACTACCGGAAGCAGTTTCCGATGTAAAATATTATTGTTATCATGAGTCGCTAAATATTGGTAAAGTCGTAGGTGTGAGTATGCTGTTTGAGAATACGGCTGCGGCTGAAAGCTTTTATAAGGAGCGTATGGATGTCTGGGATGAAGAGTATTCCGACAGAGAGTATATAATATATGCAACGGATATGAACGGACTTGCCTATGATGAGGCCGGTGATGAGAATCTGAGACGGTATTTGGAGGAACTTAGTGAATTACCTTTGGAAGAGTACAAGGTCCTTTTATATTATGAGTATAATAAGCAGGAAGACCAGCGATGGCTTTTGCTAAGTGAAGACAATAGAGAAGTCATAGAAATCGTAAAAGATTATGTGACATGGTAAATGTCGGTTGTTTGTTTTGATTAGGAGTATGATGCTTTGAAAAAAATATGTATTATTATTGATGTAATTATAATAGCCGTGGTTTTGTTTCAATATGCAATAAAATTTTATACTGATATCTATCGGGAGAAACTGCCGGGCAGGTTGGAAGTGGCCGTTGAGAGCGGTGATATGGATTATTTGGAACGACAGTTTGCAAAGGATGCAGAGATTTCTGTATATATTAATGAGGATAGATTTATTTATCGCTATGGCTATATTTTGGAGAAACTGGAAGAACAAATACCGGTGGATGTGACAAGTGTGAAATATGTACCTTCGGAGAGTGCGTATAAAGTTGTTTACCGTGAGACAGGGAGCGGAGAAGAGAAGGTTCTTTATATTACAATGAGAGTGGCCCAGGTTAACTTTTTTCAGGTAAAGATTGCAGGGATGTCAGTAAGGTTATAAGCTTCATACATATCAAATATTTACATTAAGAATGCCACACCTTTAATGTGCGGCATTCTTGTTTATTTATTAACTTCTATAACGTTGCACCAAAGTCAGCTACAAGTACCTGTCCTGTAATTGCTCTGGATTCATCGCTTGCAAGGAAGAGAAGAATATTAGCAACGTCAGCGGGCATACAAGGCTGTACGCTTAAGTTCATGTGCTTTCTCATCTGGCCCATCATATCAGGATTCAAAGATGCGGGATCTGTATTCATTGTCATAGGTGTTACAATGGTACTGGGATTTACAGAGTTGCAACGGATGCCTGTACCCGTAAAACGAACTGCGGTATGTTTGGTTAAACCGATAACAGCAGCCTTACTGGTAACATAGGCAGCACCGCCGGTACCAAAATGACCTGCTACGGAATCTAAGTTGATGATGGAACCGGAATTGTTCTTCATCATTTCTTTTACAGCTGCACGTGTGCAGTATAAGCAACCTTTGGTGTTTACGCCGAGTACTTTTTCTAAATCTTCTTCTGTGAAGCATTCGATAGGTTTCAGGCCTTCTTCTAAAACGCCTGCGTTGTTAACGAGAATATCAATTCTTCCGAATTTTTCAACTGTTTTAGCTACCAGATTCTCAACATCTTCTACTTTGGAAACGTCGGTAGGAACAGCGAGAACCTCACCGCCTGCTTCTGTAATCTTAGCAGCGACTTCTTCTAACTGAGGTAAACGACGTGCACTGATAACAACCTTTGCACCTTCTTTGGCAAATAACTCTGCAGTTGCAGCACCTACGCCGGAATTACCACCTGTAATAATTGCTACTTTTCCGTCTAAACGACCCATAAGTTTGTCCTCCAATATTTTATAATAATCGTATGTAATCCATACGTTTTCATTATAAAATTTGCGGTTAAGGCAGTCAACTAAGGGATGGTAAAAAGACAATATGGTTATGTAAGAATTTCTTGCCAATTTCTATGTTTATAACCAATTCTAAGAATAATAACAATCTGATTTGTTTCCACAATTTGATAAAAGACATAATAATTTTTATAAGGCATACAATGAATATTTTGTTCGTATAAAACATCATTTTGAATAAGTGGAAATTTGTAAGGAAAGTGTTTAAGTTTTGAAATAGAATTTTTAAGACCTTTAATGAAATTTTTTGATGTGTTCGGTTCTAGTAGAGTAAACGATATGTAGTCACCAATATTTGTAATATCATCCTTGGCTCGTTTTGTAAGGAAAATTTGATAATCATTCATTGGCATGATACCTCGCTTCCAATTCATCGAAGGTGGCATCAAAATCTAAAAGTCTGTTATTTGATACATCATTTAGACCCTCATTAATATATTCACGAATTTCCGCTTTCGCGATTTCTTCTGAAGAGTACATGATAGTTGCTTCCATGATAAACCTCCTTTAATTTTAATGTGATTATCATATCACAATTGTAAGGTTTCTACAATGGAAAAAATATACAAAAACAGGCTCCCACAATCTGTGAGAGCCTGCACTTTTATTAAAATAATATGTATTGAATTATTCTGCCTTAGCATCCTTATTGGGCTTTCTTACAAAGAAGAAACTCATCAGTAATGCGATAATGTAAAGGGCAATGGTTACATATAATACAGTCTGGTAACCTGTGGGGTTAATTGCTGTCTGACCTGCGGCAAGGTTTGCAGGGTCAACTACAACTTTCACACCTTCGTTTACCCATTTGTCCATGTCGATGAATTCACCGAATTTGTTAACAATCCAGTTTGCAAGCTGGTTACCGGTAAGACCTGCAAATGCCCAAGCAGATAATGTAATACCGTGAAGTGCGGAGATGCTGCCCATACCGTACTGGTCTGAAAGAAGAGTAGGTACGTTAGAGAAACCGCCGCCGTAGCCTGCGTTTACAATCATAATAAGTGATAATACAAGAATCATTAAAATAACACTGCTTGCACCGTTTGTGATACCCTTGGTAAGGATAACAACTGCTGTAAGAGCGATAGATGCGATGAAAATAATCTTGTACATAGTGTTTCGGTCTTTCATTTTATCAGCCAAAGCAGATAAACCTAAACGACCTGCTGCATTAAATACTGCAGATACGGTAGAAATAATACCAACGATACCGGCAAGACCGATACATTTTACGATCATCTTTTCCTGAGAAATAAGTGCAAGACCACAGGTGATGTTGATGTAGAACATTACCCAGATACCGATGTAGTTGGTGATAGGTCTGGTTTTGATAACAGACCAGATGCCCTGACCTTTTTCTTTCTTCTGGGGTTCGTGCCAACCTTCGGGTTTCTTCAAAAGAAGGTGTCCGACGAACATCATTACAAAATAAACTGCTGCAAGGATGAAGAACATCTTGTAGATACCGCCTTCGCCAAGACCGTCAAGCATCCACTGCATAATGGGGCTTGCGATTGCTTTAGCTGCACCAAAGCCTGCTACTGCAAGACCGGTAGCAAGACCCTTACGATCCTGGAACCAAAGCATAAGAGTTTTAACGGGTGAGAGGTAGCCGGTACCAAGACCAATACCCATAATCAAACCGTAGCATACATAAATACCAATCAAAGCAAGAATGCTTCCGGGATTATTGCCGCCGTACCAGATGAAGAATCCTGTACCGGCCATACCTGCTGCGAAGCAGATAGTAGCAATTAAGGAAGATTTATGAATGTCTTTTTCAACAACGTTACCTAAGAATGCAGCTGACATACCTAAGAAGAAGATAGCGAAGCTGAATGCCCATTCGGTAGCACCTTTGGTAAAGCCGATATGATCAGCAATTTCCTGGCTAAAAATGGACCAACAGTAAACAGTACCGATACTGCAGTGAAGCAATAATGCGGGAATTGCCGCACGAATCCACTTGTTGGTGCGCCAACCACCGGTTTTCTTTTCTTTGTTACTCATAATTTCATGTGTCCTTTCAAATGTTTTCTTGTTCTTTTATGTAGAAATCACGTTATTCCTATATTATCACACTAAAATCACAATTACAACAAATGAAAACTTTTTTGTAAAAAGATGTTTTTTGGGGGCGTGTTTTGTCCGTTTTTATAAAATCGCATGACATATGGTGATAAATGTGCTATAATCGTGGAAATTATGAAATGTAAGAGTTTACATTCTGTTAGCAACCATATGGGGAGGTTGTCTTATAATGGATTACAATCATATCAATAGGGAAAGCGTATTGATTACGTATGACTGTGTAAATGACTCTTTTACATATCCGGTTTCTGCTGATGCACAGTTTGGTGCATCCTTTGACAGTAGACCGGTTTGGGAAATTTTTGAAGCGGATGGAGTCATGACTACACATAAGGCGGTGGAATTAAAGGAAAGTATTCTGAAAATTGCCCGCGATAAAGCACCACAGGTTTCTTATGCACAAAGATGTCTGTGTGATGCAACGGCAGAGGACAGACAATATCGTATTTGTTTCATGTGTCCTTTCCCGGGAAACTTTATTTATATATCTTTTACCGATATTGAAGATGAAGTCAGGGAAGAAGATAAGGGTTTTCATACGTTGCAGCACGATGAACTTACAGGTTTGCTGACCCGTAAGGCCTTTTATGGTGCGGTAAAAAATATTATGGAGCAAGATAAGGAAGGGATGGCAGCAGGCGAATATGCAATGATGCATTTAAACGTCATCCGTTTTAAAGCGATTAATGATATTTTTGGCTCCACAGTGGGCGACAGGGTTTTGACCTATATTGCGGATCGGACAAAAGAAGTTTTAAAAGAAGGCGATGTGGCCTGCAGGACTGATGCGGATCGTTTTATTTTGTTTACCCATACTTCCGGTAAAGAACTGGAAACTATGCTTGAAAGTTTTTTGGATGAGTTATCCCATTATCAGTTACCCTTTGAAATTGCCTGCAATATCGGTATTTATGTGACGGGGCCGGAGGAACTGCATGTAGATGCCATGTTGGACCGTGCTATTCTGGCGCAGTCAATGATTAAGGGAAGTTACACAAAGAAGTTTAATTACTATACGGAAGATTTGCGGAACAAGATGTTGGGTGAACTTGAAATCGTTGGAATGATGGGTCCTGCATTAGAGGAAAGACATTTTGTGGTATATTATCAGCCACAGTACAGTCATTCAACCGGTCAATTGGTTGGGGCGGAAGCTTTGGTTCGATGGAAACATCCGGAACGTGGTTTGATTTCTCCCGGAATTTTTATTCCGATATTTGAAAAGAACGGATTTATCACCAAACTTGATTTATATGTATTTGAAGAAGTCTGCACGTTTCTCAGAAAGAGTTTGGATAAGGGATATCCTGTTGTACCGATTTCCAGCAATTTTTCAAAGCATGATATATATATGCCGGATTTCGTGGAAAAGCTGGAAGAGATTCGGATGAAATATGATGTTCCGGTTGAGTATCTCCGCATTGAAATTACGGAATCTGCCGCAGTGGATAATCCTAAGTATACCAATGAGATTATACGTAAGCTGCATAATTGCGGTTATATTGTAGAAATGGATGATTTCGGAAGTGGCTATTCTTCCTTGAATGTATTAAAAGATATTGAACTTGATATGATAAAATTGGATATGCTTTTTATGTCGCAGGAAAGTGACAGTGAAAAGGGCAGGACAATTTTGAGTTTTATTATCCGTATGGCTGAGGGGCTTGGCATGCCGGTCATTGCAGAGGGAGTAGAGCATTTGGAACAGGCCGATTTCTTGCAAAGCATCGGTTGTGACTGCATTCAGGGATATTTATACTCCAGGCCTTTACCGGAAAATGAGTACGAAGAAAAAGTAATAATGGTTGCAGAAACATAATGAATTGTGTATGGAAAGAACACCGTTAAGATAGTGACTTAGCGGTGTTTTTTTTACATAATTCGTATTTACCGCAATAGATAGGCGCATTATATTTCTTGGACCCTCCAATTGCATCTTCAAAGAATTTACGGAAGAAATCCAAAATTTACATAATTAATGAATAGTAAAAGAATTTCATTCGGGGCATTCTAAAAGTAATCAATGTTTTGGAGGGGATTTTATGTTCTTTTTTTATGATCCTACATGGTGGCTGATTATTGTAGGAATGATAATTTCTTTGGTTGCATCGGTTAATGTAAGCAATACTTATAAAAAATACAGTAAAAGTCATAACGTAAGGGGAATATCTGCCAGCGAAGCGGCAGAACGTATATTAAGGGGTGCGAGAATCCATGAGGTAAAAATTGAGAGAGTTCCCGGGGATTTGACTGACCATTATGATCCGGCAAATAAAGTGATACGCCTGTCAGATTCCGTATATGATTCTACCTCTGTTGCAGCAATCGGTGTAGCTGCACATGAGTGTGGCCATGTTATACAGCATTATCAAGGTTATCTTCTGATACAAATCCGTAATGCCATAGTGCCGGTAGCCAATTTTGGTGCAAAATTATCGTGGCCCCTTATTTTAATTGGGATCATCTTGGGAATGACTAATTTGGTCAACTTTGGAGTGGCCTTATTTTCACTGGTTTTATTATTCCAGATAATTACCCTTCCGGTAGAATTTAATGCATCCGGTAGGGCAATTACCATCATTAGAGAAAAAGGGATTCTGCAGGGGGAGGAGATAACCGGAGCAAAAAGGGTGTTGAATGCGGCAGCATTGACTTATGTGGCAGGTGTAGTTGCCACTGCACTTCAGGTGTTGCGTCTTATCCTTTTATTTGGACAACGAAGAAGAAAATAATGGCATTCGATTGGATATTTCTCGTCAAACGGAAGAACTTATGTTATAATCATTCCAGTTGTCGATAATGTAATTACAGGATATGGATATGGATGAAAAGAATGAGAAAACCGTGGGTTGATACATTGTTTACTTGTATAAAATTAATATGTGCGGCATTGCTGTCCATTGGCATAGCTGAGCTGTTGGAATTGGAATTTGTAGCTTCAGCCGGGGTTATTTCTTTGTTAACAATTATGCCCACCAAGAAAGAGACATTAAAAACTGCGGGAATTAGATTTTTGGCGTTTGCGGTGGCTTTGTTTATTGCGTTTGGAAGTTATTCTCTTTTTGGATACAACATTAAGGCGTTTGCGTTATTTCTGATTGTGTTTATTCCGGTTTGCCAGTTGTGTAAATGGAGCTATGCATTAACCATCTGCTCGGTTATTGTGTCCCATTTCCTTATTTTAGGAGATATGAGTATTGAGCATGTGATGAATGAAGTGCTTATTTTTACTATTGGCGTAGGAATTGGAGTGATTGCCAACCTGCATCTGCGTAAGGATGTCGGTTATATTGAACAGTTGAAAGCTGAAACCGATGCTGAAATGAAAAGCATTCTTGCCGGAATGGCTGAACATATTCTGGATGCTGAAAATTCAGACTATAACGGTGAACTTTTACATCAGTTACGTAAGTCAATTCGTAATGCCAAGAATGTTGCGGACCGCAATTATAATAATCAGTTCCGCACTACGGATATATATGATATAGAATACATACGTATGCGTGATAAGCAGTGTATGGTAATCCATGAAATGTATAAGATTGTACGTCATATTGATACGACACCAAGCACTGCGCATTTGATTTCTGATTTTCTGAAATATATGTCAGATACTTATCATAAGGACAATGACGGTAAGCTGACTATGGAAAAATTCAAGGAAATGGATTTGGAAATGAAGTCCAGACCATTGCCGGCAGAACGTAAAGAATTTGAAGACAGGGCAATGCTGTTTAATTTAATGCGCAAAATAGAAGAATTTGTCACTTTGAAGATTGAATTTTCGGAGAGGTTCAAAGATAAAGAAAATGTGAAATAAAGAGAAGGAAAAGGTTACAAATGGATTTTATCAACGACATTTTAGGTTCTGTAAATGATTTCATGTACACCTACATATTGATTATACTGTTGGTGGGCATCGGTCTCTTTTACACAATCGGAACCCGTTTTGTGCAGTTTCGTCTGCTAAAAGACGGGCTTAAGGCAATGCTTGAAAAAAGCACGGTAGGAGAGGATGGTAAGAAAAAAGTTTCTTCATTCCAGGCACTAATGATTTCGACGGCATCCCGTGTGGGTACCGGCAATATTGCAGGAATTGCTACAGCAATTGCTACAGGTGGTCCGGGAGCGGTATTTTGGATGTGGCTCATGGCGATTATCGGTGGTGCATCTGCTTTTGCAGAAAGTACTTTGGCTCAGATTTACAAGATAAAGGATAAAGACGGTTCCTTCCGAGGCGGTCCTTCTTACTATATGGAGAAGGCTTTGGGAAAACGTTGGATGGGCGTTTTGTTCTCCATTCTTTTAATCATCTGTTTTGCATATGGATTTAACGGCTTACAGTCTTATAATATGTCATCAGCATTGCAGTATTATTTCCAGGACTATGCAGGAACCAATATTCCGATGATTGTATCTGTTGTTCTGGGACTTGTATTGGCAGGACTTACTGCATGGATTATTTGGGGCGGTGCTCATCGAATCGGATTTGTATCTTCCGTAATGGTTCCTGTTATGGCAACGATTTATATTTTAATGAGTATTGTGGTTACTATTATTAACATCAAGGAGTTGCCGGGCATTATTGCGATGATAGTTGAGAGTGCTTTTAATGTTAAGGCAATGGTAGGTGGTTTTGCGGGAAGTGCCATTGTAATCGGTATTAAGAGAGGTCTGTTCTCCAATGAAGCGGGTATGGGTAGTGCCCCTAATGCTTCCGCATCTGCCGATGTATCACATCCCGTACAACAGGGTCTTGTACAGGTTATCTCTGTTTTTATTGATACACTTTTAATATGTACCAGCACGGCTATGTTATTATTCTGTTCCGGTGTGGAAGGACAGAGTGATGTACTTGACGGTATTCCCTTTGTACAGGCTGCAATTCGTGCTAATGTAGGAGAGTGGGGTATACATTTTATTACCGTGTCTATCTTTGCATTTGCGTTCAGTAGTTTAATTGGTAATTATTTCTATGCAGAGTCCAATATTCTGTTTATTAAAGATAACAAGATATTGCTTAACTTATTCAGGGTAACCTGTCTGGTGGCAATTTTCCTGGGAGCATTGGCGGACTTTGATCTAGCTTGGAACATAGCAGACATTACCATGGGCCTTATGGCAATTGTAAATATTATTGCAATTTTCTTATTGCGTAAGACATTGTTTAAAACTTTAAAAGATTATGAAACCCAGAAGAAAGAGGGTAAGAATCCTGTATTCTGTGAGGACAATATCGGTATTAAGGATACGGTTTGGACAAAGGAAGAAGCAATAAAGAAAATGTAAAGTGCACATAAAAGAAATTGTATATAATTATTGAGTGTAAAAAATCCGCAGGTTATTAAAACCTGCGGATTTGTATTTTAATTTGATTAATCTGTAAAGTTATCGAAGTAACCTTGGATATGGATGATAGGTGTACCCTTATCACCGGAACCGCTTGTAAGGTCACAAAGGGAACCGATAAGGTCTGTTAACTGTCTGGGTGTTGTACCCTGAGATGCCATGTTACCGACAAGGTTTGCATCCTTCTGCTTAATGCTGTTGGCAATTGCTTCTTTTAATTCAGCACCGCTTAAGTTCTTAAAGTCATTATCTGCAAGATATTTTAACTTCAATTCATTGGGGGTACCAACCAAGCCGCTTGTGAAAGCGGGAGATACAACGGGGTCTGCAAGCTCCCAGATTTTACCCTGAGGGTCTTTGAATGCACCATCGCCGTAAACCATAACTTCGACATGTTTGCCGGTCTTTTCAAGGAGCTGTGTCTGAATATCCTCTACTAAGTCCTGACAATCTCTGGGGAATAGCTTGATGGTATCTTCTGTAGATTTGTTTGATCCTAACAAGCCATATTTTGCATTATATCCGCTACCGTTGATGGAAGAAGTCATAATGTCGTCCATACCGCAAACAACTTTGGCACCTGCTTCTTTTAAGAGGCGTTTGGTTCTTACTCTTGTATGAATGTCACAATTGATTACACAGTCAGTATAGTTTAGAATGGTTTTTGCCTGATTTGCGAAAACAATTTCAACTTCTGCCCCTGCTTCTGTAATAATATCTGAATAGTACTGTACATAGTCTACACCGGTAAATTCATGCTTGTTTTCTCCGAAGAGTTCACGATATCTTTCCAATGTCAGAACATCACTATAAGGATTGATGCCCGCTTCATCTAATTGATCGTATGTTAAAATGGCATTGCCCACTTCATCGCTGGGATAGCTTAACATGAGAACTACTTTTTTTGCACCCATTGCCATACCCTTTAAGCAGATTGCAAAACGGTTACGTGACAGAATCGGGAAAATAATACCGATGGTACCGCCGCCTAATTTAGCCTTTACATCATCTGCAATGTTCTGTACGGATACGTAATTACCCTGAGAACGTGCTACGATAGATTCTGTAAGAGCTACGACGTCACGGTCACGAAATGAGTAACCTTCGCTTTCTGCCGCTTCGATAACACTGTTAACGGTAATGTCAACAAGATTATCACCTTCGCGGATAATCGGACAACGAATTCCTCTTGATACAGTTCCAACTTTTCTTTCCATGTTGTGCACCTTCACATTCTCTATAAATTTGCCTATTTTCCGGACGTAACTTATTCTCGTCTAAAAAATACACGATACATTATATAACTATCTTTTCCATGTTGCAAGAAAAAATGTACTTATAGATTAAAATATTTTTCAAATTCTGCAGGATGGGGAATTTTTGCCATTTCAGCAACTTCCTTACGCTTGTTTGCAATGAAGTTTTTGATTAAGTGTTCAGGGAATACGCCACCTGCTGTCAAATAGTCGTGGTCAGCTTCCAGTGCATCCAAAGCATCACCTAAGTTGGTAGGAAGGGCTGATAACTTCGCTTTCTCTTCGGGAGAGAGTGAATAAAGGTTCATATCGTAAGGCCCCCAACCGTTTGCATGCGGATCGATTTTATTTTTGACTCCGTCAAGACCGGCCATAAGGATAGCTGCATAGCAAAGGTAAGGATTACAGGTTGCATCCGGGTTACGGAGTTCGAAACGCCTTAATTCCGGAGTTTTTGCGTATGCAGGAATACGGATAACCGCACTTCTGTTTGAAGTTGCATAACCTACGGTGACGGGAGCTTCAAATCCGGGCACCAGTCTCTTGAAAGAGTTGGTGGAAGGATTGGTTAATGCACAAAGGGAAGAAATATGTTTTAAAAGTCCACCCATAAAATAGTGTGCAGTTTCACTTAAATGTGAGTAGCCGTTATCGTCAGAGAATACAGGCTGGCCATCTTTTAAAAGAAGCATGTGTACATGCATTCCGTTTCCGGCCTCATTGTATACGGGCTTGGGCATGAAAGTAGCGGTTTTACCATATTTTAATGCGGTATTGTGAATGATGTATTTAATCATCATGGTAGCGTCTGCCATTTTTGACATCTGACCCAGCATGGGTTCAATTTCAAACTGGCCTGCCGCACCAACTTCGGGATGATGATATTTAATGGGAATGCCTGCTTTTTCCATTTCGAGAACCATTTCGGAACGGCACTCATAAGAAGTGTCAAGAGGCTTTGCCACATGGTATGCCTTTTGATGCGGAACAATTACGCCGGCACCCTGTACATCGCTGTTCCAGTAAGCCTGTTCTGCATCAATGCTCATGCTGATGGCATCGGGACGAACGCTCCAGTTTACGTTATCAAATAAGTGGAATTCGAATTCCGGTAAAATAAGCATTGTATCAGCAATGCCTGTATCTTTCATATATTGCTCAGCCGCTAAAACAATGTTTCTGGGATACTGATCCAAAGGACGGTTGTTAGGGTAATCGATAATCATGGCATTACCGGTAATGGATAATGTAGGAATTCCGCAAAAGGGATCTACCACTGCAGTATCCAAGTCGGGAATGAATACCATATCGCTTTTTTCTACAACTGCATAGCCATAGTTGGAAGCATCGAATCCGATACCGTCTTTGATTGTTTCTTCCGTAAAATTAGAGGCAGGAATGGTTACATGGCGGTACTGTCCGTTGATATCAACGATTTTAAAGTCTACCATCTGAATACCGTTTTCCTGGATCATTTTCATTAAATCCTGAGCATTTCTAGCCATTTTTGTTTTCCTCCATGGGTAAAATTTGTTGTTTGTCTTACAGATACAAACAACTACAGAATTATAATAATAAAAAATAGTGAATTTAGCAACGGTGAGTTGAAGAAATATGTCTGAATATTTGTATGCCAGTAGTTTTTCGTCATATTTACCAATTGATTTTTAAAGAGTACTTTTATAAAATACATTCAAAGCATATTTTCTTTTTTGTACCGGATATTCAGCCGATACAAATCAAGGCATTTCGCCATCAATCCTTTGTTCGGAAGGAGTTCTTGAAAATCCATGCTTTAAATTCACACTACAACATAAGCAGGGATTGGAAGAATACCTGCGGAATAAGGAGGTATGTGTATGAAATACACAGAGTATTTTGCTACCGGGCAGGAAGAAGCTGTCATGCAAGAAGAGAAAGATTATACTGTATCGCCATTGGTAGAGCGAAACTATAAGGATACGGTATTTCGGATGCTTTTTCGCGAGAAGAGTGCACTGCTAAGTCTGTATAATGCAGTGAATGGGACAGATTTTACCAATGTTGACGACTTGGAAATTACTACATTGGAGAATGCAGTTTATATGGGGATGAAGAACGATATTTCCTGTATGTTCGCATTTGAGCTAAGCCTTTATGAGCATCAGTCTACTGTAAATCCGAATATACCGTTGCGGGATTTGTTTTATGTGGCACAGCAGCTTCAGAAAATGGTAACGGAGAAGAACCTGTACGGCAGTAAGAGGGTACAGATTCCTACACCGCGTTTTGTTGTGTTTTATAACGGAAGTACACAACTGCCGGAGCGGATGGAGTATCGTTTGTCAGATCTTTTTCATAAAACTGTGGATAACCCGGAATTAGAACTGGTTGTGACTGTATACAATATTAATCCTGGTATGAATGAAGAGTTATTGGGGGCTTGCGGACTCTTGAAAGAATATATGCTGTTTACCACGAAGATTCGAGGAAACCGAAAGACTATGGAGCTGCGGGCGGCAGTACATAAAGCGGTGGACGACTGTATCCGAGAGGGGATTCTCGCAAAGTTTTTGGAGGCACAGCGTGCGGAGGTAGTAGCTATGAGTATATTTGAATATGATGCAGAGAAACATATACGGCTTGAAAAAGAAGAGAGTTATGAGGAAGGAAAAGCAGAAGGAAAAGCAGAAGCTATCATATGTATAATGAATCAAAAAGGTCGATTGTCGCCTGAAACAGAAGCAAAAATTAGTAGTGAAAAGGATATAAATATATTAACTCAATGGTTATTGTTGGCGGCAAATTCGAAAAATATAGAAGATTTCGAAGCAGCCATGTGACTTATAAAAATATAGAATTTGATATATTATAATCGCTTAGGTCTTTTTGGGATTTAAGCGATTTTTTGATGCAATTAATAACTTTATTTTTGTTGATAAATTTCATGATTATATTGACATTTAAAAATAAAAGTGTTATAACTGTATCATACAAAGTGATACAGTTGAAACAAAGTCAATCTGAAAGGAGGACTTACATGATTGTTTTAGATTTTAAAAGTAACAAACCAATTTATGAACAAATCGTGGAGCAGGTAAAATTCCACGTTTTAAAAGGTCATCTAAAGCCCGGAGATGCCATTCCATCCGTGCGTAAGTTGGCATTGGATATTTCCATTACACCGGGAACAGTAGCCAAGGCATATCAGGAATTGGAACGTCAGCACATTATCGAAACCATTCGGGGAAAGGGTACTTTTATTGCCGGTAAAATAGAATTAAAACCGGACGAGAGCCGAATGGAAGAAATTAAGAAGATGATGCGCTCGGCAGTGCTGGAATTAAGGGTGATGGGGCTGGCGGAAGAAGAGGTGACTGAGTTGGTCAAAGAATTGTATAAGGAGATGAGTGTATGATAGAGATTAAAGACATATATAAAAGTTATGAAAAAACAGAAGTGTTGCACGGTATTTCCTTGGAAGTAAAACCCGGGGAAATTCACGGACTGATTGGTGAAAACAGTGCCGGTAAAACCACATTAATAAAATGTGCAACCGGGGTTTACAAAACTGATAAGGGTGAAATTCTTGTGGATGGAGATGCCATTTATGACAATCCCAGTGCAAAGGTGAAAATAGGATATGTGGCTGATTCCAATGAATACATACGTTTTTACAATGCAATTAAAATGGTGAAAATGTATCAGCGGTTTTATCCGGAATTTGATGTGGAGAAGTTTAATTATCTGAATGAAATTTTTGAGATTCCTTTGGAGAAGACAATCAGTTCTTTGTCAAAAGGGCAGAAGATGCGTTTGGCAATTATGTTGGAAATTGCCAAGAAACCGAAGTATTTAATTCTGGATGAACCTACATCAGGTCTTGACCCTGTGGCAAAGGAAGCTTTTTATAAAGTATTGATAAAAGAGGCCGAAGAAAATGAAATCGGCATATTAATCAGCTCCCATAATCTTATGGGTCTCGAGAAAATATGTGATTCCGTCACTATGATTCATCAGGGAAAGGTAGAGCGACAGATGTCTATGGACAGTATGAAGGATGTGTTGACCAAGGTGAATGTGGTATTTGAAGGTGGCGCAGGGCCTGCATTGTACAATCGCAAGGATTTACTTCGTATTAGTAATGTAGGAAGCATTTATACGCTAATCATTAAGGACTATGATGCAGATAAGGAAGCTGAGTTGAAAGAACTTGGAGCAAGCTTTATTGAGCCGGTAGCCTTAAGTCTGGAAGAGTTGTTTGTTACTCTGGAAGAAAACAGAAAAGAGTAGGAGGCGCCTATGAAGGATATAGTTTTGTTGATAAAACAGCGGAAAGAATTTTATCTTACGGTTCTGGTGTTGACATTGTTATTATCAATTGCCGGTGCGTTTTATAATTTAACGGTGGAAACGAAAGCGCTGGGCTTTGAAACCGGTTTAGACATGGTTACGGAGGCACAACTGGAGAGGATGTTAACGGAGCGTGCAGATGTCTTTCGGGATGGTTTGAATTCTGAAGCCCTTATGAGAGGTTTTCTAAATAACTATAATTATATGGGATATGTGGGAACTGTTTTGGTTATTATCGTTACCGTGATTTTTAGTTATTTTAACATGAGTGATAAGGGAACCAGAGAATTCATGGAAACTCTTCCGGTAAAAAGGGTTGCATTGGAATTATATAATTACATCGCAACCATCGGAATTTTTCTTTTCAATGTTATTGTTGTTACGATAATTCATTTGATTTACTTCAGCCACATAAATGGAAAAATTCTGACTCTGGCAGAAAAGTTTCCGGATATTCTCGGAGCAATGGTACCGGGAAATCTGGTAACCGTTAACAATATATCATTGTTGTACCAGCTTGGCATGATGACTTTGTTTTTATATGCCCTGATAACGGTTTTATTTCTTTTTACAACCGTATTCAAGAAGTGGGCAGTGGGATTGCCGATTGGACTTATTTTTTGGTCTTCCATGAATGAGTTTTTGTACGACTTACGTTATTGGTATGAAAAAGACTGGGAAATCAGTGATTCCTTTCGCATGAAAGTGTCAGTTTTTAATGTGAATGCCTATTTTGGCAATTATCAGTGGAACGGTGGCATTTGTACCAATTCGTATACATCATATGCGGCGGTGGTTCTAAGTGTTATGATTGTGTTGATGATTGGTTGTATGATTGCACATGCATATTTCAGGGAATTATCCAAAGGAAAGATTTTTTATATTTCATTTTTGAATATTATTCTTTTGGTATTTGGCGGATTTTTCTTCTTTGTATGGGCAGAGGATTGGTTTTTGACGCCTACGGCGATTATCATAACCATAGCGGCAGAACTTGGAATGCTTTACTTTTTATATCATAAAAAAGGAAAAGTGTATAAACTTGCCGTAAAAGAGAAAAAGAAAATATGGAATCCGATTGTTGCACAGGGAATAAAAAGCTATTTGATTGCAACAGGAATCATTATACTGATTACTCAAGTAATAGATATAACTTCAAATCTGGATTATCTGCGTCATTATTTTTATGATGCAATGATTTGGTTTGATTACGATACGTGGTATCTGGAATATTTTAAGAGTGCTTATCGATACCAATATGCAATGTTTATTCTTTTAGGCTTTATTGTGTTTAAGTGCATACATTTTTCGATGGAAAGAACAAAAGCATCCCGAGAATTTTATGAGACTTTACCGGTAAGCCGTATAAAGATTTATTGTACGAAGGTATTAATGGATTTGAGTGTAATTGTTGTGCCTTTACTTGTCTTTACATGTACGGCAGTGGGATATTTGATTTACTATAACAAACTAATGAATCACTTTAGGCCAGAACTTGATATCATGACTTTGGTAGGAGACCAGTTTTTGTTGGCGGTAACTGTTCTATGCATAGCCATTTGCCTGATGGGTGCAATGTATCTGATAGACGCGGTAGCGGTCAGTGGCAGTATGAAAAATGTTTATTGTGGAGTGGCGGCATTATTCATCTTTGTTGTAACGATAATGGTATTGGAGAGTAATTGTTATAATTTCCTTTATGATTTTGTAGGGTTACTTTATGGAGATGTAAATCCGGTTATTGCGATGATATATCTCTTTATCGGTATTATGCTGCTGGTAGCAGCAGGATATCTGTTTATCAGAAGGGACGGCGCAAAAGAAATATTTTATTATGCTCCTGTTAAGTATGTATTTGCAGCTATGCTAAGTTTTTGTTATTTGATGTTTGTATTGGCAGGTGTTGTTGCAGAACAGTCAATTATTCAGTATTTTCTGGCAGTGTTGGGAACAATTCTGATATTTGCATTGACCTTATATTATTGTACACCCGGTCATGTTGCAAAACTGCAGAAAAAGGTTGCTTCAAAAAGAGTTCATAAATAATACATTAAACTGAAGTTAAAAGGCAAAAAAAATAACCCGCCGGTTCATACCCGTCGGGTTATTATCATTTCAAAGGCTGATTCTTTACTGGGGATAAGAGTCCTCATATAAAACAGAACCGTCAGCATTGTAGAATGTGTACTTAAGCGTAACATCTGCAACACCACATTCAGCGGAAACGTCTGAAACGATACCTGCCATCATTTCATCGGTGAGGGAAGCTGCAAGCTGCTGTTTTGCAGAATCAACATCCTCAATCTGTACAGCGTACTGGTAGTAGTAGATGAATGTGTTACCGTCTAAATCATAACCTAAGTCAGAGTAAACGCCATTATAAGATGCTTTCAATTCTTCCATCTGTGAGTCGAGTGCTTCTTTTAATACAGGCTGTGAATAATACTCTTCAACAGTGGCGGGTTTTCCGCAAGCGGCTAAACTGAGTACCATAATCATGGCAACAAGTAAAGTAAGTAATCTTTTTTTCATTATAATTCTCCTCTTTTACTTAAATATTTTTAATACACTATTTATAATATTCAAAAAATTATTTTTGTCAATTAAAAAAAATATTTTTGGAAATTTCACTCAAAACGGTAAAAAAATAAGGAATTTGAAAGTAATATTACACAAAAGTTGAAAAGCTATCTGGACATTGACGAATGAAAGTGCGGATTTTATAATAGAAAAAAGGGTATGGGAGACAGCGTATGAAAATTGAATCCTTGAAAATTAAAAATTATAAATTCATACATGAACTTGAAATTAAGCAGATGGAGAATGCCTGCATTTTTATCGGTAAAAACAGTGTAGGTAAAACGGCTATTCTGGATGCAATTCTTACGGCTTGCGGGCAGAAAGAAGTGAAACAGAAGCACTTCAATGAATCCAGCAGTAACATTGAAATTACCGTCAAAATGTCTGTGTCCAATGATGCTCTGCACATGTTTCATCGGCAGGGGGTTATCAGCCGCTATAAGCGCTATGAACTCTTTTATGAAGATTTTTGTGCGAAGTTCCCCTCTTACCATGATGGAATGCTTACCTTTACTTTCATTGCAAACAGGGATGGAAAGATAAAGTATTCTGACGGCATAAAAAAGGATAATGAATATATTCAAAAGATTCTTCCGAAGATTTATTATATTGATCACCGGAGAAATATTGATGAAATTGAAGAAGATATTTTACGTACGGGTATTCGTGAGAAAACAGTGGGCACTCTGCGTGAGAATAAATGTATGTTTGATGAAAGCAGGCAATGTAATACCTGTTTCCAATGTATCGGTAAAATTGAAAAGAAACCGGTTGGTGAGTTGACGATTTTTGAAACTGAAAAATTATTGGAATACAAAATGCTTCATGCAGACAGCGATGATTTTATGGAGAGGCTTAATCAGTGTTTCCGTAAAAATTCCGGTTTAAAAGACAGTCTGGTAAATCATATCAATATTGATGTATCTTCCATGATGAAAGTGGATGTGGTACGTTATCCCGAGAACAGCGATATGTACGAGTCCATATATGATATGAGTGAAGGGATGAAGAGTATTTATATTCTTTCCCTATTGGAAGCCTACATGCAGGAGGAAGAGAAACTGCCCTGTATTCTTATGCTGGAGGACCCGGAGTTGTTTTTGCATCCGGAGCTGCAGAAAACTGCCAGTGAAACCTTATACCGGTTATCGGAAAAAAATCAGGTGATTTTTTCAACCCATTCACCTACCATGATTTTTAATTTTAATAAAAAGCAGATTAAGCAGGTACAGCTAAATGAAGAAGGATTCCCGATCATCAGGGAGCAAAACGATATCGGAAGAATTTTGGATGATTTGGGATACAGTGCCAACGACTTCATGAATGTAAATTTTGTTTTTATCGTGGAAGGAAAACAGGATCGAAACCGCTTGCCGCTACTGTTAAACAAGTATTATTCGGAAGTATATGATAAGGACGGTAATTTGCAGCGTATTGCCATTGTGGCAACGAACAGTTGTACCAATATCCGCACCTATGCAAACTTAAAATACATGAATCAGCTGTATTTGAAAGACCATTTTCTTATGATTCGTGACGGTGACGGTAAGGATGCGGAAGAATTAAAAAAACAGCTGTGTACGTACTATGATGAAAGAAGCAGACAGGATACGGGAGCTTTGCCAAGAGTCAGGGAACGTAATGTCCTTATTTTAAAGTATTATTCGTTTGAAAATTATTTTTTAAATCCTTCTGTAATGGCGAAAATCGGAGTGATAAAAAGCGAAGAAGATTTTTATGATATACTATTTGAGAAGTATCAGGAATATCTTTACCGCATTAAAAGCTTCAAAAAAATGAAGGAAATTACAGGATTGGAAATCTGCGGCAAAGAGGATATCAGAAACAATCTGGAGACTATCCTTATTTACGGAAGAGGACATAATCTGTTTGATATTTTTTACGGAAGGTATCGTGGAGAAAAAGAAAATGAAATTTTGAAAAAATACATTGAGGTGGCAGACAGAGATACGTTTAAGGATATCTTGGATGCCATAGATGCCTTTGTGTATTTTGACAGCAGGAGGATAGAATGAAGTGGATGATTGCATCGGACATACACGGTTCGGAAAAGTATTGCAAAAAAATGATGGAAGCATTTGAAAGGGAAGAGGCAGATAAATTGTTGCTGTTGGGGGATTTATTATATCATGGTCCCCGAAATGATTTGCCTGAGGGATATGCACCCAAGAAAGTTATAGAACTGTTGAATGCATATAAAGATAAGATACTTTGTGTGCGGGGGAATTGCGACACGGAAGTGGATCAGATGGTACTTCAGTTTCCGGTTATGGCAGATTATTGTATTTTGAATGCGGGAAGCATTACCGTGTATGCAACACATGGGCATGTATACGGTGAAACGAATCCGCCGTTGCTGCAAAAAGGTGAAATATTGCTTTGCGGACATACCCATGTGCCGAAATGCCTGCAAAAGGAGGGGTTCTGTTACATGAATCCTGGCTCGGTATCCATACCGAAGGAAGACAGCTGGCATGGATATATGATTTGGGAAGACGGTGATTTTATTTGGAAAGATTTGGAAGGTGAGGTAAAACTGGAATTTTGGGCCGGTTAAAGTACAAAAGGAGGAATTTAAATGTTTAACAAACATGATTTGGCAAAAAATGAAAATATGCTTACCGGATGTTTTCGGGAACAGGGCTATGACTGGTGGTGGCATTCTTTTACGGGAAGAGATGCAGAAACCGGGGAGGAGAAACCGTTTTTTATTGAGTATTTTATCTGTAATCCTGCATTGGCGGAAGACGAACCCGTACTGGGACAGCTTCCCGCGAATAAGGAAGCCGGAAAGAAACCGTCTTATCTTATGGTAAAGGCCGGCTGCTGGGGAGAGAATCATAAGCAGGTACATAGATTTTTTGCATGGAAGGATGTAAAAATAAGAGGAAGAAAGCCTTTTTATCTTGAAGCAAAAGATTGTTATTGTTCGGATTTTCACATTTGTGGTAGTGTAAGCGTTAGTGAAGAGGAAGCGGCAGCACATCCGGAGTATATGTGTGAGGCGGGAAATCTTCAGTGGGATTTGTCAGTGGACAAAAAAGTTGCATTTAATGTGGGATATGGTACCAGTAAGCTGTTTCGCGGGTTGAAAGCTTTTGAAATGTACTGGCATGCGGAAGGCATGAAAACCCTGTATACCGGCACCATAACCGTGGATGGACGTAAATATATTGTATCCAAAGAAAATTGTTACGGTTATGCAGATAAAAACTGGGGACGTAATTTTACAACGCCTTGGTTATGGTTATCCTCTAACCATATGGTAAGTAATATTACCGGGAAGAAACTGAATAACAGTGTATTTGATATTGGAGGCGGAAGACCGAAAGTATTTTTTGTTCCCTTAAAAGGAAAGTTACTTAGTGCGTTTTGGTATGAAGGGAAGGAATATGAATTTAACTTTTCTAAATTTTGGACCTGTACCAAGACGAAATTCAAATTCGAGGATAAGGGCAGTTATGTAGAATGGCATGTTGTTCAGGAAAACCGCACGGCATTGATGAAAACAATGGTACGTTGTAAAAAGAAAGATATGCTTTTAATCAATTATGAATCACCGGATGGTAAGAAACGCCATAACAATCTCTGGAATGGAGGAAATGGCGTAGGCAGGGTACGTCTTTATGACAAGATTGACGGTAAGGCTGTTTTGGTGGATGATATCCGTGTATACAACATCGGTTGTGAATATGGTGAATATGATCCGGAATAAAATGGGGGTATATTATTGCAGGCAGAGGATTAACCTCTGCCTTTTCTTTTTTTGTGATAAGGCATATGTAAATGTTGGAAGCTTCCTTTGTATACAATGCACAAAAGAACAGAAAAAACCTTAGAAGATTTATCCAAGGAATACGGTAAAAATGCACAAAATATTTGACTTTGTAATAGGAATTGCATATGCTTTTAGTATAGAGAAAAGAGCAGAGGCCAATAACAAACCAGGAGTCTGATATGAGCAAGGAAAAAGAAAAAAAGCGAATAAATATTTGGGCAGGTTTGGCGGTTTTTGTCATAACCTCAGTTATTTGTTTCCTGTTTTTGGTACTGTGCGCATGTATTCCGCAAGAGGTAATCCGGGAAAATGCTTTGGAAAGTGCGGAATATTTTAAGCAAACTCCTTTATTTGAGTATTGTGTGGGTGATTTTGAAAATTTTAAAAGAGATAATTATGCGGATTGCATAACTACCGGCATTGCATGGCATTTTGATGAGAAACATCCATTTTACTCGGTGATAGCGGCGGACTACGCCTATGCCGAAGAACGTAATGTAAATGATACTCTTTATGAGAGTGTTGCCGGCGGTAGCGCAGATACCATATCTTATTCCAGATATTGGCATGGTTCTGCCGGTGTCTTGAGAATTCTTTTGTGTTTTATGAGTATTGAAAATATCCGCTGTATGATGATGGTGGCGGGCATTTTATTACATATTGCGGTTGCGATTTGTCTGTTTCGTAAAGAACAAAAGGCACTTTCGGTAGCTTATATCGTAGGTTTTCTTGTGGTTAACGGTGGATTCGCATTAAATTGTCTGGAATATGGATTTGTATTTTTGCTTATGCCGATTGCGGTTCTTGTTCTTCTTTGTCTGAAAGGAGAACAGAAAGACGATATTGCCGTGCGGATATTTATGATCATTGGAGTATTAACGGTTTTCTTTGATTTCCTAACGGCAGAAACCTTAACGTTTACGATACCTTTTGCAGTGTATTATATCATGTCGCATAAAGGCAGTAAGAAGCAGAGCTGGTTATTCTTTTTACGCAGTGGAGTGAATTGGTGCATCGGATATGCAGGGATGTTTCTTTTAAAATGGATACTGGCAGCAGTTGTACTGGGAAAGGAAGCTTTTCTGGATGCATTGGACATGGCGGCAGAACGAGTGGGTGGCGAGGTAAGTATATCTGCCAATATGGCCGGTGAGCAAGCCGGTTTAGCAGAACGGATATTGGGAATTTTTACAAGAAATACAGGCTGTCTGTTTTGGGGGACAACGGATATGTCTGTGAAAACAGTGACGATAACAGTAGTGGTAGTAGTTGTTGTTTTAGGTGTTTTTTGGTATTTGGCAAGAAAAGAAAAAGTCCAGTTTGAAAAGAGTGGTATTTTGATTATGATTGCTTTGCTACCGTATATCCGTCTTCTTGCTTTATCAAATCATTCTTATATTCATTATTTTTTTACGTACAGAGCACAAATGGTAACCGTTATGGTAATATTGTATATGATTTATGAAACAACATTTTTATCTGTGAAAAGGGAAAAAACAAGAAAAAGAAAGGGGTAACGATGAAAGCGGAAGTAAAACTTTTAAAAAGACGTTGTAAAGGCTTACTGGCATTGTTCTTATGCGGTGTCATGGTACTGACCTGGTTGCAGTTACCAAAAGTGGTAAGTGCAGCCGGAAACAATACGGTTACCGTGGATGCCGATACTACAGATGCATTGTTAGGTTCCGGTGACAGTATCGGTTTTGCGGAAGGTGTTTACGGTAATGTAATGCTGGCAGATACCAGCGTGTTTCCCACAGACGGTGGGGAAACGGTAATCTATGTTTCCGGTGCATTGTATGAGAAGTCCTTTTCAACCGGTACAGCTTACACGGTAGGCAGTATAGATGGTCTCTATCGTGCGACAAAGGTTTCGTCCCTGAGTGATGAAGAAATTCAAGAAACAGGTTGGATGAGTCCGGAGTTGGAAGGTACTTTTGTTTTGATAAACCTGATTGAAGTGGAAGGTTGTAAAATAGAGTATTTGAATGCAACGGAAGAAAGTATTGCGATGACAGACTATCTTGTATATGGAGAAGATGCTGTTGCGGCGTGGGGTCCGGAAGACGGTGAGTACGTGAAAGAAGGATATGAGCTGACCGGCTGGGGAACTGTAAGTGGAGCAACGGAAGCTGATTATGTGTCGGGGGCAGCAATTGGAGAAGAAGCCGCGGATTATGTCAGTGGCGGAATTTTAAGTCTCTATCCAGTTTGGGAGGAGGTTTCGGAAGAATCCAGTGAGGAAATTTCGGAAGAATCCAGTGAGGAGGTTTCGGAAGAATCCAGTGAGGAAATTTCGGAAGAATCCAGTGAGGAGGTTTCGGAAGAATCCAGTGAGGAAGTTTCGGAAGAATCCAGTGAGGAAGTTTCGGAAGAACCCGGTGAGGAAGTTTCGGAAGAACCCGGTGAGGAAGTTTCGGAAGAACCTTCAGAGGAAACGCAGGCCCAGACTTCATTATCCAAGACATGGGGAGTTGTTTCGATTGGAATCAGTGACTGTATTTATGGCGGGAAGGTACCTGAACCGCAGTTTTCATCTATAACCAATGATGTTTCCCGGGCGCAGATTTTGTATAAAGTAACCGGTGCGGACGATTCAACATATACTACCCGTGTTCCCATGGCGGTAGGTGATTATACGGTGAAAGTTATTTTGCCTGAGAACGAAAGCTATTTACAGGCTGTAGCAACGGATACATTTACAATCAGTTATCTGCCGGCTCCTAATCCAACCTATATTTTATCCGGAGATAAAGGCAGCGCGGGGTGGTATACATCTGAAGTAAGTATTTCGCCGCCAATGGGTTATGAATTGTCTGTAGGGGACAGAAATGATTTTAGCGCAGATACACATATTATTTCTTATTCGACGAATAATGTCAGGTTGTATTTAAGAAAAGCCGATACCGGCGAGATGACGGATGCAGTTGTTTTATCAAGTATTAAAATTGATAATGAAAAGCCTGAGATCATAAAACCTGAAATCGAAGATTGTTATGCGGATGAAGTGGTTGTAACCTTAAAGGAAGAAAATCCTTTTGCGGTTACGGTGAATGGTAAGACTGTGGAAAGTCGGGAAGAAAATGGATTTTATTTGATTTCAATTCCAACGGGTATAAAGCGGGAAGAAGTTGTGGTAGTGGTAAAAGATGAGGCCGGAAATGTTTCGGAAGAGAATATTACCGTAGGACCTGCATGGATGAAAGACGGTATTGTAGGAGAGGGTACCTATTATTTGGAACCCGGCGTGCAGTATAGTTTTTCAACACAAAGTGATTGGTGTAATGACAGTGATAATATGGTGTATGCCGGCGGAGTGCATTTTTATGTCAAAGAAGAGGGAGAAGCAACGTTTTCTGCAAATTAAGGAGAGAATCGTATGTCAAAAAAAATTTGGATAGCAGGCGGTAGTATATTAGCGGTAATCGTGATTGCCGTAGTGGCTGTTCTGCTTTTAACGAATAAAGAAGATGCATATAGGGTTATCAAAGTATTACAATTGGACGGTACTGCGGTTGTAGACCGGGGAAACATAGGTGTACTGGATGCATATGAAGGTATGGTTTTGCAAAGCGGTGATAAAATCAGCGTAGATGCAAACAGTTTTCTCGTATTGCAGATGGATGATGATAAATATGCTTATGTAGAACAGAACACCATCCTTAATATGGTGGCAGAGGGGACAACGCAGAACAGCAAAACAACAATCCAATTGGAAACCGGAGCCATTACCTGCCAGGTGGAAAATAAGTTAAATGAAAATTCCTCTTACGAAATCCATACGCAGAATTCTGTTATGGCGATTCGAGGAACCGTGGTACGTGTTGAGATTCTTGAACAATACCAATGGTTGTCCATGTACCCTGAATTAAATGAATTGTTCCGGGGAAATGAACAGTATGATAAGATTACCCAGGTGTCGGTTCAGGAAGGAAGAGTTTCGGTGTCGTTGCAAATGCCGGACGGAACGGTGAGCAACGAAATAATGTTGGATGCCGGATACGAAAGATGGATTGGTGGTAATGATTCCGACAGCGCATATATCGGTGAAACAATAAAAATAGAAACCGGGATGATGAATGTGCAAACAATTCAGGCACTTATTGCAGCATTGGAGGGTAATCCGGATATCTGTTTCAGTAAGGAAGAATTGGATGTATTATTGGAAAACCTGACGAAAACAGGAACATACCGTGTATATTTCTTCAGTGGTGATGCATTGTTTGGCGTTCAGGAGGTAAGGGCAGGTGCTAAAATTCAAGAGCCGAATTTAATGCCGACAGAGCATGGCAGTTGGTCCGTTGATTTTAATAAGGCAGTAGATCATACCGTGTATGTATACTGGAATGCCGAAGAATAACAAAAATAAATATACGATAAAAAGCAGAGGTTCATTGATATGATTCCTCTGTTTTTTATTATCACGTATTCGAACAAATATTCGAAAAAATACTTGATAAAACAAACAAATGTTCGTATAATGTATTAAGAGATTACTTTTAGGAGAATGCGATATGTATACATTACGGACAGGGATGACAACAGAAGAGAAGCTTACCATTTTGGCTGATGCGGCAAAGTATGATGTGGCATGTACCTCAAGCGGTGTGGACCGGAAAGGAAAGAAGGGGCATCTCGGTAATTGTCAGGCTGCAGGAATCTGCCATACATTTGCATCTGATGGCAGGTGTATTTCTCTACTGAAAATACTGATGACAAACCATTGTATTTATGATTGTAAGTATTGCATAAACCGGTGTTCCAATGATGTGCCCAGAGCTGCTTTTACGCCGGAAGAGATTTGTGAGCTTACCATTGAATTTTATAAAAGAAATTATATTGAAGGTTTGTTTTTGAGTTCCGGGATTATAAAGAGTCCGGGACATACCATGGAACTGATGTGCAGGGTATTGTATAAGCTGAGGACGGAATATAAATTTAACGGATATATCCATGTTAAAGCAATACCGGGAGTGGCAGATGAACTGATTGCAAAAGCCGGATATCTGGCTGACAGAGTAAGTATTAATATGGAGTTTGCAGTAGAAGAAAGTTTAAAAAAGTTTGCACCGAATAAGAATGTTAAGACCATTTTAAATCCCATGGCGAAGATATCCGATACGATAGCTTTACACAGACTTGCAATCGGAAAAGAAGCACGTATGGAACGCAGTGCAGGAAACCGCTACCTGGAAAACAGTATTTTTCATGTGAAGCATTTGGAAGAAATGACCGGTGGGAAGAAAGAATTGCCTGTAAGCATGTCGAACAGAGAGTTGAAACGTCCTTTTGCGCCTGCCGGACAAAGTACTCAGATGATAATAGGTGCCGGTGGTGAAAGTGATTATGAGCTGTTGCAGACAACCCAGAAGTTATACCAGAACTATGATTTGAAGAGGGTATTTTATTCTGCATATGTGCCTTTAAATGAAGATTCCGTTTTGCCGGAGATAGGAACCCCGGTACCCTTATTGAGAGAACATCGTTTGTATCAGGCTGACTGGCTCCTTCGGTATTACGGCTTTCAGGCTGACGAATTGCTGTCGGAGGAAAAGCCGGATTTTAATGAGCAAATAGATCCGAAATGTGACTGGGCATTGAGACATCTGAATCTGTTTCCGGTGGAGGTTATGACAGCGTCTTACGAGATGTTGCTAAGAGTGCCCGGAATCGGTCCTGCCGGCGCAAAAAGAATTATGCAGTCGAGGCGGTATGGAAGTTTAAATTACGAGCATTTAAAGAAGATGGGTGTTGTATTAAAACGGGCACATTATTTCATTACATGTAACGGTAAAATGATGTATAAAATACCGATTGAGGAGCAATACATTACCAAGGAATTAACAGTGGTAAACCGTAAAGAAAACTGGGAAGTAGTGCATCGGAACCAATATGTACAGATGTCTTTGTTTGACGATTATGCAATCGGATAAATATGCTTTTGCAATAGATGACAATGAAAACGGGAAAGTATAATGACAAGGATACAGACAGAAGGAGCAAATTATGTATGTATATACCTGCAGGTCGGATTATGACTCCATGTTAACCTGCATATATGAAGCATGGGCAAGTAAAAAAGGACATCGCAATATAAGGTTATGTATTGAACCGATTGAACAATACAGTTTATTTGATGAGTATATTCATATTGAGCCGGATGAAGAAAAGGCTGAACGCGTCAGCCGCTCTATATGGGGGAAAATATCTCCGGGACTGTATTATGAAATATCTTATGCCTTGCTTTCTTTTGAACAGGATGCTTTGGATACTGTGTATAGAATATTGGTTTTAGGATTTCACTTTGGAGCCGGGGTTGTAGATATGGTGCAGTATAAAGAAGTGGTTCGATTTCGGGAAATACGAAAACTTGTAAGCCGGGAAGTACATTCTTTTCGGGAGTTTTTACGCTTTTCACAGGTAGAAGAAAAGGTTTACGTGGCACACTTTGCGCCCAGAAGCAGGGTGATTATGCCGGTGGCAAGTTATTTTGCAGACCGGATGCCTTCAGAGAATTGGATGATTATTGATGATGTACATAGAGAGGCTATTGTACATCCTAAAGATGAGGCGTGCTACATGAGAATACTGACAGAAGATGAACTACAGGCTCTGTCCTGCACGGAGAGGGAGGATGATTATACCCGGTTATGGAAAAAATATTTTCATACCATGGGTATTTCCCAACGTGAGAACAGAGCCTGTCAGAGAAATCATTTTCCTTTATGGATGCGCAAGCATGTTACGGAGTTTCAGGAATTGTGTGAATAACCTGATTTCTTCCGTGAGACTTGGCATAATATAATTTTTCATCTGCAGACTTTACATTTTCGGCAGTAGTAAGTGCAGCATCCAGCTCGCTGACACCGAAACTCATGGTTACGTTGATATCAAGTCCTTCAAAATGACACACAGAGGCTTCGATTGTTTTGCGGCAGTTTTCGGCAAAGTCTTTTGCCTGCAATAAGTCTTTGCCGGGGAGAAGCATAATAAATTCTTCACCGCCCCAACGGAATACACCGTCATCGATGCCGATTAACCCCAAATATGTATTTGCAACATGCTTCAATACTGCATCGCCGGCATTGTGTCCCCATGTATCATTTACACGCTTGAAGTGATCAATGTCGCAAATAATCATGGATGCTTTCTTGGAGGAAAGTATAGGTACAATAAATTTTTCATAATGTGTATAAAGACCACGACGGTTTTGTAAACCGGTAAGCTGGTCTTCGGTTGCTTCGCTGTAAAGTAAATAGGATTCCAAAGTTTTGCCGCAGAACGCGGTTGCCAGTTTAATGCGTTTGATATCGGTTTCATTAAAGGTGGAATCATTTCCGTCTGCATCCAGTTTATTGATTGCCTGATATGCACCGATTACTTTCCCTTCGGAGTTGGTAACAGGGACTGTAAGAATGGATTTGGTAACATAACCGGAACGTTTATCAACATCACTGTTAAAACGCGGATCTGTATAGGGATCATTAATGACCAGTAATTCATTATTCATGATGGAAGCACCTACAAGACCGCTGTTTTCGGGAATTGTGATTTTGCTGATGTCCAGAGCTGCCAATGTCCAGATTTCATGTTTTTTCTTATCCCAAAACCAAAAAGAAGCGCGGTCGGAATTTACCAGGGTTTTTCCAAGCTCTGTCAGGAGTTGCAAAGTGGTTGAAAGTTCTTTTTCTTCAAAAAGACGTTCCATACAATAAAAAATCTTTTCCAGTAATTCGTCAGATGATAGTGATTTCTTTGTGTTTTCCATGTTTTCCCCTCCTACAACACACATTACGTAATGGAAATTGTCAGGCAATATGTGCAATGTATTTTTATAGCAGAATTATATCATAAAACATAGTGGAGGGAAAGCAAAAAAGAATGACACTGAAATGGTTTTATGCTATTATTTTCATATAAGTCATGGGGAGGTAATATGAAGAAAAATATTATTTTGGCACTGGAAATGCTGTTTATTGGTATCTTAACATTTTTGTTTTGTTATACAGACCTCTTTTATTCGTTGGATTCGTTATATAAAGACAAATTATACCAGCAACCGAGAGCGGTTAATCCGACCATTAAGATTATTTCTATAGATGAAAAAACGTTGGAAGCGTTGGGACCTTTTGGAACATGGCCGAGGAGTACATATGCAGAGGTGCTGGATATTCTGGATGATTATCCTGCGGTTATCGGTTTTGATATTATGCTTATGGGAACTATGGATGAGGAAGATGATGCTGTTTTCTTGCAAGCTCTGAATCATCATGATAATGTGGTGTTGGCTTCGCATCTGGTATATGACACTAAGGTAGAAGTTAGTCCCGAAGGCGAAACCTACATAGATCATATGCATGTATCACAGGTAGAAGTTCCTTATACGGGAGAGGCGACACCGATAGGTTACGCCAATACATCTGCGGATGCAGACGGTACCGTGCGCTCATATCTTCCGGTAACCATGGTGGAAGATGGGGATGGAAATATAACAGAATATACCTCACTGTCCTATCAGGTATATTTGGAATATTGTAAGACGATGAATCTTGCTCCCGTACAACCGGCAACAGATAAAAACGGTGCACAGTGGATCTATTATGCGGGTAAACCGTATGATTATGAGAGTGTATCTCTGATTGACCTGTTAGAGGGCAAGGTAGATACGAGAATTTTTACGGACTGCATTGTTTTGGTGGGAGCTTATGCTACCGGTTTGCAGGATCAGTTTACGGTGCCAAACAGTAGTAATCAGATGTTCGGGGTAGAAATCAATGCTAATATTATTCAAAGCTTTTTGGATGAACAGTATCCTTTGCCGGCGAATCGTCTGGCAGTTGCATTGGCTTTTGCCATCATAACTATGGTAATGTTTTGGGTGTTTTCCAGATTGCATCTGAAATGGGGAACTATTCTTTTTATAGTGGCAGAAGTTGCAATTGTAATATCAGGAATATTTCTTTATACGAAGGCAGGAATCAGTATTCCGGGATTTTATCTTGTACTGATGCTGATACTGGATTATGTGGTTGCGCTTGCCAGCGGATATTTGTATGAATGGAGTAAGAGACGTAAAATCGCGTCGATTTTCCGTAAATATGTTGCGCCTCAGGTAGTAGATGAAATCATGAAGTCAGGAAAATATAAAATCGAACTTGGGGGAGAGAGCAGAGACGTTGCGGTATTATTTGTGGATATCCGTGGTTTTACACCGTTATCGGAAAGTCTGAAACCTACGGAAGTGGTAGAAATCCTAAATGAGTATTTGAATCTTACCACCAATGCTATTTTTAAGAACAGCGGAACTTTGGATAAATTCATCGGTGATGCAACAATGGCTGTTTTTAATGCTCCTTTTGATTTAGAGGATTATGAATATAAAGCAGTATGTGCTGCATGGGATATTGTTGCGGGAGCGAAGGAACTGGAAAAGAAATGTATGGAGCGTTTCGGCAAAAGTGTTTCTTTCGGTGTAGGCGTTAATTGTGGTGAAGCTGTGGTAGGAAATATCGGTTGTGATTTTCGTATGGATTATACAGCAATCGGTGATACCGTAAATACGGCTGCACGTTTGGAATCCAACGCGAAACGTGGACAGGTGTTAATCAGTGAGCATATTTATAAACGATTAAAAAATCGTATTCAAGCAGAGGAAATTGGCGAGATTCCCTTAAAGGGTAAGTCACAGGGCGTTTGTGTATATGCCTTGCAGGGGATAAGCGAAAAATAAATAAGAGGTTATGGACATGCATACTCTTGCAGAAAATAAAATCAGAAAGAATATTTCAGTAAAGCATAATGACTTAGACATCTATGTGTACGATATCGTAGATTCTACAAATGATGAAGCAAAAAGGCGGTGGAAAAAATACAAAAAGGCTCCCTGCCTTTTTGTCAGTGATGAACAGACTGCCGGACGGGGAAGAAGAGGAAGAAGCTTTTATTCACCTAAAGGGACAGGGATTTATATGTCCCTGTTAATTAAACCTGCTACCGGATTGGAAGATGCGGTTCGCATTACTACGGCAACTGCTGTAATTGTGGCAAAAAAGCTAAGGGAGCATACCGGAGCTGATATTGGCATCAAATGGGTAAATGATTTATATTTGAGAGATAAAAAGATTTGTGGTATTTTAACAGAAGCAGTTATGGAACCGGAGATGATAGCGGCACCTGCTATAGTGGTAGGTATTGGCATCAATTTGAAAACAGAAAATTTCCCGGAAGAATTAAATGGGATTGCCGGAAGTTTGTATAAATCCGCTGATTCTGTGGATGTCAATAAATTGGTAGCGGATATTACGGAGGCAGTCTTAGGTTTTGCAGGGAATATGAATGACTGTTCATATGTGGATGAATATCGCAAAATGTCCGTTGTACTCGGTAAAGAAATTTACTATAATGAAGGGAATGAGCAGGTATGTGCCAAAGCCCTGGACATTGATTCGGAAGGCGGACTTATGGTGGAATTAAATGATGGTAGCGTCAGGGTACTGAAAACGGGAGAAATTACAGTACGTTTGGCAGAATAAAGTTTTTGTGGGAAAATAACGGAAAGAAGGAGACTAAATAGTGAAGATTATTTTTATAAGGCATGCGGAGCCGGATTATTCCATCGACTCTTTGACCGAAAAAGGATGGAGAGAGGCAGAAATATTATCGGAACGTGTGAAACACTGGAATGTAGACCGCTTTTTTGTATCGCCTATGGGGCGCGCGAAGGATACGGCCTCTTTATCCTTGAAGAAGTGCCATCGGGAGGCAGAAGAACTGCCTTGGTTACAGGAGTTTTATTATCGTGTTAAAAGTCCTTTTAACGGTGAAGATATTATAGCGTGGGATTTTATGCCTTCCTATTTTTCGAAGCAGGAAGCTTTGCATGATAAAAATAAGTGGTATGAAACTGAATTGATGAAATCCGGCAATATGGAAGAACATTATAGGGAAGTCTGCCATGGTTTCGATGCAATTTTAAGAGAATATGGATATGAGAGAGAAGAAGGTGGTATGTACCGGGTTAAAAAAAGCAGCGATGCTACGTTGGTATTCTTCTGTCATTTGGGTGTGAGTTTTGTTATTATGAGTCATTTGCTTGGCATTGCTCCGCCTGTTTTGTGGCAGGGATTTTTTGTGGCGCCCACTGCAGTCACGGTACTGGGCTGTGAAGAGCGGACAAAGGGAGAGGCTGCATTTCGTGTACAGATTATGGGTGATACTAGGCATTTGTCTGAAGCGGGTGAGCCAATTTCTGCATCCGGTTATTTTACGGATGCGTTCCAGTTGTAAGACGTTATTGTTTAGCGGATTACTTAGTACACAGATGAATATTACATTTTAGAAAAGGAGAGATACGATTATGATGAATCCGGCAAAGCTTTTAAGTTTAAAAAAAGACTGGGAAGCCTTCTCAGCACGTCATCCCCGTTTTGTTCAGTTTATTATGACTATTGCACAAAACGGAATGGGAGTAGGAAGTATCATTGATGTTACGGTAACATTACCCGACGGAAAGACATTTCAGTCTAATCTGCGACTGACTCAGGAGGATGTAGATTTTGTAAAAGGTTTTCAGAATAAGATGTAATGCATAAAAAGGAATAAAAAATTTCATACTGATAACATCTTGTGATGTGAGGTGAGCGGTATGGAAAAACAGATAGGCATGAGCAGTACCCGATTGGCAGTTCCTGTTTATATCAGGGAATGGGCATCAGCGGTAGGTAAAAAAGAAGGAGAAGGACCATTAAGTCAATTGTTTGATTTTGTAAGTGGTGATGACCTTCTTGGTAATAAGACTTGGGAAGAAGCGGAAAGTGCTTTTCAAAAGAAAGCAGTTTCCCTTTTGTTCGAAAAAGAGCAAAATGAAGGAAATGGTGTTCGTTTTATTTTGGCAGGGGATTTGCTTGGACAGGAAATTGCATCTTCCTTTGGACTGAAGGATTTTCGGATGCCTATGTTTGGTTTATATGGGGCATGCTCTACCTGCGGAGAGTCATTAAGTTTAGGCTCTATGTTAATTGATGGTGGTTTTGCCGATCAGGTAGTTTGTGTAACATCCAGTCATTTTGCCAGTGCGGAAAAAGAGTTTCGATATCCTCTTGACTACGGAAGTCAAAGACCGCCCAGTGCAACATGGACAGTGACCGGGAGTGGAGCATATCTTTTATGTAAAGAGCGGGATGAGCATTTCAATAAAAAGAAAACCCGTTTACTTGGAAGAAAGCATGAAGTGGCAATTACTGAGGTTACTACCGGGAAAATTATTGATTATGGGATTAAGGATTCCATGAATATGGGAGCTTGTATGGCCCCCGCAGCATGCGATACCATTTATCGGCATTTGAAGGATTTTGAACGGTCTCCTGATTATTATGATAAGATTGTTACCGGAGATTTGGGATTGGTAGGACAGACCATATTGTTTGAACTGTTGGAACAGAAAGGCTTTGATATCAGCCAATGCCACATGGATTGCGGTATAGAGATTTTTAACAGCAATGAGCAGGGTACTAATGCGGGAGGAAGTGGCTGTGGATGTGCAGCAAGTGTGTTGGCGGCATATCTTCTGCCGAGACTTGCCAGCGGCGAATGGAAAAGAATTCTATTTTTGCCTACGGGAGCACTGCTTAGCAAGGTTAGTTTTAATGAAGGAAAGAGTATTCCGGGGATTGCTCATGCAGTGGTAATTGAGCGGATGCAGGTAATTGAATATCCATAAATGAAGAAGCTGTTTATGTACAGCAAAATACTATAGAAAAGAAGGACTTTAGGTAAGAAATATGAAAAAGTGGTTGGGAAGCGGTATGCTTTTGCTTACGGCCGTTATTTGGGGTGTTGCATTTGTGGCACAAAGTGTGGGAATGGATTATGTGGAACCCTTTACGTTTAACTTTGCAAGATACATTATTGGCGCAGTGGTGTTATTGCCTTTTTTAGGCTTGGGTAATTCCGAAAAGAAGACTGATACGGTCAAGGAAGAAGGCCAACAAAAAGAACAAAAGAGAATTAAGAAATCTATATTGGGAGGCATTGGCTGCGGTTTGTTACTATTTATTGCAAGCATGCTCCAGCAGTTTGGTATCATGTATACCAGTGTGGTAGGGAAAGCAGGTTTTATTACTGCACTTTATATTATTCTTGTACCTGTTTTGGGAATCTTTTTTCATAAAAAAACCAAACCGCTTGTATGGGTTTGTGTGTTTATTTCCGTAATAGGCCTGTATTTATTGTGCGTATCCCATGAATATCGTTTGGAATTAGCGGATATTCTGCTTTTGGCATGTGCATTGTTTTTTGCTTTTCATATCATTTTTATTGATACAATTTCGCCCGGAACCAATGGAGTGCTGGTTTCATGTGTTCAATTTTTTGTGGCGGGAATCTGTTGCATGATTGCTATGTTAATTTTTGAAACACCCAGTCCGGAAGGCATATTAAAGGCATACATTCCTATTCTCTATACAGGTGTTTTATCCTGCGGTGTTGCTTATACATTTCAGATATTGGGACAGAAATATGTTGAACCCACAAAAGCCTCTCTGATTCTATGCTTGGAGTCAGTGGTGTCTGTGTTGGCAGGATGGCTTTTGTTGAAGCAGGCACTTAGCGTACGAGAGTTAATTGGTTGTGTTATTATGTTTGTGGCAATTATTATGGCACAATTTGTGCAAAAAGAAGCTCCGGCTAAGGAAGAAATATAAGTCAGCAGACGTTATTGTGAATGTATAATATTTGGGCTTTTACATATGCTATGCATATCCTTTGATAGTTAATCATAAAAGAAAACAAGAAGTACATATTCATCTTGGGGATGGGTATGTACTTTTTATATGCATGAAAATGCAGGAATGGGAGAAAAAAATGAAAGATAAAATATTTGGTGTGTTGCAACGTGTAGGAAGGTCATTTATGCTTCCGATTGCTATTTTGCCGGCGGCAGGTTTGCTGCTTGGCTTTGGTGGTTCTTTTAGTAATGTGACTACACTGGAAACTTATGGCTTGGTTAATCTTATGGGCCCGGGCACTTTATTAAATGCGGTTTTTATTGTTATGCGGGATGCCGGAAACATTGTATTTACCAATCTTCCCATTTTATTTGCTATTGGAGTTGCAATCGGAATGGCAAAACAGGAAAAGGCGGTAGCTGCATTGGCTGCGGCAATTGCTTTTTTTATTATGCACGCATCCATAGGAGCAATGATTACCATAAATGGTGGTGCAGAAAGTATGTTAAACGGGGCTACAGCAGATGTGTGCGGAATTACCTCCTTGCAGATGGGGGTGTTCGGTGGTATTCTGGTTGGCCTTGGAGTTGCCGCCCTTCATAACCGTTTTTATAAAATAGAATTACCACAGGTTTTATCTTTCTTTGGGGGCACACGTTTTGTGCCGATTATCAGTGCTCTTGTATATACGCTGGTGGGTATTTTAATGTTTTTTATCTGGCCGGTAATTCAGAGCGGTATATATATGGTGGGTGATTTGGTGCTTCGCTCCGGATATTTTGGTACATGGATTTATGGATTAATGGAACGTCTGCTAATACCGTTTGGTCTTCATCATGTATTTTATCTGCCTTTCTGGCAAACGGCACTGGGCGGCGCTTTGGAAGTGGATGGACAGTTAATTGAAGGGGCACAGAATATTTTCTTTGCACAGTTGGCATCTCCCAACGTGCAACAGTTTGCAGTTTCTGCGACCCGGTTTATGTCCGGAAAATTCCCTTTAATGATTTTTGGCTTGCCGGGAGCGGCATTGGCTATGTATCATACTGCATTGCCTGAAAATCGTAAAAAAGTTGGAGGTTTGCTTTTATCCGCAGCACTGACATCCATGTTGACCGGTATCACAGAACCCCTGGAATTTACCTTCCTGTTTGTGGCACCGCTTCTATACGGTATTCATTGTGTGTTAGCAGGACTTGCTTATATGTTCATGCATATATTTAATGTTGGTGTGGGTATGACATTTTCCGGTGGATTGGTAGATTTATTTTTGTTTGGTATTTTGCAAGGAAACCCTAAAACAAACTGGATATGGATTGTAGTTGTTGGCATATTTTATTTTATTGTCTATTATTTTGTATTCCGCTTCCTGATAAAGAAGATGAACTATAAAACGCCGGGACGGGGTGAAGAGGAAGAGATAAAGTTATATACGAGAAAAGATGTGGAAAGAAAGTCGGTGAAGGAAAAACATAAAGACACCAAACATACGGATACAGAAGAAAATGTATCAGCATCCATGTTGATGTCCAGAGATATTTGTTTCGGACTGGGTGGCGTGGACAATATTTCGGATGTTGATTGCTGTGCAACAAGACTTCGCTGTACAGTGCATAAGGCAGAACTGGTGAATGATATTTTGTTAAAACAGACGGGGGCTTCCGGTGTGATTCATAAGGGGAATGGTGTGCAAATTATTTACGGACCTAAAGTTACCGTTATTAAGTCTGATTTAGAAGAATATATTAGCCGGTTTCCGGAGGGAGCATCTGTAGAAGTTCGACATAGTAAGGAGTTGGAAGAGGAGGCCGCTGCCGCAGAGAAAAGAAAGGAAACAGAAATTGGAGAGCCTGAAGGTGATAAGGAATACGAAAAGCAGCGAAGACTTACCAAGTCAGTGGTGATTTCCAGTCCTATAACAGGTGTTGCGACCGAATTGGCTGAAGTGCCTGACGAAGCATTTTCACAGAAAATCATTGGGGATGGCGTTGCAATTATTCCTTCAGACGGCAATATATACGCTCCGGAGGATGGAGAGGTAGTCTTTGTATACGCGACAAAACATGCAATTGGATTTTTGTCCTACACAGGTATTCCTTTGCTTTTGCATATTGGTATTGACACAGTAAAACTACACGGGCAGGGATTTGATGTTTTGGTAGAGAGTGGGCAGAAGGTAAAAAAAGGCGAACTGATGATGCGGGTATCTCTTTCCTATATTCAGGCAAATGCACCAAGTACCATGTCTCCGGTTATTCTTTCTGAGATGAATGAAAATCAGGAAATCAGAATTTTAAAGACCGGTAAGGTAGAAGCCGGAGAAGAATTGTTTGCGGTAGATTTTTATGAAGAATAATTAGAAGGTATTGATAAAGGCTTAAAAGAATTCTTATCATAGAAAAGATAAGGAGAAGAGGAGAAAAATATGGCATATATAAAAGCATTCATAATCGGTGGACTCATCTGTTTGCTCTGTCAGATTCTTTTGGAAAAGACAAAGATGATGCCGGGACGCATTATGGTTACGCTGGTCTGTCTCGGTGCAGTTTTGAGTTTCTTTGGACTATATGAGCCGTTTTTGGACTTTGCAGGCTCAGGGGCATCTGTCCCGCTCCTTGGTTTCGGTCATGTGCTTATGAATGGAGTAAAAGAAGCAGTGGATGAAAACGGATTTTTGGGTATTTTTCAGGGCGGATTTAAGGCTGGTGCAGTGGGGTGCAGTGCCGCGTTGATATTCGGTTATATCGCCAGTTGGATTTTTAATCCAAAGAGCAGGAGTTAAGGAGGACGAGGTTGAACCTTATGATATAGGGTTTTAACCTCGTTTTTTTAGTGAAAAATAAATTATATTTGTAAAATATTCTGTTTTTTGCTTGACAATATATATAATGGTATGTGCGAAAAAGTTATGAATACGGAAGAAAAGGGGGTAAATATATTATGAAAAATATCAAAATTACAAAAATCGTGCAGAGACTTTTGGTAATGTGGGTAATCGCATGTATATTCAGCATGGAGTACTGCCAAGACGGTAAGTTTGTAATGCAAAATGAATTATAATTAATCAATTTCTATTTAGAGGAACGAAACTGCAAAAAATCTTTTATGCGCTTTTTATCACCAAAACTGAGAGGTATTTTGGAATGATCGCTTAATAAGACGTAAGTTCTTTCGAAACGTTCAATATGATTATAATTCACAATATATTTTTTCCCGAGCAAAACGAAACAGTCAAAAGGCTGCAACACAGGAATCAATTCCTGCAATGTGCCCAACTGCATAATCACACGGCCGTTTTTTAACACGATTTTGGTGCGGTAGTCGTCGGGATAAGCATAGATGAAATCTTCTTCATAGATATAATAGGTATTTAAGTCGTCCCTGACTTCAATGGTAGGGGCGGCTTTTGTTTTTTCAATCTGTGCCTTTGAAATGATTGCGGATAAGTCCTCCGGATTATATGGTTTATCAATGTAAAAAAGATCCACAGGAGGTTTGGCATAATCTTCATAGCGGATGGTAGAGGTACAAAGGACAATTGGTGCGGTAACACCCATTTCGCGCAACAAAATAGCAGTTTCCATGCCATGAGGAGGAAGCTGCGTCATATCAATGAAAAACAAATCATAAATCATAGGCGATTTAGTCAGCGCGTCCACATT
The DNA here is from genome assembly GCA_964651555.1 of uncultured Lachnospiraceae bacterium. Taxonomy (GTDB): domain Bacteria; phylum Bacillota; class Clostridia; order Lachnospirales; family Lachnospiraceae; genus UBA3766. The sequence goes on along the minus strand of CAZYVY010000002.1, from coordinate 20,065 downwards.
TCCATAGGAATCAATATAGAGAATTCCTGCGTTATTTTTTCGGCGGTCAGATTCGCGGGAAAGTAATCTTTCCAAATGTTTGCGGTCCGCAATATTGTCATCACAAATTGCTATATGCATAGTAAAGTCCCTTGTTTCCCTTGTGTTTTTTCAAAGTAAGAGGATGACACTCCTAAGTGATCTTACCTTTATAAAAGTTTAATATTAAGCGGTAATAAGTATAATGCTACAATCAGAAGAATCTGCACAATAAGAATGGCAGGCATTCCCCAGATAAAAGAGCGGTGTTTGGTTTTGTGCCGAAAAATATACATTCCGGCAATGGAGCCTATGCTTCCGCCAACTCCCGCAAGAATAAAAAGGGTGGCTTCCGGAATTCTCCAGGCTCTTTTCTTTGCCTTCCATTTATCAACACCCATCATAACAAAAGCGATGATATTAATCATTAAAACATAAGAAATGAGCCAGTAGATTGTTTCCATAAAAGCCACCCTGTAAATTCTAAAACAAAAAACTTAAGTTACATGAACTGTATCTTTCGTAACGAAATCAACAGATTTTTATTTCTTTAATTCGCCAACTTCCTGCATCTTTAATGCACGAACTTTGCATGAGAGACCGAAGAGGTTGATAAATCCTTCTGCATCGTGGTGGTCGTACATATCACCTGTTGTAAAGGAAGCAATGCTTTCGTTGTACAATGTGTAAGGAGATGTAGTACCTGCCTTAATGATGTTACCTTTGTACAGTTTGAATTTCACTTCACCGGTTACATACTGCTGTGTAGATTCGATGAATGCCTGAATCGCTTCACGAATGGGTGTAAACCATTTTCCTTCATATACGATATCGGCAAATTTGTTTCCAAGGTCTTTCTTTAATGTGTATGTATCTCTGTCAAGAATAAGTTCTTCCAACTGCTGATGTGCTTCGTAAAGAATGGTTCCGCCCGGTGTTTCATATACACCACGGGACTTCATACCAACTACACGGTTTTCTACGATATCAACAATACCGATACCATGCTTTCCGCCGAGTTTGTTTAATTCGCGGATAATGTCTGAAACCTTCATCGCTTTGCCGTTGATAGCGGTAGGAACACCTTTTTCAAAAGAGATGCTTACATATTCGCCTTCTTCGGGAGCCTTCTCGGGGGTTGTGCCGAGAACCAAAAGGTGATCAAAGTTAGGTTCGTTAGCGGGATCTTCCAATTCAAGACCTTCATGGCTGATGTGCCAGATGTTACGGTCACGGCTGTAGCTGCTGTCAGCTGAGAAAGGAAGGTGGATGCCGTGTGCTTCACAGTATTCGATTTCTGATTCA
>CAZYVY010000002.1:0-18732 GCA_964651555.1 uncultured Lachnospiraceae bacterium | reverse complement strand
CCATTGTCCACTTATCGTTACGCCATGCAGCGATAATTTTTAAATCGGGAGCAAGTGCCTTAATACCAAGTTCAAAACGAATCTGGTCGTTACCCTTACCGGTTGCACCGTGGCAGATAGCGGTAGCGCCTTCTTTACGTGCGATTTCAACCAGTCTCTTAGCGATAACAGGTCTTGCCATAGATGTACCGAGAAGGTACTTATTTTCATAAACTGCGTGTGCCTGTACACAGGGAACGATGTATTCGTCACAGAATTCATCGATTACGTCTTCGATGTAGAGCTTCTCTGCACCGCTTAACTTTGCACGTTCCTCAAGGCCGTCAAGTTCGCTTTCCTGACCGCAGTCAATACATACACAGATAACTTCATAGTCAAAATTCTCTTTTAACCAGGGAATAATGGCTGTGGTATCCAGACCACCGGAATATGCCAAAACAACTTTTTCTTTCATTTTTTTATCCTCCTGAAATTTAATCATACATGTTCAACAAACCTAATATACAACACTATTTTGCGAAAAGCAAGGCTATTTTTAAAAAAGATTGCATAAAAATGCATAAAACGATGTATAAAATGCAAATTTATGCATAATATGCAAGAAAAGTGAATATTTTTATAAAAAAAGCTAGACTTTTTCAAAAATAGTGATATGATAACAATGATATATTGGAAAAAGTACTCTTTTTGCGGATGTATAAAATGTATTTTTATGCATTGCGGAGTGTGGAGGAGACATGGAAGATAAGAATAAGGTAATCATTCGTGTGATGACGCCGGAGGATTACGATCAGATAAAAGCATTATGGTTAAGCATCAAAGGCTTTGTAATAAGAAGCGTGGATGATTCCAGGGAAGGCATTGAGATTTTCCTTAGACGAAATCCTACTACCAGCGCGGTTGCGGAAGTGGATGGCAAAATCGTTGGCGGAATTCTCTGCGGGCACGACGGACGACGAGGTTGTATGTATCACGTATGTGTGCACGAAGACTACCGTATGCGGGGCATCGGTAAGCAGATGGTGGTATTCTGTATGGATGCATTGCGACGAGAGAAGATTAACAAGGTTTCGCTGATTGCTTTTACAAGGAATGATATCGGTAACCGCTTTTGGAATCAAATTGGGTGGACTAAAAGAGAAGATTTAAATTATTATGATTTTACATTGAATAAAGAAAATATTGAGAAGTTTAATCAATAGGAGGATATACATATGGAAATTATCAAAGGCGGTGTAACCGCAGCAAAAGGATTTGAGGCAGCAGGTGTAGAAGCTGCAATTAAATATAAGAACAGAAAAGATATGGCACTTGTTTACAGCGAGGCACCCTGTAAGGCAGCAGGTACTTTTACCACCAACGTGGTAAAAGCTGCACCCGTATTGTGGGATAAGGATATTGTTGATAATTCCCCTGCAGTTCATGCTGTTGTGGTAAATGCAGGTATTGCCAATGCATGTACCGGTAAACAGGGTTATGCATATTGTAAGGAAACCGCAGAAGTGGCATCAAAGGTATTGAATGTGCCCGAGAATTCCGTGTTGGTGGCATCCACAGGTGTTATCGGTATGCAGCTTCCCATGGACCGCATCGCGGCAGGTGTTGAGAAACTTGCCGGTGCTAAGAAAGCAGGTCTTGAAGCAGGGCTTATGGCAGCAGAAGCAATTATGACCACAGATACCGTATCAAAGGAAGTAGCAGTATCTTTTGACATAGACGGTGTAACCGTTACTATGGGCGGTATGTGCAAAGGCAGCGGTATGATTCATCCTAATATGTGTACCATGTTAGGCTTTGTAACCACTGACGTTGCCATCAGCAAAGAACTTTTAACTAAGGCATTAAAAGAAGATGTTGTGGATACGTTTAATATGATTTCCGTAGACGGTGATACTTCCACCAATGATACGCTTTTGGTTCTTGCCAACGGCTGTGCCGGTAATGCGGAAATTACCGCAGAAGATGAAAACTACGAGAAGTTCAAAGAAGCACTTCATTATGTAAATATGACACTTGCCAAGAAAATGGCAGGCGACGGCGAGGGTGCAACCGCACTTTTTGAAACCAAGGTAATCAATGCCAAGACCAAGGAAGATGCGAGAATTCTTGCGAAGTCTGTCATCTGTTCAAGCCTTACCAAAGCAGCGATTTTCGGTCACGATGCGAACTGGGGAAGAATCCTTTGTGCGCTGGGATACTCCGGAGCGCAGTTTGATCCTGAGCAGTTGGAACTTTTCTTTGAAGGCGGCGGAAAGCGCATCCAGATTTACAAAGACGGCGTTGCAACTGACTATAGCGAAGAAGAAGCAACTGTAATTTTATCCCAGCCCGAAGTGACCGTTGTGGTAGATATGAAGAACGGTACCGAAGAAGCTACAGCTTGGGGTTGTGATTTGAGCTATGATTATGTTAAAATTAACGCGGACTATCGTTCATAGAAAGGCAAGGTAAAGGTAATGGAAAAAGATATGGAACAGTTATTGGCGAAGGCGAATGTCTTAATCGAAGCCCTTCCCTATATCCAGAAATACAATCGTAAGGTTATCGTTGTAAAATACGGCGGAAGCGCCATGACAGACGTGGAATTACAGAAGAAAGTAATCGCTGACGTTACCCTTCTGAAATTGGTTGGATTTAAGCCGATTATTGTCCATGGCGGCGGTAAGGAAATCAGCCGTTGGGTAGATAAGGTGGGCAAGACCCCTGAATTCGTAAACGGTCTTCGTGTGACCGATGCAGAAACCATGGAAATCGCAGAAATGGTACTTGGCAAAGTAAACAAGAGTCTTGTTTCAATGGTACAGGAACTGGGTGTTAAGGCAGTTGGTATCAGCGGTAAAGACGGCGGACTTTTAAAGGTAGATAAAAAGTATTCCGACGGCAAGGATATCGGTTTTGTAGGCGATATTAAGTCTGTAGACACCAAGATTTTATTTGACTTATTGGAGAAGGATTTCCTTCCCATCGTTGCACCCATTGGCCTGGATGACAACTTCCAGAGTTATAATATTAATGCAGATGATGCGGCTTGCGAAATTGCCAAGGCTGTGGGCGCTGAGAAGTTAGCGTTCTTAACCGATATCGAAGGCTTGTATCGTGATATTAATGATAAGAGCTCTTTTATCTCAAGAATCAGTGCATCTCAGGCTCGTGAATTAATTGACAGCGGCATTATCGGCGGCGGTATGTTGCCTAAGTTGAATAACTGTACTTCTGCAATTGAAAGCGGTGTTAGCAGAGTACATATTTTGGATGGCCGTATGCCTCATTGTCTCCTGCTTGAAATCTTTACTAAGAAGGGTATCGGAACTGCTATTATTGCGGATGAAGACCCTTTGAATTACGAGAATTAATATAGATTGAAAAGTGTAATGATACGGACATATAAATAGGGATGTCATTACATTTTGGAACGGAGTATATTATGCAGAATATGATTAACGAAGCAGAGTCCGTTCTGCTTCATACCTATAATCGTTTTCAGGTGGTTTTTGACCACGGTGACGGTGTTTGCTTATATGATACAAATGGTAAGGAATACTTGGATTTTGTATCAGGGATCGGCGTATTTGCGTTGGGTTACAACAACAAGGAATACAACGACGCATTAAAAGCACAGATTGATAAAATCCTTCACACATCTAATTACTACTATAATGAGCCTGCCATAGCGGCAGCCAAGGCCTTGACCAAGGCAGCACGGCTTGACCGCGTATTTTTTACCAACAGCGGTGCGGAAGCGGTGGAAGGTGCCATCAAAGCAGCGAGAAAATATGCTTATAACAAAGACGGACAGACGGACCACGAAATCATTGCGTTGGAACATTCATTCCACGGCAGAACTATGGGCGCATTGTCTGTGACGGGAACTCCGAAATATCGTGAAGCATTTCAGCCTATGATTGGCAACATAAAATTTGCCGAAATGAATGATTTTGACAGCGTTTTATCTCAGGTAACGGATAAAACCTGTGCTATCATTATGGAGACCGTGCAGGGTGAAGGAGGAATTTATCCCGCGACGGAAGACTTTTTAAAGAAAGTCCGTGCACTCTGTGATGAAAAGGATCTTTTATTGATTTTGGATGAAGTACAGTGTGGTATGGGCAGAACAGGTTATATGTTTGCATGGCAGAAGTTTGGTATCCGCCCTGATATTATGACGACGGCGAAAGCATTGGGAAGCGGTGTTCCCGTAGGTGCTTTCCTTATGACACAAAAGATTGCTGACAGCTCTTTGGTTGCAGGAGACCACGGCAGTACTTATGGTGGCAATCCTTTGGTTGGTGCTGCCATTGCCAAGGTTTTAGAAATTTTCGAGAAAGAAGATATCTGCAATCATGTGCAGAAAGTCGGTCATTATCTTGAAACGGAATTGGATAGGATTGCAGAAAAATATGATATGGTTGAGTTGCGCAGAGGTTCCGGTCTTATGCAGGGGCTTGTATGCAAAGAGCCTGTTGCGGGTATTATAAATACAGCATTGGAAAAGGGTCTAGTCCTGATAAATGCGGGTACAAATATTATTCGTTTCCTTCCACCGCTTATTATTACGGAGGAAGACGTAGACCATATGATTGCAATTTTGGATGAATCAATGGCAATTAATGCACAATAAAAAGGAACGTGAGAAACATGTCAAAGAAAATACTTTCCATCATTCTGTTGTGTTGCATAGTGATATTTGCATTAAGTGGCAAAACATATGTGCCGAGAGCTGGTGAAATTGATTTGGAAGATGACAGTACGGATGTTATCAATGTTTGGTATACGGATGAAGCTTTAGATGGATATATGAAAGAAGCGGCAAGTGCTTTTCAGCAGAAGACCGGTATTTCCGTAGCATTAACCTTAACCTCCGGGTTGGAGTATCTGGAGAGCATACAGGAGGCTACTTTGCACGGTGAGAGCGGACCGGATGCATATATTATCAGCAGTGATTCCCTGGAGAAAGCAAGGTTATCGGGACTGGCGGCACAGTTGGAAGACAGCAGTGGTGTTTTAACAACGGAGCATTTTCCGCAGGTGGCATTGAATGCCGTAACATACAACGATAAAATATTAGGATATCCCTTTACTTATGAAACAGCAGGATTCTTTTATAATGATTCATATTTAACGGAAATTGCCGAGAAGACAATTGCAGCAGAGGTAGAAGAGAATCCGGAGACTTCTGTTGATACGGAAGTAAAAAAACAGGAGATTTTCCCGGTGTCTATGGTAGGATTGTTGGAGTTTGCCAATACGTATGAACCGCCGGAGACAATGGAAACCTTCCTTTTGTGGGATGTAACGGATATCATGTACAATTACGGATTTGCCGGAGCATATATGGACGTTGGCGGAATAACCGGTGATAACAGGGAAGAGATTGATATTTACAATACGGATGCTATGTATTGCTTGTCCGTGTATCAGGATTTTAATCAGTTCTTCTCGATTGATGCAGAAGCCGTAGATGCTGACAGTGTAAAAGAAGATTTTATTTCCGGGAAGATCATGTATACCATTGGCGGAACCAATATGATGACGGCATTGGAAGAAGCAAAGGCGGAGGGTACGTTTACATGGGAGTATGATGTAGCATCCATTGAAATGTTAAATGCAACATTGGCCTTCAAGCCCTTATCGGTTACCAATGCGGTTGTGGTAAATGATTACAGCGAAAAACAGGAAGCGGCGGAATTGTTTGCACGCTTTATTGCTTGTGATTATGTATCTAATTTATATATTCGTTCAGGTAAATTGTGTGCATATAACTTGGAAGAATATCCGGTGCCTGCAATGGAAAAGCTGAGAATTTGCTATGAAAACAGCGTGTCTCTTCCCAAGATTGTAGAAAACAGTAATTATTGGATTCTTGCAGAGTTATGCTACACCAATATATGGGATGGTGAAGATGTGAATGCTGAATTGATGAATTTATCATCACAGGTTAAAAAGGAGATTTCCGGAGGCGAAGTAAGTGAATTACAGCTGGAAACACCCGTTGTAACGGAAAGCTATATCCAAAGTGAATAAATCGGATATATGATAAAAGAATAAAAACCAACCGATTGTACACACTAAAATGAAAACATAGTGGAGGTATAACATGGTTGGTTTTTTGATTGCGGTATTATCCGGAGCATTGATGAGTATACAGGGCGTTTTTAATACGCAGGTTACTAAGGCATCAGGTGTCTGGCTTGCCAGTGGTTTTGTCCAGTTGACAGCGTTTGCAGTGTGTTTGGGCGCGTGGTTAATAAAAGAGCGAACTCCTGTAATATCATTGTTTGCGGTTCAACCTAAGTATATGTTGTTGGGGGGAGTCATCGGAGCATTTATTACGATTACGGTAATTAAGGCTATGGAGATGTTAGGTCCTGCCAAAGCGGTTATGTTTATTGTAATTTCACAATTGATTGTTGCATATGTCATAGAAGTCTTTGGCATGTTTGGTGTGGAAAAAGAACCATTTTCATGGAGAAAAGTAATCGGAATGGCAATTGCAATTGTGGGTGTTGTATTATTTAAATGGTAAAATTATTTTCCTGCATAAAATGATAAAAAAATCATTATTATGTCTTGTAATCGATAGAAATATACTTTAAACTGTGAGTGACAGTCAGTTTGAGGGACCTTTTGTGATAACACGGAAGGAGACTGACAAGATGATAAAAAAAGCAAGCAGGTTGTTTGGCCTGATGTTATGTGTAGTTTGCATATTTTCAGCGTGCGGTAAAGAAGAGATATTGCTGGAATATGAAAGCTCACCATATACAGCATATTCCGATATTGAAGGAAGTGGAATTTCCGAAGCGGAGGATGAGAAGATTACGGTTTATATCCATGTTTGTGGTGCCGTGGAAAATCCCGGAGTATATGAGTTGCCGGAAGGGAGCAGAATATATGATGCTGTAGAAGCTGCCGGCGGTTTCGATGAAACTGCAGACAGTGAAAGTGTAAATCTGGTGGAACCGTTGAAGGACGGTGAACAGATTCGGATTCCTTATATCGGTGAAAATCAAACAGAAGACAGCGGATTGATCAATATTAACCAAGCCGATGTCTCTTTGTTGTGTGAGATACCGGGAATCGGAGAAAGCAGGGCAGAAGCAATTATTGCTTACCGGGAAGAATACGGAAAATTTGGCTCTGCGGAAGAACTGATGCAGGTTCCGGGCATTAAAGAAGGGTTGTTGGCTAAAATGTTGCCTTATATTGAATGTAAATAACAGAATGTCATAGACAGGCATAATAATGGAGGTGCAAGTTGGGAAATAAAGTATTAGTGGTTGATGATGAGAGATTGATTGTAAAAGGATTGAAGTTCAGTCTGGAGCAGGAAGGAATGAATGTAGACTGTGCATATGATGGTGAAGAAGCTTTGGAATATGCGCGTAATCATACATATGATATTATTCTTTTGGATATTATGCTTCCCAAAATGTCAGGGTTAGAGGTTTGCCAGCAGATACGTGAAACTTCCAATGTGCCTATCATTATGCTGACGGCAAAAGGTGACGATATGGATAAAATTATGGGTCTGGAATATGGTGCTGACGATTATATCACCAAGCCTTTTAATGTACTGGAGGTAAAGGCGCGCATGAAAGCTATCATGCGGAGGGTATCTCCTTCAAAGAAAAAAGTGAAAACTAATGTCATAGAATCCGGAGACCTGCGTATGGAAACGGATTGTAAGCGATTGTATATATGCGGGAAAGAGTATAACGTTACTGCAAAAGAATTTGATGTTTTGGAACTCTTGGTTTTACATCCCAATGAGGTATACAGCAGGGAAATGTTGTTAAAAGAAGTATGGGGAAGTGATTATCCCGGCGATGTGCGTACTGTGGATGTACATATCCGGCGTTTACGTGAAAAGATTGAGCCGAAAGCCAGTGAGCCAAAGTATGTACAGACCAAATGGGGACAGGGATATTATTATAAAGGATGATTTAGATGAGTCTGTTTGCGCGGATAAAAAGTGAACTGAATAAAGTATCTGTGCTGAGAAGCCTAAAGTTTCAACTGACTGTAATTATTATGGTAGTGGGTTTGCTTTGTTGTCTGGTAATGCGTTTCGGTATCATGGAAAGTTATTTTAACCGTGCCTTGGAGGTACGTACAAGTGATGTGCAAAACCAGATAAAAATTATGGCAGACCACTTAATTACCTATAATTATCTTCAGGATCAGGCATCTGATGTTGTAAATGCAGAACTTGCCATGATTTCAAACCTGTATGATGGGCGTATCCTGATTATTAACAGTAGTTTTAAAGTAATCAAGGATACATATAATGTCAGCCAGGGGAAGACGATTATTTCGGAAGAGGTTATCAGATGTTTTAAGGGTGAGAGCATATCTAATTATGATGACAACCATAATTACATTGAAATGACAGTTCCGATTACCATGACAGTAGAAGACAGGCAGATGGTTGTGGGGGTTATTCTTTGCAGTGTTTCGGCAGACAGTATTGTTACGAACCAGAATATCCTGGACCGCCATGCGGTAATTATCGGTATGCTTTTATTGATTGTAGTCTTTTTGTTTGCTGTGGGAATTCCCAGGGTAATTATGAAACCTTTTGATGAGGTGACACAAAAGATTAATGAGGTAAAGGCAGGATTTACGGATGAAAAAATCCATGCAGGAAAGTATACGGAGTTAGAGCATATTGTAGATGCATTTAACCAGCTGATGGGAAGAATGAAAGTGCTGGATGATTCCAGACAGGAGTTTGTGTCTAATGTATCCCATGAACTAAAAACGCCGTTAACATCAGTCAAGGTATTGGCAGATTCATTAAATACGCAGGATGATGTTCCGGTTGAATTATATAAAGAGTTTATGTCGGATATTGTAAATGAGATTGACAGGGAGAATAAAATTATCAACGACCTGTTGTCGCTGGTAAAGCTGGATAAAACCGCAGCGGATTTAAATATTGAAAGCGTTGATATCAACAAACTGACAGAGTCTATTTTTAAACGATTAAAGCCCCTTGCACAAAAACAGGGAATTGATTTGATTTTTGAAAGTCAACGTCAGGTAATTGCGGAGGTGGATGAAGTAAAACTTTCACTGGCGATTACGAATTTGATTGAGAATGGCATCAAATATAACCGGAAAGACGGATGGGTTAAGGTAAATCTGGATGCGGATCATCAATTTTTTACTTTGCAGGTATCAGACTCCGGACCGGGAATCCCGGAAGAAGAGCAAAAGCATATCTTTGAGCGTTTTTATCGTATAGATAAGTCTCATTCCCGGGAAATCGGAGGAACCGGTCTTGGACTTGCAATTACCAGAAGTACGATTCTGATGCATCGAGGTTCTATTAAGGTAAACAGCATCGTAGGAGAAGGAACGGATTTTACGGTAAAGGTTCCTTTATCGTATATTAAGTAGGATTATAACAGAGGAAGGTTTTCGATGAAGAAGTGGCTTGGAGTAATATGTATGCTTCTGCTTGCCTTGGTACTGACAGGTTGTGGGGACGACGGTGAGAGTGGCAACGAACAACAGAATATTTTACAAGTCTATTATATTAACAGGGATGAAACCAATATCCGTGCATTAGAATATAATTTGCAGGAAACAGATACGTTGAAATCTGTGGAAGAAGTGTTGGAGGTTTTGCGTACTGCGCCGGAAGAAAAAGAGTTAAAAGCCACCCTGTTTGCTGAAGTGGAAGTGAAATCTTATGTACTGACGGACGCAAAGTTAATCATTGATTTTAGCAGCAGCTATAAGCAGATGATTCCGACTACGGAGGTATTGGTGCGTGCTGCCCTTGTACGTACACTTACGCAGATAAAAGGTATTCAAACCGTAGAATTCAAAATGGAAGGGGAAAACTTTCTTGACCATGCAGGAATTGTGGTTGGGGCGATGACTGCGGAGCAGTTTATTGATAATACCGGAACCGAAATTAATGCATACGAAGTTGCAACCCTGCAATTATATTTTGCCAATAAAGAGGGAACGGAACTGGTACCGGTAAGCCAGACCGTGGAATATAATACCAATATTTCATTGGAAAAGCTGGTGATTGAGCAATTGATTAAAGGTCCTACAGGACTGGATTCTTATCCGACGATTAATCCTTCAACCAAGCTTATTAATGTAACAGTAACCGACGGAACCTGTTATGTGAATTTGGATCAGACTTTTTTAACACAGGTATATATGGTAAGTTCCGAAGTGACAATTTATTCCATTGTTAACTCCCTGGTAGAGTTGGAAAATGTGAACAAAGTACAGATTTTGATTAACGGAGATTCTAATGTAAGATATAGAGAGAGTCTTAGTTTGAACACAACATTCGGAAGGAATCTTGACTTGATACAGGAGGAGGAACCGATTTCCATTTCGGACTAAATACACAGGAGGAGTGAATGAAAAGACCGCTTATGCTGTTGAGTATTCTGTGTATGGTAATCAGTGTTTTCGTTCATATGTATAAAGAAGAAGCACCCCCTTGCAGTCTGTCTGAGAAGCAGGTCAGTCTGCAGGGGCGGATTACATCCATAGAAAACAGAAACAGTCAAACTATTCTATACTTATCAGATGTTCTTTTTTACGGCGATTCTGCCGAAGAAATCACGGATAACAATATAAACGGAGTCATGTGTTACTGCGACGGAATACATGAATTAAAACTTGGACAGACGGTAGTTGTGCAGGGTTTTTTGTCGTTGCAGAAGCAATCCGGGAATGAAGGTGAATTTGATGCCTTGGCATATTACAGTACGAAAGGATATGAATACAGCTTAAAGGATGCAGATATCTTAAAAACAGGAGAGAAGTATGATTTGATATTAAATACACTGTATGTGTTTAAGAATCTTGCAAAACAACAGTTATACATATTTTTGGAACAAGAAGATGCCGGCATTATGACCGCCCTTCTGTTGGGGGATAAAAGCGGTATTGCAACCGAAGTCAGGGAAGCATACCGTTCGGCCGGTATTTATCATATTCTTGCAATCAGTGGGTTGCATATTTCGATGATAGGGGGATGGATTTTCCGGATGTTGAAGAAATTGCGGATACCATCACCTGTTGCGGCCATAATTGGGATTGGAATTATTTTATTATATGGGATGATGATTGGTATGCCCTCATCTGCATTTCGTGCAATTATTATGTTTGCAATGGGCGTGGTGGCAGGGGTAATTAATCGTACCCATGACAGACCAACTTCCCTGGCTTTGGCAGCGGCCTGTCTGCTTACCGGCAATCCGTTGCTTATAGGGGATGCAGGGTTTCTTTTATCATTTCTTGCTGTTATGGGAATCCTATGTCTGTATCCCACATTTACATCTCTTCATCACCCTAAAATGCCTTTGGCTGACGGCCTGTGGGTAAGTTTTTCCGTCACCTATTTTACGCTTCCGGTTGTGATGTATTTTTATTATGAAGTGCCGGTTTATTCTATTTTTTTAAATTGCGTGATTTTGCCTTTTTTACCTTTACTTCTGTTGTTGGGAATAATCATAATCTTTTTGGGTAATTTATTGCCGGCAGTTGCTCATATATCTTCTGTGGGGATTCATCTGGTTTTGTTTTTTTATGAGAAAATGTTGCAGTTATTTGCAAAGCTGCCGGGAGGAAACTATGTATCGGGGGCACCATCTTTATGGAAAATAATACTGTTTTATGTTTTAGTCTTAGGTATGATATATATTGTTCTTCGCCAAAAGAGAAAGTTATATCTATATTCTTTGGAAAGCGAAAACGATTATTATCAGGGGCATCAGGATTTTTATATAAAAAAGCAAAAAGAAATCCGAAAGAACTTGAGGTGTTTAAGAATTATACAGACGGTTGTTATGATTTTGGGAGTTGCAATTATCGTTATTTCGCCCAAAGCAGAGTTGACGATTACATTTTTGGATGTGGGACAGGGGGATGGTATTTGCATTGAAACGCCGGATAAAACATTTTTTATTGATGGGGGAAGTGTTTCGAATTCCAATATCGGAACCTACACCTTGATTCCTTTTTGGAAATACAGCGGTATAAAAAAGATAGATGGCTGGTTTCTGACACATTCGGATTATGATCATGTCAGTGCATTCAAAGAATTATGTGGTAAGGAGAATATGGGAGGTATTTCCGTGGACACGTTGTACCTTCCCAAAGTTCTGGAGCAGGAATTTGAAGAAGTGATATGTCTTGCCAGACAGCAGGATATTAATGTGGTCTTTTTGGAGAGAAATGAAGAATTGATATTTGATGAACTGAAGTTTCAGGTGTTGTCACCGGACAGCCGGGGCTTTTATCAAGACGAGAATTCGGCATCCTTGGTCTTATATCTGGAATATGGGCAGTTTGATTGCCTTTTTATGGGGGATGCAGGGATAAAAGCGGAGGAGTTGATTATTGAAGAGGGAATTGAAGAAATAATCTTACTAAAGGTTGCACATCACGGTTCGGGTATTAACACAAATTCGGAAGCATTTATTGAAGAAGTGAGTCCGAAAATTGCCGTGATTTCCTGCGGAGAAAATAATAGTTACGGACATCCGCACCAAGAAGTACTGGAATCTTTGGAAGAGTGTGACAGTGCAGTATACAGGACGGACTTAGGAGGACAGATTTCCATTCTGCTGAGAAGGGGAAAAATTTATGTGGAGAGATTGTAAGAAGGTCTATCTTTTTCTTGTGAAACATCATCATAATATGGTACAATGCAGTTGTAGCAAAAAACATAAGAAAGGGGTATGATGTGAAGGAAATCCAAGAGTATGTAAGAAGTATTCCGGATTTTCCGGAAGAAGGCATAATCTTCCGGGATGTTACCACTGTTTTGCAGGATGCCGAAGGCTTGAAACTGGCAATTGATTCCATGATGGAATTATTGGATGGTGTGGATTTTGATGTGATTGTTGGTACGGAGTCCAGAGGATTTATCTTCGGCGTGCCGATTGCATATGAAATGGGTAAACCATTTGTGCCGGCAAGAAAGAAAGGTAAATTACCCTGTGAGACCGTTTCGGTAACCTATGATTTGGAATACGGAAGTGCAGAGGTAGAAATGCACAAAGATGCCATTAAACCAGGGCAAAAGGTTGTTCTGGTGGATGATTTGATTGCAACAGGAGGAACAATTGAAGCATGCGCCAAAATGATTGAGACGCTTGGAGGCGAAGTGGTCAAAATTATTTTTTTAATGGAACTGGCCGGACTAAACGGTCGAGACAAGTTACAGAAATATGATGTGGCTTCGGTCATAACATATGAGGGCAAATAGGAGGAAAAGGTATGCTCGAGAAACTATTTAAGTTAAAAGAAAACAATACAAACGTAAAAACCGAAATAATTGCCGGTGTTACTACTTTTATGACAATGGCATATATATTGGCGGTTAATCCCAGTATTCTTTCTGCAACAGGTATGGATGCAAATGCGGTTCTGATTGCTACAGCATTGGCTTCCTTTGTAGGAACTTTATGTATGGCGTTATTTGCAAATTATCCATTTGCATTGGCACCCGGTATGGGATTAAATGCATATTTTGCATATACCGTTGTTCTTGGAATGGGTTATTCTTGGCAGATTGCATTATTGGCAGTATTTGCGGAAGGTATTATTTTTATTATCCTTTCTTTAACCAGTGTGCGTGAAGCAATTTTTAATGCAATTCCCATGACATTAAAGTCTGCGGTTGGCGTTGGTATTGGTTTGTTTGTTGCGTTTATCGGTTTACAGGATGCTAAATTAATCGTTAACAGTGATGCAACTCTTATTACATATCAGACGTTTAAAGGAGATACTTTTTCTTCAGTAGGTGTAGGTGCAATTCTTGCGTTAATCGGTGTTTTGATTACGGCCATTCTTTTGGTGAAGAAGGTAAAAGGCGGTATTTTATTAGGTATCTTTGCAACATGGATTCTTGGCATTATTGCAGAACTCTGCGGTATATATGTTCCCAATGCTGATGCGGGAATGTATAGCACAATTCCTACCGGAATCATTAGTTTTGACCTGAGTTCTTTCGGTTCTACATTCGGACAGGTATTTAAGGCTGATTTTGCAAGTATTGACTGGATTAACTTTATTGTTGTTATGTTTGCATTCCTTTTCGTAGATATTTTTGATACATTAGGAACATTAATCGGTGTATCCAGCAAGGCTGATTTGCTTGATAAGGACGGTAAACTTCCCAGAATTAAGGGCGCGTTGTTCGCAGATGCTGTAGCAACAACAGTAGGTGCAATTTTTGGTACATCCACAACTACAACTTATGTAGAAAGTGCTTCAGGTGTTACCGCAGGTGGTAGAACAGGTTTAACTGCAGTTGTAACAGGTTTATTGTTCCTGTTAGCGATGTTCTTCTCACCTTTATTCCTGGCAATTCCTTCTTTCGCAATTGCTCCCGCATTAATCATTGTAGGTTTCTATATGATGGGTGCTGTTGTTAAGATTAATTTTGAAGATATGTCAGAAGCTATTCCTGCATTCCTTACTATTTTGATTATGCCTTTGGCATACAGTATTTCAGAAGGTATTGCAATCGGCGTTATTTCTTATACCATCATTAATTTGGTATGTGGTAAGCATAAAAAGTTAACACCGCTTATGTATATTCTTACTGTATTGTTTATTTGTAAGTATATATTCTTATAATTTGTATAATTAATAATTTTAGATACCCGGAGGGAACATGTACGCAATTAATGAGGATTTAAAAGCAGGTAAATATAAATCTGTTTATCTTTTATATGGACCCGAAGGGTATCTTGTGCGTAGATATCGGGACAAGCTGCTTTCGGCATTTTGTGGTGGCAGTAATAAAAAAGCGTTGGAAGACGATATGAATTTTACCTCTTTTATGGGTAAGGATTTTACGGTTGAGCAGATTATTGATTTGGCAGAAACACTTCCTTTTTTTGCAGAGCGCAGAGTGATTTTGATGGAAGATTCCGGATTGTTTCAAAAAGACGGTGACAAGCTTGGGGAATATATGAACCAAAAACCTGAGAGTACGGTATTTCTTTTTGTAGAAAGCAATGTGGATAAACGCTCCAAATTATATAAAGCAGTTGCGGCACAAGGACATGCAGCAGAGTTTCGTATACAAGATGAAGATACGTTAAAGAGATGGATTGTTTCTTTGGTAAGGAAAGAGAATAAGCAGATTACGGTACGTGCTGTGGAATCGCTTTTGGAACGTACAGCATCGGACATGGAACTTTTATCACAGGAGTTGGAGAAATTATTCTGCTATACCCAGGGAAAGGAAGCCATTGATTTGCCGGACGTAGAAGCGGTATGTACTACGGTAATTGGTAACCATATTTTTGATATGATTTCTGCTATGGCGAATAAAAACCAGATGGAAGCGTTACGCTTGTATTATGAACTATTAGCGTTGAGAGAACCGCCCATGCGCATATTATATCTGATGGGAAGGCAGTTTAGTCAGCTGCTTACGATTAAGGATTTGAGGAACAGAGGATATGATAAACGTAAAATTGTAGAAAAGACGGAGTTAAAGCCCTTTATTGTAGATAAGTATCTCATGCAGGCAGGTAAATTTCATACTGTTACATTAAAAGCAGCAATTGAAGATTGTGTAGATTTTGATGAGGCGGTAAAAACAGGAAGAATGACAGACCGGATGTGTGTTGAAGTTCTTCTTGTAAAATACAGCAGTCAGTAATTATACAGAAGATATACAAGAACGCTCTATTTTCATAGAGCGTTCTCTTTTTATTCCCACAATGTTTCGTATGGATATTCTTTTGCGAAATAGTACATGTCTGTCAGCAATTCTTCACAATTCTCAGAAGTGAGAAGATTCTGCTGGTTTACCACACAGTCGAACATATAACGGTTGAATTCCGGAGTGTGGTGACAACTGTCACGATAATGATCTAAGTCCGTAATGATTTCGGGTTCGTTTTGGAAATAATATATTTGTACATTATCGTATTCGGCCAGTTTACTGAGTGCATAGTAATATACTGCAATGGTATCTTCAAGAGTGCCGGACAACACTTTCTGTTCCCAGTACAACATACTGTAAGGTGGAATAATAATATAAAAACTGGTTTCGGGATGAGCCTCAATATAAGGAGTAATGTTATCCAGATTATCTTGGCAAACGGTATACTTGTTTTGTATTTCTTCTGATAAGGTGTCGTTAACCTGATAATAAGGAATGCCGGCATTTTCCCGCTGTAGCATTAAATCTGCACGTAAAGCCCTACAGGTTTCTAAGGTGATTTCACTGCCGAAGAGTGTTTCATCTTCCCAGGTATAGGCTGTATCAATATTATCTTCAGCACCTTTTAACGCAGAAACCGTATGTTCAATACTTAAGGTTAATACATCCTGATTGAATAAGTATTTGTAATCATTAAAAAGATTTTCATCATATAAGTATTCGGGACGTTCCACATAGGCAGTCCACGCAATACTGGTTAACTGATAATCATTGATATCCATAAAAATATTTTGGATTTCACTATCATGTTCATCCAATTCACCAAAGATAGCTTGCAAATCATTGGTCCGTGCCCCTGAATATGATAATTTCATTGTGTTCCAGCCAAGTTCCTCATCAAACCAGGAAGTATGGAAATTTTCGGTCATGGAGGTTCCGACAATAGCACTATCGTATTCCAAATTGCGGGCGGCACCTGCAGTCTGATAAACGGCATCATCCAAAATAATTGGCATATTCAGCCAGGGACTATGATATTGATAAAAAGGGTCTATCACCAAAATGAATCCGGCAACAGCCATTACGCCGACCAGAAAAGTTAAGGCAATACAACCGATGAAGCGTTGAAATGCTTTCTTTTCACTCATAATAGTTTTCCTTATGTTTAGAAGTTAAAATAAATAAATTTTGAAATTTGGGAAAGTCCGATGAAAGATAAAAAGAACAAGATTCCCAAATAAACAAACCATTTGTTGTTACGAATTTTTTTATCAACCAATTCATGGCTGGAGGGGGATTTTACGCAAATGACTGTACAAAGGGCAAACCAAAGGAAAAGCCAGATTTGCTGAACAACATCAAAAGCTGTGGCAGGTATAAGATTGCGTAAAAATGCCATGGCAATGGAAGTATCGCAGAAGGAATTTAACATATCCATGTTACACCAACCGCCACCGCCTGACAAAAGTCTTTGGAATATTTCCAGAGATTGTCTGAAATAATCTGCCCGGAAGAGTACCCAGGTTAAATTAATAAACAGGAAGGTAACACTCCAGCGTATCCATCCGGGAATTTTATCAATGACTTTTTTTCCAAAACGATAGAACACTTTTGCACATCCGTGAAAAATTCCCCATATAATGAATGTCCAGTCTGCTCCGTGCCATAAACCGCTGACTGCGAAAACAATCATAATATTAATATATGTGCGGATTTTCCCTTTTCTGTTGCCGCCCAAGGGGATATACAGATATTGCGTTAAAAAGCGGGATAACGTAATATGCCATCTGTCCCAAAATTCATCAATGGATTTGGATTTGTAGGGCGAATTGAAATTAATGGGAAGTTCAAAGTTGAACATCCTGCCCAATCCTTTTGCCATGTCGCAATAACCGCTGAAGTCAAAATAAATCTGTAGCGTATAGGCCAAAATGACCAATATGGTACTGTAT
Organism: uncultured Lachnospiraceae bacterium; assembly: GCA_964651555.1. GTDB lineage: Bacteria > Bacillota > Clostridia > Lachnospirales > Lachnospiraceae > UBA3766. Next base: position 1,110 of record CAZYVY010000002.1, on the reverse strand, counting down.
ATGTTCAGTGAGCCGATTTGTCCGTATCCGGTATCGCAGATGCGGGCAAAAGAGTCCGCAACCAACACTTTTTTGGCAAAACCCAAGATAAAGTATTCAATACCTGATAATAAGTTTGCGTAGTCAAGCTTTTTTTTGCCCATGTCGTGAAACTGGGGAATAAGTTCCTGGTGCAACACGATGGGGCCTGCAACCAATTGGGGGAAATAACTTACATACAAGGCATAGTCAATGAAATGGTAGGTTTTCATCTCACTTCTTGCGCTATCTACCAACATGGATACCTGCTGGAAAGTAAAAAAGCTGATACCCAGAGGCAGGGCGATTTCTTTGTAAAAGAAGTCTGTTGCAAAGACCCTGTTGATGATATCCAGTGAAAAATTTAAATACTTAAAGTAAAACAGTAATCCTATGTTAAATAGAATGCCAAACCATAAAAGAATGTGTTTAACAGCCTTTTTGGGTTGTTTGGTCAGTATAATATGTAAGAGATAATTTACCACTATGGTAGCAAGCAGTAAAAGGCAAAGTTTCCAATTTTCAAAGCCATAAAAGACAAAAGAAGCTGCAACGAGGGAAAATAATGCCGTTTTATATAATTTAAAATGGTTTAAGCCAAAGTAGAGTATCCATACAATGGGCAAAAACAAAAAAATAAAAACGTGAGAATTAAATAACATTCTTTATCTCCGATGTGTTTCAGAATATAAATTTGGTTGTATCCCGTACAACCATTTATAGTTTAATAAACAATGGTAATTTTTGCAATAAAGATTTAGAAAAGGATTGGTAAGTACGATTTATTGTACTCAAAAACTGATATTTTTATGGTAACAAAAGAAATTAAATCAGATTGCAGGAGGATGTTTGGTGATGAAGAAATATATGACATATATGATACCGGTAGGCGTTACATTTTTATTAGTATTTATATTTGTATTATTGGTGGGTCAAAAAGTACATGCCACCAACATGGAAGAAACCCGGGAAAGACATAGGGAAGAAGCAGAAAGCACATATATTACAGAGATAAAAGAAATGTTGGATGAAAGAGGATTTACCAACTGTGGAGTCAATATGACCAAAGCTACCAATGAAAATAGTGAATGG
>CAZYVY010000001.1:107826-126580 GCA_964651555.1 uncultured Lachnospiraceae bacterium | reverse complement strand
TTCCCACACTGCCAAGATATATCTCTTTTTGTTTATCGGATACACAGTATATTCTGCACATTCCTAAAAATACAAATAAAATTAATCCCAGTAAAAGGAATCCCAAACATCCCAAAACCGCAACAAGAATTTTTCCAAGACTTCTGAATGCCCGGCTGTCTTTTTGTTCCAGAATTTCCGCCTCTTTAGCATCGTCAGACACCAGGAAGCTTGCCTCTTCTTTCTCTAATATTTCTACCGAAACAACTTCTTCCGACGTTTCTGCATTCTCCTCTTCTTCCTCAAGCCTGTTTTCTGCAGATTCCCAATTTATTTCCTTATGTATCACCACTCCATTACCACCGGTATCATTGTTGCCATTACTACTGCCGGTATCATTGTTGCCATTACTACTGCCGGCATCATTGTTGCCATTATTACTACCGGCATCATCACTTCCGTTGTCACTATTCTCCTCTTTGTCAGGCACTGTCGGCAATGAGGTTCTCTTTACTTCTACAGATTCTTTTGCAATGTTACCTGCCACATCCCGCACATATACGGTTACAACTCCCTCTTCTGTGATGATTAATTCATCATCTGAGGTCCATGTTTTTCCTTCATCCCATGAATATGCTTCAGAAGGTAAACCGCTAACCATATAATCCAATGTCCCGTCACTTTCATCCTGAGCAGTAACACCCACTACACATTCACCGGAATACCACGGTTGCGTAATCACCTCCAATGCATGAATTACCGGTGGGATTTTATCAATATTTTCTACTTTGATTTCCCGCGATACGCGATTTCCGGCTTTATCAACCACAGTAACCTCATAGATACCGTTTTTATCAACAGAAAAAGTGTTTTCATCGGTAGGTTCTTCTCCATTCCATATAATGTACTTTTCCGGAAATCCACCTTCGTCTTCGACCTCTATTTGTATAATAATATCCTCAGATGTAGGCACGTCGGGCTCTGCTTTCCATTCATTAATGACCGGTGCCGTTTTATCAATGTTAGTAATGACTATGCTTTTTTCGGTAATATTACCCGCTGCATCTTTTACGGCAACTGTATATGAGCCGTTTTCGGTAACCGCGAAATGCGTATCAGAAGAATACTCCCCATCATTCCAACTGATATATGCATTGGGCCAGGGATTATTATCCTCAGCAACTACATCAAGTACAACCTCACCTGACGTATATTCTTCAGTGCTCATTACTATATTCCGGATGACGGGTTTTTCATTATCAATATTGCTTACCATAATCTCCGCACTTGCAATATTGCCAGCCAAATCTCTGACGCGAACCGAATACAATCCGTTTTCGGAAACTTCGTAAGTACTGCCTCCAGTATATTCAGCCCCATTCCAGCTCACATACTTTGCAGGAAAGCCGCTAGAATCTTTTGCCACAACCGTAAGCCTAACCGTTCCTGCAACCGGCGTTGTAATGTCAGCAGATAATCTGCTGATTACCGGTGCTTCCTTGTCAATATTAGTAACCTTTACCGACATTTCCTGCATATAATTTATACCATTTTCCGTATATGATATATACAACAGATATGTTCCGTTTGCGGTAACAGTAAATTGCCCTCCCGATGATGAAGTTGCAGAACCTTTCCAGGCAAATGATACATTTTCCATACTACCGCTTGATGATGCTGCCAAAACCAGTTCCTGTGTAGGCTCTGTGGTACTACGCCTGACTGTAACCGTGCCGATTGACGTTGACTCTGTTTTTCCACACACAATTTCTGTAGTAGGGTGTGAATGTGTAGTATCACAATCAATTTTTGAATAATTACTACAAGTCCCATGATTACTGCCCTCCGGGCTGTTAATACATGCATGTCCTGTACTATACCATGTTTTACCGCAGGAACAACTACCATCGTATTGATAATAGTCATGATAATCCCCGCATACGGTACAGGTGTCTGTTGCAACAGTCCGAAGCCAACTTGTTCCGTCACAAGTCTGTTCCACATAAACAGTACCATTACATGCTTCTGTATGATGATGATAAATGGTACAACTCTCTTTAGTTTCCGCAGCCATTGTTGCTATAGGCGTGGCAATAAACGCCAAAACTGCTGCCAGCCCTCCGGCCAACGAAAAAATCATTTTCTTACTTATTTTCTTTTTCAATATGCCTTTCCTCCTTGCATAGCAAATAAAAGGTAATTACACCCTGTTTTCATTTTGATTATTTTCCATGGAAATTGCCGGCAACGATATGAGTGTCGCCATAGATGCAGACAAATGTCTGCCTTAGATAAAAGGACTTGCTTGTGCGTCCTTCTAAAGGATAGTTCCGAATATAACACATCAATCCTAAAAAGAAAAGAGGTTTTGACAGAAAAAACAAAAATCGTCATTTTTTACAAAATTACAAAACCTCAAATGTAATTTAATCTTCTTTTTCCCTTATTTTTCGGTATTTTTGCATGTCAAAAATATGTATATGATACTTTGTGAAATGGTAATCCCGCTTACTCGCTTATGCACAAAAGCCTTTTTTTATTAATTGAAATCATAAAAATCTACCTTTTTTTACTTTTTTTACCTTTTATTGTTATTTCAACGCAAAAAAAACACATTTCAGCAAATTTTAATCCCTATTGATTAAACACAACTTAAAATGTTTTCATTGCGGAGGTATTTTATGGATAAGCTAAAAGGCCATTTACGAAACAAATACAACTTAACCAATTATCAAATAGCCCAAATTATCTTTTTGTTTAAAACCTTGTTATCAGAATTAAGTAAAATGGTTATTATGGGGCTTCTTTTTCATAAACACTTTTTTGTGTATTGTTTCGCATTATTTGTAATGGTTTTTCTGCGTACTACTACCGGCGGATTACATTTTTATACATACTGGGGTTGCCTCTTCATGTCTATGGCGTATATGGGGCTTTCTGTCGTCATACTACCCATGCTCAGCATACCCCTTCCAATTAAATTATGTATGCTTATCTGTTCCATTATCATTTGCTACATAATAGGTCCGATTACTTCAAAATATCGGCCCGCCAATCCCCCAAAACAAATCCGAACCCTGCAGAAAATTTGTATTTTTTTCATTTTTATTTACTCCATTACTTTATATATAGTTCCTGAAAATCCATATTTAACAACAGGTTTTTGGGTAATTATATTACATTCCCTTCAATTAATTGCCGGGAAAATAAAAAAGAAAGGAGATACAAAAGAATGATTGCAAAACTGTTAGCTGCATGTGCATGCTTTTCTTGGTGGTATGAGTTTGCTTTAACAAGTGCTTTATTTTTCGGTGAATCACCCTATCCATCAGAAGACGAGGAATAGTCAAAAGAAGACGAATTAATGTTCGTCTTCTTTCTCACTTAAAAACAATTTAAATTGAATCCAATATTTCTCTTGAAACGCTGTACATTGTCCAACAATAATTCCACCATTTTCTTTACAAATTTGCTTTACTCGATATAATCCTATTCCATGCCCTGTTTCTTTGTTGGAAACATTTAATTGATACCAACTCTCTATTTCCGCATAAGTCACATACCTATATACATTTTTTATCACAATCTCTATTTGACTAGCATCTTTTTTTATTACTAAGATAATACTTTCTTTTTCGCCTTCATCCAATGTAGCCTCAACTGCATTATCTAATAAAACACCTAATACTTCTATCAAATAATAATCCGGCATTACACATTTATCTAATGATGTTTTTATATCAATTGCAACCTCAAGACCTTTTTTTTCGATTTCTAAAATTTTACCATATAAAAAGCCTTCAATGATATGGTTATTAAGAGATAAAATACAGCTATATTTATTTTTAGATTTTAAGTGTTGATAATAATCCTCCTGATCCAATAGAAGTTGCTCATAATTTTTATATGTATAATGAGTTGAAAATAAAGTCAACAAATGATTCTTATAACTATGCTGATTGATTTTAATATCTGCAATTAAATCTTCAAACTTTTTACTATTTTCCAACATAGCTTCCATCTCAGATTCAATTGCTTGTTCAGAAGTAACCGATTTATCCCAAAAAATAATAAGAAGCATAATAATTATAATTGCAGGAATAACAAATATATAATTTTGCAAGTTAATCTCATTATTATACTTTCTTTCAATAAGAAAAAAAGCGAAAACAACAGTTACAAATAAAATAATACAGGCCATCAGCCAATGCCGACGTAATATTCCTTTACGTAATTTATCAATCGGGCACAATGGTAATATAAAAAACATTATTGCAAATGAAATTATAGTAGCATATAAATTGCAAATAATAATATTACCAATTGGAATTATACTTGTACAAAAAATACCAATCAATTGAGTAATAGATACAATAATTAGTGCCATTATATAACTTATAATCGTATTAGCAAACTTTTCTTTATATTGTATTAAACAATAAAAAAAAGCCATAACCAAACTTAAATCAGATACTTTTGGATCTAACTGAAGAGTATTGGTCAAATCAAGAATTATTATCATTGACACAAATAAAATAAATGTTTTTATATTATATCTGTTTTTTTCTCCATAAATTCTGTGTATCCCGAGTATTATCGTCAAAACTTCAATAACCAAAGTTGCCCTTACTAACATTTCAACTCATCCTTTATCTGATTTCTGTATCTCATTCCAATCTCTACCCCGCCCAGATTATCCTTTAATCTGATATAACGATTTGTGTAATCTATATTTTCAATATATTTTTTATTTATCGCGCAATTTTTGCTGCATTGAATAAAACAATCCGAGTTTGCATCTGTCAAAAATCTTTTTAAAGATATATACGGAATGGACAATGTATCATTCTTATTTGTATGAATATGCATCATCTGTTTTTGTATACTTACATAAACAATCTCCCCCACATCCACAGCAAATATGATACCTTCTTTTCTAAAAAATAATGTTTTTTCTTCTTCCATTTCTTTTTCATAATATGAAAAACACTGTCCTATCAGCCGTTTTATCTGCTGCGGTTCAAAGGGCTTTTCCACAAAACTGTAACAATGCAGTTTTTCATATGCATACATTTTAGAGTCCTCTAACGCCGTCAAAACCACGATTGGTACTAATACATATCTCTGTATTTTACGAATGCTTTCAATATATTTTAAGCCCGAAGTATCTCCGGGCACCTTGGTATCTAAAATCACATCTACAAAGAACAAATCAATGGGATTCTCTAATGCACATTGATAGGCTTCCTGCACCGTATCAAAACTAAAGACATCCATCTTAATATCCATCTCATCAATAATTTGCTTCAAGTATGTAACCGTTGCCGGATTATCTTCTAAAATAAGTACTTTTTTCATTGTCTTATCATCCTGTAAATTTCCTTTTTTTGCATCAGTAAAAATAATTATATCATAGCATACTATCGCTTTAAACGATTTTTTTCATTACATTTATATCATACGAAGCTTCTCAAATGTGCCGTAAATATCCAATTTCCCGAATCCTTCCTGACGATTCGGCCAATCCTGTACAGCATCTCTTCTGGCACCTCGGATAAGATAATTTTTGATTTCTGCGCCATTGACCAATGAACTGTGACGTTCCACAACAGCCCACTGCATAAACTGTAGAACCGTCCCCGCCGCTATAGCTGCGGATGCACTGGTGCCGCTTATTTCACCCGCAACACTTGGTACATTAACCCCCGGAGCCGAAAAATCAGGTTTGATAAAATTATCCCTTGTATAACCTCTTCCTGATTCCTGAAAAAAACCTCCTGTGGTATGGTTATATGCAGAAACACACATGGCAGAACCACCGGTGGACGGTGGGGTAATCGTAACATATGGAGATGGTTCGGAAAAATACACCGACCCTTGAACAAATTGCCGAATCGGCAACCAGATATCACAGATTGCCGGTGTAGATATTTCTTCCGCACGTATACTGATGGTCCAAATTCCGGCAGTAGGCTTTTCAAATCTTAACACCACCAGTTGTTGTCCTGCCACCTGTTCCACCAAAAGGGCATCCACCGTAACCACTGTTTGAGAATAAATAAAGTTATATACTCTGGTTGTATTTAAGCGAAAAGAAATATTATCTATGCTTTCTCCACCGGGAGACCTTAAGGAAACAGAAAAGAAACTGGGAATACTTCCCCATATTTCCGCAATAAAACCTCCCGTTCCTTCTCCAACCCGGATTTCCGCCTGCCTGATGGCACCATTTTCGTTTGCGGTAAATACACTACTGAAATGATGCCCTGTATTACCCTCATTTCCTGCCGGCAATACCACTGCTACGTTTCGGATTGTATTTAAGCGGGTGATATATTTTTCCAGCATGGAATTTCCTGCATGATCCCCAAGCCCCGTACCTACTCCCAATAAAATACAAATCGGGCGGATAGTGGGTTCCATATATCTTATAACATATTTTAATGCCGTTAAAATATCATTTTCCTGATAACAGGGAACACCATCCGGAACCATATAATACTCCCGCAAATAGGGTTTTGCCTGCTTTAACTTAACCACAACAATGTCTGCATCCGGGGCAGCTCCCAAAAAAGTATACCCCTCATCCAAATTACTGCCTGCCGTAATACTTGCCAAAGCAGTCCCATGACGCCCCGGAATATCCCGTGTTGGAACCACGTCAAATGGATTGGCCGCCTCAAGAGCTTCATTAATTTCTTCCCTTCCATATTCACTTCCATAGGCAAAACCTTCCGGCGGCGTTCCGCTTTGTTCCTCCTGGTCCCAAATTGCCAGAATCCGGCTACTGCCATCCCCGCGGCGAAACACCGGATTATTATAATCAATTCCGCTATCAATGCAAGCAAAAACGCACCCTAAACCGGTCAATGATAACGGCGGTCTCTGCACACGCAGAATACCGGTATCCTCCAATGCCACAGTATTAAAATCATTCCTGCCTACTGTAATCTCCCCACCGTCCATCATAAGTCCGTAACAAGAGGGCAGATACAAATATCGGTAATCCGAAACTGACAATTTGGGTAATTCATTTCTATTCACATAAAAAATCCGCAGGTTGTCTTCTATCTGTGTAAAACAGAAGTCACCTGCGGTATTCATTAAATATTCTTCATCCAAATCAAAATCAACAATCATATCAGCATATTCGTCAGATAAAATGCGGGTTTTACAATCCATAAAATATCCTTTCGCCATTATCCCTAAACTATATGCTTTTATTTTCTTTTACATGCCTGACTATTCTGTTGCAGAAATACTTTTTTGATTCTGACGTATCTCAATACGGGGGCCACCCTTTCCTTCAATATATTCCTTAGTAATCGTTACTGTACCAATATTATCATCCTTAGGAATTTCATACATAATATCCAACATAAATTCCTCAATAATGGCCCGCAACGCTCTTGCCCCGGTATCACGTTCAATTGCTTTCTCTGCAATAGCTTCCAACGCCTCATCATCAAATTCCAGCTTCACTTCATCCAATTCAAGAAGCTTCTGGTATTGCTTTAAAATAGCATTTTTCGGCTCTTTTAAAATACTAACAAGCATTTCCTTACTCAATCCGTCTAATGTACAAATAATCGGCAATCTTCCCACAAATTCCGGAATCATACCAAACTTTTTAATATCTTCAACAGTAACCCTCTTTAGGATGTTCTTTTCCTTGTCATAACGGTCCTTTAAGTCTGCGTTGAACCCCATGCCGCTTTGCTTCGAAAGCCTCTGCTTAATGATTTCATCCAAATCAGGAAAAGCTCCGCCACAGATAAAAAGAATGTTTCTGGTATTTATGGTGGTTAAGGGTACCATGGCATTTTTGCTGTTAGCACCCACAGGCACTTCTACTTCTGCACCTTCTAACAATTTTAACATACCCTGCTGCACAGACTCTCCACTGACATCGCGGGAATTGGTGTTTTTCTTCTTGGCAATTTTATCAATTTCATCAATAAAAACAATACCCTGCTCTGCCCGCTCCGTATCATTGCCCGCAGCAGCAAGAAGTTTACTCAATACACTCTCAATATCATCACCGATATAACCTGCCTCTGTTAACGAGGTAGCATCTGCAATTGCCAGAGGAACATCCAAAAGCTTTGCCAAGGTTTTAACCAAATATGTTTTACCGCAACCGGTAGGACCTATCAATAAAATATTGGACTTCTCAATTTCTATTTCATCCATGGTATTGGTTGCAACCCTCTTATAATGGTTATACACCGCAACGGAAATAATCTTCTTTGCCTGTTCCTGTCCAACTACATAATCATCCAGTTTTGCCTTAATTTTATGAGGCACGGGAATCTTTTTGATATCAATAACCGGCGTTTCTTTTTTGCCTTCTTCTGCTGTCTTCTTCTTTTTTAACTTCTGCTTATTGGGAATGCCTCCATGTCCCTGCATATCAGAAAGATTCATAAAACTCACATTAGGAAACTGTTCTTGAAATTTTTGAAAGTCATCCATAGACATCATCATGCCCGGATAATTCAAGGTACCCTGATAATCATACTGGCTTACCGTATCCATGGTTTTATGCATACAGTCATTACAGATGCAGATATTATTGGGCAACTGGAACATTTTACCTGTAATGTGCTCAGGACGTCTGCACATAAAGCACACGTCCTCATAGTCACTCTCTTTGCTTTCTTTCTTTTCGCCGTTCTCGGTTTTTACTTCTGTTTCATCCGCAACCGCGGTATCTTTTTCATCCAACTCATCAAACTCTTTACTCATGACTCTCCTCTGAAATACATTTACGTATTTGACGTTTTATTCTGAAGAATTACCTGGCACTTATATTCCACATATTCTCCATCTTCCAGTCTCTCATATGTTAATTCTACTGTTGTACCTGCGGGATAAGCTGCCAGATACTCCTGCAGTTCCTCCATGGTTGTCACGGAATTCCCTTCAAATTCCGTAATGACATCGTTACGCTGCAAACCGGCCTGTTCTGCAGGGCCTCCCGAAACAATGCCCGCAATATAAATACCCACAGGCGGGCGCACCATTTGATTTGCCGCCATACTGCTGGTAAGCGTAGCTCCACTGATACCAAGATAAGACTGTTCTTCTTCCGGCAATGCTACCAGCTCTTTTTTATTCATCAACTGTGAAATAATCGGTTCTGCCGCTGTAATAGGAATGGCATAACCCATACCTTCCACATATGTTCCACCAAGCTTATTAGAATTGATACCAATCAGCTCACCTTTGGTATTCAACAATGCCCCACCGGAATTACCCTGATTAATCGCGGCATCTGTCTGGATAAATGTACCTACTTCACCGGTTTCCAACGTCATTTCACGATTTAATGCACTGATAACACCTACTGTAACAGACTGACCGTATCCCAGCGAGTTTCCGATTGCAATAGCAACTTCTCCAACTTCCAGTGTATCGGAATCTCCTAACTGGATAATTTTAATGTTACTTTTGGTTTCCTCATCGAGTTCACTTAATTTTACAGCCATAACTGCCAGGTCCATAGAAACATTCTGGCCTTTTACGGTGGCATTCCCTGTTGAATCATCGCAGAACTGTACCGTAATCTCCTTACCGCCTTCTACAACGTGGTAATTTGTTACAATTAATAATTCTTCATCATTCTGTCCCACGATAATACCTGAGCCTGCCGAAGGCACTTCCTGGCTGTATCCGAAATAATTCACATTACTTATCATGTTTACACTAACAATGGAGGGCATGGTCTCTTTTACAACCTCAGAAACATCCATAGCCTCACCGGATACTTCTCCGCTTCCTATTGCAAGTATCTCTTCCTGTCTGATTACAGTACCTGCATCCGAAATAGCCGCCTGTATTCTTGGCAACTCCGTTTCCGTAGCCTCAATTAAACCGGCCTCCATCAACATTTCATCAATAGGGGTTATTTCATAAGCAATTTTTACTCCAAAAAAAGCTATTCCGGCAAAAAGTCCAAACAACAATCCGCAACCAATGCTTGCAAAAAACTTTTTCCAAAATCCACCTTTCTTCTTTTTATTCGTTCCATCCTGCATTTAGGCTATCCTCCTTACATTTATCAATGTATTTATCCTAAAAACAATATAAAATTTGCCTGTGACGAATATGTGTACATTTTCTTTCTAATCTGTTAAATGCACTATTCTACCGTTACCGATTTTGCCAGATTCCTTGGTTTATCTACATCGCATCCTTTACCTACCGCAACATAATATCCAAACAATTGTAAAGGAATAATGGCAAGACTATTCGTAAAATAACGGTTCGTCTTGGGAATATATATGACATAATCCGCTTCTTTCTGCATGTCATAATTGCCTTCATTGGTAACTGCAAGCACAAATGCACCTCTTGCTTTTACCTCTACCATATTACTGATTGTTTTCTGATACAATTTCTCCTGGGTTGAAACACAGGCAACCAGGGTTCCCTCTTCAATCAGCGAAATGGTACCATGCTTCAATTCCCCTGCCGCATAGGCTTCTGAGTGAATATAAGATATTTCTTTTAATTTTAATGAACCTTCCAAAGAAATGGCATAATCAATTCCCCGTCCAATAAAGAAAATGCTCTTTGCCGCAATATAGCGGTTGGCAAATTTTTGGATTTTTCTCTGATTGGATAATAGAAACTCTACCTGCTGGGGTAATAATTTTAAGTCCTCCACCATTTCGTCAAAAGCATCCTGCTTTAATACGCCTTTTATTTTTCCTAATTTCATGGCAAACAAATATAACGCCATAAGCTGTGCACTGTATGCCTTTGTGGTGGCTACCGCAATTTCCGGTCCGGCCCAAGTATACATGATGTAGTCGGCATCTCTGGCAATACTGCTTCCTACCACATTAACAATGCCCATGACTTTAACACCCCTTGCCCCCATGTCAGCCATAGCTGCAAGACTGTCTGCGGTTTCCCCGGATTGGGAAATTACCATAACCAAAGCATTTTCATCAATAATCGGGTCCCTATAACGGAACTCTGATGCCAAATCCACTTCAACGGGGACTCTTGCAATATCTTCAATCACGTATTTGCCGGTCACACCTGCGTGATAAGAGGAACCACAGGCAACAATATGAATTTTACTGATTTTCCTGAACTCTTCTTCAGTCATTTTCAATTCATCAATCCGGATATCGCCGTCCACCAGACATTTCTTTAAGGTTTCTTCCAATACTTTCGGCTGCTCATACATTTCTTTTAACATGAAATGCTCATATCCGCCTTTTTCTGCTGCTTCTGCATCCCAATCAATGGTAACGGACTCTTTTATGATTTCCTCTTCATCCACGGAATAAAAGGTAAGTTTATCGGCTTCCAGACAGGCAACCTCTTGATTTTCCATAAAATAAACCGTTCTGGTATATTTCAAAATTGCGGGAACATCTGATGCAATAAAACATCCGGCATCACTCTTTCCCACAATCAACGGACTTGCCTTGCGCACCGCAAAAATTCTGTCGGGGTGTTCAGCAAAAATTACTCCCAACGCATAAGAGCCTTCTACACGGTGCATAACCTTGGTAATTGCCTCCAACGGATTTCCCTTGTAATAATAATCCAAAAGATGTGCCAATACCTCGGTGTCCGTATCGGAAACAAATTGATACCCTCTCCGTTCCAGCTTATTTTTTAATGAAATATAATTTTCAATAATTCCATTATGCACAACAGCAATGGTTTCTTCTGCATTATAGTGGGGATGCGAATTCACATCGGTTGGGGCACCGTGGGTAGCCCATCTGGTATGTCCAATTCCGGCATATCCCGGCATCATGCTTCCCCTGTGGGTTAATTCCACCAAAGCCTTAAGCCTTCCAACCGTCTTTCTGATTTCAATTTTTTCTCCGTCAAATACCGCAATACCTGCCGAATCATAACCTCTGTATTCTAACTTTTCCAGACCATCCAAAATAATCGGTGCAGCCTGTTCTTTTCCGATGTACCCAACAATTCCACACATACAAAATCCTCCTATTTACGTTCATCTTCCGATATTCCGTATCCACGGTAAGGATCAATATTCTTGGCAGCGCTACGTATACTTTTACGCATCCAATATTCTTTATTCATGGTACATTTTAATATAAAACCATCAGAAAGTCTTTTATAATTTTTTCCCAATTTAAAACCTGCATATTTAAAACCGCTGGAAATTACCAGTTTGGGAATCAGTCTCTTTTTCTTAATCTCCGATAAATGCTGCATGGTGAGTTTTACCAGTTTCTTGCCTTCCCCTGTAGAAGAAATATTTGCAAAAATTTCCGGATATTCTGCTTGCGAAACCCCATTATCAAAATTCCGGTGAAACTGTGTCATATTATCATAATTATGGGAATGATACACCTTTGCTTCCGCAACATAAGCAATCCGGTACCCCTTCTGTATGGCTCCCGCAGCAAAAATCATATCTTCATTAAAAATCGCATTATCAACAAAACCACCCAATTCGTCAAATACGCTTCTTGTATATGCCGCGCACACATTGGAGAAGAAATATGTTTTTATCTGCAAACGCTCCAAATCCGCAAGACTTTTGATGGTGGATTCCGGCGGATAATTAAAACTTCTGGTAAACTTTTCAATCTCACCGCAATCTTCATTAGGTAACTGCCTTGCATAAGAAAACTCAGCCTCATGCTGAATCAGAGGTTTCAATAACTCTTCTATCAATCTTTCGTCTGCCGGCATGGCATCATCTGTCATGCAAATAAAATAATCTGCATTGGATTTATCTACTCCCCACTGTCTTGTTCTTCCGTGGTCGAATTCCATCTTTGACAAATGCGTAACTTTAATGTTATCCCTTACCTTCATCAACTTTTCACCATAAAGAAAAGTACTCCAGTAACGTTCTTCTGTATTCATTATCATAATCTTATTCACCGGAAAAGTCTGTTCTTCCAGCAATTCTATGAGCTTTGTCAAGCGCTTTGTTGGTTTGTAGGTGGGGATAATCACATCTACTTTAGGTTTTTGCATTTTATTCCTCCTACCCATTTCTTATGCGGGTAAAATGTAAAAGAAGGCTCCTTGTCATTAACTCGGAGCCTTTATCTTTCTCTATTAATCCAATTCTTCTTCCGGTTGCATGGTGCCTACATAAGGTGAAGTATCTGCCTCAATCTTCCGGCTGCATTCCTGTACTACCGAAGAAGGTGTATAATCTACATCCGGATACAAATATTCATGAAGCAATTCTACATTAGTCTGCAAATCAAGGGGAATAACACAACTACCCTTGCTTCCGATTTTACCGGTTGTAATATTACTGTCAAAGGGGAATCCGGTACTACCTACAAGTTCATACTTGGAAATACCGCCAAGCAGTTCTGTAATCTGTTCCAAATCCAAAGATGTTGCCACTAAGGGGAATACCTCCTCAGCAATCTTATTTAACTGAGAAGGAGTTGCAGACTGTGCTTTTAACAATACCTGCTCCAATACGGTTCTCTGTCTCTCGGTACGTCCAAAGTCATTACCTACGGCTCTGATACGGCAATATGCCACTGCCTGATAACCGCTCAAGGTCTGAAGTCCGGCTTCAGTAACCGGAACATAATCCGTTGTAAGATTGTTCGGATTTGCTTCTGTGGCATACATAGATGCCTGATAGTTATTTAAATGCTTAATTTCGCTTTCTTTTACATTAATCTCCACGCCACCCAGCGCATCAATAACATGCATAAGTCCGTCAAAGCCAATGGTAACGAAATCGGTAATATATAAATCCAGGTTCATGTTCAACATATTGATTGCCTGCTCGGGACCACCCTTGGCATATGCACCGTTACACTTATTATAACTATCATTACCCAAGTTCAAATAAGTATCACGATATACCGAAACCAGTTTGCATTCACCGGTATCATTGTTAATGGATAAAATCATAATCGTGTCCGAACGGGTACCGCTTTCCAGCTTTCCGTTTCGTGCATCAACACCAAACAATGCTATATTGGTATACTTTTCTACCTCCGGATCATCCGTGGGCGGAATCCCGGGATTGGTAGAAATATCTACTTCGTAACGCTGAACTCCTGTGTCTTCTCCTGTTGAACGAAAAACAAAACACAGAGCAATTACAGCAACCACCAATACTAAAACTTCGCAGATAAGCAGAATCATTTTTCCGCGCTTTTTATTACCTTTCTTCTGTCCCTTGGAACTACCTTTCTGTTGTGTGCTCATTGCTATCCTCCATTAGTAAGCATTCTTATTGATAAAACCTTTGAAAAATGTCATAAAAAGAATTTTAATATCAAATCCGATTGACCAGTTTTCAATATAATATATATCGCAGTCAATCCTCTTCCTGATTGATGTATCTCCACGATATCCGTTTACCTGCGCCCATCCTGTAAGCCCGGGACGTACCTGATGCTTAATCATGTAACGCGGTATTTCTTCTTTAAACTTTTCAACGAAATGGGGTCTTTCCGGTCTTGGACCAATCAGACTCATGTCACCTTTTAAGATATTGAAAAACTGCGGGAGTTCATCCATGCTGGTCCGACGCAAAATCTTCCCGATTTTGGTTACTCTGGGATCATCCTTAACAGTCCATGCTTTCTTTTCCTCTCCGGGTTTTTGAATCTCCATTGTACGGAACTTGTACATCTGAAAAGTCTTGTTATGAAGCCCGACTCTTTCCTGTTTAAAAATAATGGGCCCGTCTCCCGAAAGTTTTATTCCGATTGCTGCAATTAACATTACCGGTGAAAATAATATAATGGCAACGCAGGCTCCTATAATATCAACAACACGTTTTATTACCCAATTTAATGTATTGGTTAAAGGCACTCTTCTGATGTTAATAACAGGCAAACCTGATAAATCTTCCGTGTAAGGTCTGCTGGGAATGACACTGTTGTAATCCGGAATAAACTTTGTATGTACACCGGACTTCTCGCATAAACCTACAATTTCTTCCAATCTGTCATAATCTTCCAACGAAAGGGTAATTGCAATCTCGTCCAGTTTGTTTTCCGGTAAAACGTAGTAAAGGTTGTCCACACGCCCTACTACTTTTATACCCCTATACAAAGTTCCGGCAGGAACATGGTCATCCAAAATGCCTCTTACCACATACCCCCATTGCGGATTGGCAAGAATACGATCCACATATTCCTCCGCCGCGCGGGAATATCCCACCAACACAATATATTTTACATTAAAGCCCTTCTTTCGTATGTTGTGCAAAAAGGCACGCACGGAACAACGCATTCCCTGCATTAACACCACATTAATTCCACAAAAGATAAAAATCATGGAACGCGAAAAGTTTGGCTCATTGACAATATATAAAACCACAAAAAACAATGCAAGACCGATTGCATTTGCTTTTATGACATCAAAAAACTCCCTTTTAACACTGGAATACCGCTTCGACTTATAAAGATTAAAAGCAGAGTATAACACCAAATAACCGGGAACTATAATAAACAACGCAGCAAAATAAATATCCTTCGAAAGTACACCTGCACCCTCATCCTGATAAAGAACCAAACGTATCCACCATGCTGCAATATATGATAAAACCGTAACCAGCGCATCCAGCACTATATGCAAACGGTTTAAATATTTCTGATTATCTTTAATCATAATAATCACCCATTTTTCTCAACACCGCTATTATATTACAATATTGTTACGAAAAATTCAAGTTTATTGCACTATTTTCCGTAGGATATTTAACCAAAGTGAAACTTCCACCCTGCAAGCAGCTCCAAACTGTCCCTTAATATAACGAATCTTCTTTTGTTTTATATTCTGTGACCTGCACATTTTCAAGCCTTCCATTATGCCTGCGTGGTAAATACCGCCAAAACCTTTAAGCGAAAAAAATAGCTGTTTTATCAGAATACCACATGTATGCGGAACAAAATGCAGGATTTGTTGCAAAATCGTTTGATTTTTGTAAATCAAAATGATGCTATTTCTTGCAGCCAGATGTATTTTGAATTCATTGTATCTTGAGCCGGAAGATGCACTTCCTGCGTGATAAACCAATGCCTGAGGTTCATATTTATTATAATACCCATAAAGATTGGCACGATACCCTATGTCAATATCTTCCAAATATGCAAAATGTGCTTCGTCAAAACAGCCTATTACATCAAACACTTCTGCCCGGTAAATCGCAGCACCTGCGCAAGAGGCAAAAATTTTACTTTCTCTGTCAAATTTTTTTGCGGATTTTCCTTTTCCTCTGGCATATGCCCAACCAAGCACGGTATAAAAGTCTCCCGCATCATCAATAATTTCCTTATCTTTCATGGATAACATCTTGGCCTGCACCGAAAAACACTTTTTATCCTTTTCGATAGCCGATACCAGCTTTTCCACAAAACCGGGATCTGCAACCGTATCGTTATTCAAAAGAATTACATATTCCGCACCCTTCTCTTTCGCCAGACGAATGCCTTCATTTACCGCCACGGAAAATCCACCGTTCTGTGTACGTTGGATACATTTTACCCCTGCATGGTGACAAAGAATTTCCTGAATACTCCCGTCAGTGGATGCGTTATCCACAACTATCACCTCAAAATCCCGGACCGTCTGCTCGCTTAACGAATTAAGGCAATCCGAAATATACTTTATTCCATTGTAATTGGGAATTACAACTGCTGTTTTACTCACATTGCCTTCCTTCCTGCCAAAAACAGCAAATAACTGTTTCCGCGGCCTTTTTCTCTCCTGTCCCTACGCTTTCAGTTCAGGATCATACACAACAATATATCCCTGCATTCTTGCCTGCTCACAAAAAGCAAGACTTACTTCCGGGTAATTGCAATGCTTATCCGCAAGCTTGGGCTCTACTTCCCTGTTCCACAGCTCTTTTAATTCCGGACATATAAGCATATTCCGCACATCACCGGCTCCCACCTGCTGCATCAGGGATGCCCTATGCATATAACCGCTAAATCCTTTGGTCAATCCGTAATACATAACGGTTCCGTCACGCTTCATTGCTCCGCCGGCTATTTTTCCGCCCTTGTACACAGGACCTGCCACAATACCTACTTCTTTACGGTTAGAAAAAATGTCCGGTTCATAAACCGTCCGGTAAAAGCCCAGATGAGACATATGTTTTGCCCTTGCATTCCAGCCCTTTTTCTTCATAAAATCTTCAACAGCCAACCGGCCGTTTTCATAAGCATAAGATTTAGCGTCCGTATTAGAGGCTGTGGACCGGCTATGACATCTCCAATGATACAATATACGCGGGATATGTATCGCTTCTGTATCATTTTTCAATGTGGCAATACAACGTAAAATAATATCGAAATCCTGGGCACCGTCGTATTCCGGTCTAAACTTTAATTCCTTCATGATATCTGCACGCATAACGCAGAAATGGCAGATATAATTATTTGTCAAAATTAAATCAAGATTTAACTTCCTTTTTCGATGCGGTTCATAGAAGGTTTGCATTGCCGTATCTGTTTTATCTTCATCCGAATAAATAAGAATCGGCCTTGTATCTTCAATTGCCTTTGCCACATAAAATAAAGCATCCGGCGTCAACACATCATCATGATCCAATAGACCGATATAGTCTCCCGTCGCAGCCTCCAATGCCACATTAGTATTTTCGGAAATTCCTTTATTGTCGTTAAGCAGAATATACACGATATTACTTTCTGCCGAAAGCTTTTCCCGGTATTCTTCCACAATCACTTCCAAATCATTATTTCCGCTGGCGTCTGCAATTACCAATTCCCAATGTGGATAATACTGTGCCGCAACAGAATCAAGTAATTCCCGGAAGAATACCGGATCTGTCTGATATGCCGGAACCAAAATGCTTATTTTTGCAGGATGCCCAAACCCATATTCCTGAATAGTATGAATTTCCTCCTCTGTAAGCGGAGAAAATAAAAGTTCTTCCATTTTCGGCGCACTGATTCTCTCCATAACAGCAGAAACGGTTCTTTTCAAACCGTTTCTGCGAAGGTATCTTAATGTTTTTGTAATGGAATCTGTTCCTTTTCCCATCAGTCACCTCAATAGGGCATCACCTAGTCAAGTTTTGCCTTTAATGCATCTGTTAATGCTGTAACTTTTACGCTTGCATCTTCCAGACTGTTTCCTTTTACACCCATGTAGAATTTAATCTTAGGCTCCGTACCGGAAGGTCTTGCACAACACCATGAATCGTCGGATAAGTCAAAGTAAAGAACATTGGAGGTAGGTAAACCTGTTTCTCCTTCTTCACCGGTTTCGGGATTCACTGTTTTTCCACTCTTATAATCGCGCATCTCTTTTACTTTCCAAGCGCCGAATTCCTTAGGCGGATTTGCACGAAGCTTCTCCATAATAGCAGCAATCTGCTCTGTTCCTTCTTTACCCTTCATGGTAATGGTATATAAATCTTCTTTGTAATATCCGTACTTTTCGTACATTTCAACCATCATATCCCAGACAGTCTTATTATTCTTCTTGCACCATGCAGCCACTTCGCAAAGACACATAACCGCAACAATTGCGTCCTTATCTCTTGCGTGTGTACCTGCAAGGCAACCATAACTTTCTTCCAAACCGAATACATAATTATATGTATTGTTCTGCTCGAACCACTTAATCTGCTCGCCGATATACTTAAAGCCTGTTAACACTTCAATCAACTTAACATCATAAGCCTTGGTAATCACATCTGCCATATTGGTGGTAACAATTGTCTTAACCAAAGCAGGATTTGCAGGCATAATGTCCTGAGCGGTTCTCTGGCTTAAAATATATTCTGCAATCAGCATACCTG
>CAZYVY010000001.1:0-107816 GCA_964651555.1 uncultured Lachnospiraceae bacterium | reverse complement strand
CCTGTAAAAGGAACATATTCTCCGCTCTTGGTATCATATGCATAAATACCAAGTCTGTCAGCATCCGGATCTGTTGCAAGCACGATATCAGCTTTTACTTCCTTCGCCAGCTTCAATGCAAGGGTAAATGCCTTCGGATCTTCGGGATTAGGATAATCCAATGTTGTAAAATTAGGATCCGGCATTTCCTGTTCAGGTACGACATAAACATTCTTAAAGCCAATTTCTTTTAAAATACGGCGTGCAGGCACATTACCTGTTCCGTTAAAAGGTGTGTATACAATCTTAATATCATCAGCAACTTCTTTGATTACGTCAGGATTGATAATCTGCTTCTTTAATTCTGCCATAAAGGCATCATCTACTTCCGCACCGATGGTAATGTAGAGCCCGGCATCCATAGCCGCCTGCTTATCCATGGTCTTAACGGTATGGTAATCCGTAACATCTTTTACACAGTTAATAATATCTACATCACGGGGCGAAGTAACCTGTGCGCCGTCTTCCCAATATACCTTATATCCGTTATACTCAGGGGGATTGTGACTTGCAGTAATGACAATACCTGCAGTACATCCCAAATAACGAACAGAGAATGAAAGTTCCGGTGTAGGTCTTAATGCATCAAATACATATGCCTTGATACCGTTTGCTGCCATACAAAGTGCTGCTTCGTCAGCAAATTCAGGGGACATAAAACGCGAATCGTATGCAATAGAAATTCCTTTATCCTGTGTACCCATTTTTAAGATATAATTAGCAAGTCCCTGGGTTGCCTTGCGTACGGTATAAAGGTTCATTCTGTTTGTACCTGCACCGATAACGCCTCTTAAACCACCGGTACCAAACTCTAATTCACGATAAAAGCGGTCTTCAATTTCCTTTTCATCATTAGCAATAGCTTTTAATTCTTCTTTCGTTTTTGCATCAAAATAGTCATCTTCAAGCCAGAACTGATACTGTTCTTTGTAATTCATACATTGCCTCCAATCTTGATATGGGCATATCTGCCCGTAAAAAGTTAATTTCCCCAATTTTCTTTTTTCCCACAAAGATTTTACACTATGTCAAGAGAATATTCAAGACACAATGCCCTCTGCAAACTTCCTATTTTTAAGCCTTTTATGGCTGTTTTTTCGGCACATTCAACGAATAATCGCTTCTGTCCAACGTAAAATTAGGATTGTAGTAGGGGTCTCCCTTAGCAAGAAGCCCGCTCCAACGTTCTTTAAAATGTGTACATTCTTCTTCATAACGCTTTGCTTTCTCCGGCACCGTATCCAGCCCTCGGGATGAAGATTCATAATGATAACCTTCCGCAAAAGGGGTAAATACATTCAAAAGTCCCTGCTCACGCAGACGCAGACAAAAGTCTACATCATTTAACGCAACCGCATATCCTTCGTCCAAGCCTTCCACCCCATCATAGTCGGATTTTTTTACCATTAATGCCGCTCCGGTTACTGCCGACACATTCTGGGCATAACACAAACGTCCCATGTAGCCTATGTGGGCATTTTCATCTTTGTAATGAATGTGTCCCGCCGTTCTGTGTGCCCCCAGACCGATTACAATACCGGCATGCTGTATGGTATTATCCGGGAACAAGAGTTTCGCTCCAACCGCACCTACATCCTTACGCTGTGCATACATCAACAATTCCCTGATAAAATCCGGATTGATGATTTCCACATCATTATTTAACAAAAGAAGGAACTCACCCTTAGCTTCCTTTGCACCAAAATTATTAATCCGGGCATAGTTAAATTCCCCCTCATACGTTAAAACACGCACTTTCGGGTCATTTTTTAACTCCTCATAATATGCAAATGTGGCTTCTTCCTTACTGTTATTCTCTATAACCAGTATTTCATAATTCTCATAGGAATTCTTTTTGCGGATTGCTTCCACGCATTTACGTAATTCCTCCACATGATCGCAGTTGGGAATCAATACCGAAACAAGTCCTTCCGTTGTCAGTTCATACTGCAAACGGAAAATAGTTTCGAAAGCTCTTGTACTGGTAATCATGGTGTGATAAATACCATAATTTCTCAAATGATCGGAAACCGCCCTTTTAGCAGAATCAATGCAGTAAGTCTTGGCGTTAATGTTACTTGCCACACTGCCGGCATGGGCACGCCAATAATATAGAATTTTCGGAACATGTACCACTTTTTTTGCAATGCTGGTAAGACGAAGAATCATATCATGATCCTGACTTCCGTCACACTCCTTACGGAATAATTCCGTCTCCTGCAAAAGTGTCTTTTTAAAAACACTGAAGTGGCAGATGTAATTATTCGCTCTTAAGGTATCAATGGCATAATCCGGTTTAAAATGCAGGGTAATCATATTATTGATACTGTCACCGGTAAAGGTGGCTTCATCGCAATAAATATAGTCTGCCCCTTGTTCTTCAATGGCTCTGGCATATTCAAAAAGTACGCAGGGATGTAAAAGATCATCATGATCAAATAAACCGATATAATCACCGGTTGCCAGCTTATAACATTGATTGGTATTACCCGAAATACCTTCATTCTTCTCTAATTTTTTATAGATAATGCGTTTATCTTCTGCCATGTACTCCAGACAGATTTCTTCCACATATTTATGTTCATCATCGGAACCGTCTGCAAGGCACAATTCCCAGTTTTTATAAGTCTGGGTAAATACGGATTCCATCATCTCACGAAGAAATTTCTCCGGTGTATTGTACAAGGGTACCAAAATAGATATTTTATGGCATTCTTTGAATTCCCATTCTTCCTGCTCCGTTCTCTTTGTCGTATCCGGATAGGATTGGGTTCCAAAGTACTTATGCGCTTTCTTTTCTAAACGCTTATTGCGGATTTTCCTTGCAATCTTTTTAGGTGATTTATAGTATCCCAGTCTGATAAAAGCAACACGAATCACTCTCAGCGGTTTGGCAAGTTTCCATGCAAAACTGTTTTTAATACGGGAAAGATTGTCCTCCGCTTCCTTTTTCTGCGCTTCCAGCGTTGTAATCTGAGAAGAAAGTATTAAATTTTCCTCACGGAGCTTATCATATTGCTCTTTATAATATGCCAGCTCCTTCAATTGCTTT
Source organism: uncultured Lachnospiraceae bacterium (assembly GCA_964651555.1). GTDB lineage: Bacteria > Bacillota > Clostridia > Lachnospirales > Lachnospiraceae > UBA3766. Next base: position 104,725 of record CAZYVY010000001.1, on the reverse strand, counting down.
TCGTTATCCATTACAACCTCTTATGTCTATATTTTTTTCTGTCCCACATTTATTTTCAACCTTCTATCCTCAGAATCTGTCCGGTCTCCTGAAACAATCTTTGTCTGGAACATCTGTCTGTCGCATAAATGCCTACGGCATATTCGTCCGCCGGCAAATCACCTTCAACAATATAGCAAACAAATCCTGTCATTTCCACATTTGTAGCATTAGGAACCCCTTCTGCCATATTGGGACGGATTTTCTTTTTAACAGGCGCAGAAAAAGTTTTCTCTTTTCCCGCAAGAACCAAAGCAAATGTATACCTGCAGTTATCAGCCTCAGGAAGAATCGCATAACCCTGAATCACGTAGGTATCTTTGTCTTCAATACGCAAAAACTCATGTTTTTCGCAATAATCCAGCCCCACCTGAACTCCGGAAGGATATTTTCCATAAGAAAAACCGGTGTCTGTCCATTGCATTCTTTTATGTCGGGAATCTTCATCCTCAAAATACAGTCCAAAATCCGAGCCACCGCTGTTATTGGCTCCTTCATAAGGATCGGTTCCGTAAGCCCAGGGATGTTTCCTGTACAAAAGTGCTCTCTCCTGCTTTAACCGTTCCATCTTTTCGTTGGACATTGCATCAGCGCCACGGCTTAACGATTCATGATGGTATAAAACCACATCATTGCGGATGACATTTTTCACCCCCTGTTCGTACAAAGAAAAGCAAAAGTCTACATCATTATATGCTACTTTTAAGGTTTCATCCAATCCACCTGTTTGCACAAAAAGTTCTTTCCTTACCATCAGGCAAGCCCCGGTCACACCCAGAACATTGTAAACCAATTTGTTTCTTCCACGATTGTATGAAAAGGAATCATCCTTTTTAAGCAGTTTATGCACCGGTCCGTCTACTGCATTAGTTACACCAACATGTTGAATCAAGCCGGTACCCGGATATAGCAGTTTTGCACCGACGGCTCCGATACCCTCCTGTAAAACCTGACCAACCATTCTTTCCAGCCAGTCCGGTGTTACCACCTCCATATCATCATTTAACAGCAGTATAATCTCTCCCCCGGCATTTTGGGCGGCCATATTGTTCATTGCGGAATAATTAAATTCCATGGGATGATATACGTATTGAAATCCGTATTTCTCCTGAAGTTTTTCAACATAACTTCTGTTCTCTTCATTGCTTCCGTTATCAACCACAATGATTTCAAAAGAAGAATAAGTGCTCTTCTCATAAATGGAAGTAATACAGTTTTCCAAAACCGTCGGATTATCTTTAGATGGTATTAAAATACTTACCTTGACACCTTCCGGAACACGGTATAAAGGATACTGATATCCCTGTACGTTTCCAAACACAGCATCTATGCCTTTTCGTTTAAGATAGTCCTGTTTTATTCCGTTATATTTTTCTTCGTTTCCCCAAAAGGCATCTTTCTTTCGAAGGTATAACTCCATCGCTTCACGGCTATACGCTTTTCCCCCACCGTCATCCTGAATCAGTACAAATCCATGATATAATATTTCGGGAATATGCCCAATAGCCTCATGCCCATACCTGCCCCACATTTTCAAAAGGAAATCATATAAAACAACGTCTGCATCGCCTTCCAAAACAGGTTTAACATCACAGGCTGCCAGCTTGCGCACTGCCCATACATTTCCCAAATACTGATACGATAAAAAGGTTTCGGGTGAAGGTTCGGGTTTCATATTGGGAAAACACCGTTTTGAAAAATCCGCTCCACGGTTGCGGATAACCTTTTTTTGCTCTTCATCCGCGCACAAACAAACGTCTTCATCTGCGTAAACCAGCATACAGCCCGGATTTTTTTCAAAAAAACTCAAAATAACATTGACTGCCACCGGGTTAAGCACCCCGTCTTCCCCTGTGACAATAAAAATGTCTTCTTTAATTTCAGATAACGACCCGCATCTTTTTACAAACTCCTGTCCGGTCATTACCAAAGCAGTAAGCTCCGGCACGGCATCTTCGTAAGCTTTTTTAAGCTTCTCCTCCTGCTTATGCATAAATGCATCATACACATCCTGTTGCGCCGCCAACTCCCTGCTGTATTCGCGAAAACACCTATTAACCATGAAATTTTGAATTGTTCTTTTGACATTCAAAGGCATTTTTATCTACCGCTCCCAAGTTTTCCTTTCAAGCCGAATCCGGCATATAATTTTCCTGCACTGTCCGGCGCAAGGTATTCAATCTGCATCTTCACATGCAATTTATCCGCTGATTTTACCATTTGTCCTATTTTCCACGTAAAATGAGGATCTGCATCGGGAAAGAAGAAGGCTTGGCTTGTCAGACGTATTCCGTTATGCGAACGGAATCCGTTCTTTCCCTTTCCGGTAAATTCGGTAACTGCTTCTCGCCCGCCTACCGTTACCGATTCTATGGAAACAATGCAGGGTTTATCGCACGGATCAATTCTGACATTTATTAAATCCTGATTTAATTTAATGTCGAACTCGTGTATATTTCCACACCTTGCTTCTTTTTCAATAAAATATGAATTTTCTTCCGAAAAACCTTTTCCTTTATCTTCATAAATCTGAATACGGTTTCCTACAGCACCTACAGCATCCAATAAATAATCCAGTGAATACACAGGATTTCCTATCAGGTGGCGTAATTCGGAAGCAACAAGATAATCTCCCTGCACATACTTCTGAAACCGGTATTCAGCTTCCCTGACTTTCTCCCAAAGTTCTCCGTCAAACAGGGGCTCTCCCCCATATTTTTCTTCCAGCCACTGTTTTGCCCGTTCACGTTTATTACGTTCTGCAAAATAGCAAAGCAATGCCCTTCTGAACATAATATCAGCCGGAATGGTTCGTTCAAATGTCCACTCATAATCAATAACCGTCCATGTATCACCATTAACCATTATATTTTGGAAAATCAGATCATAATCCGCAACATCTGCATCCGAAACCTTTTCAATGATTCTGCGATATTTTTCTATACAGGAAAGGAAGCCTTCCTTATCTTCTCTATCAATACAATCATCCAGAATTTCTTCCAGGGTTACGCCTTCTAAAAACTCAAAAACCAAACCGTCTTTTTTCTTACAGGCATTTACGCAAAGACCGGTACCTTCCCAAGCCTCCTTTAACTTACGGCTCATCTCTTCCGTATGGTCAAGGTGCGCTTGCGCTGCGGCTCCAATAGCATGCTTTTCCACCCTGCTGTTAACAGAATCTGAAACAATGTCCGTACGGACAGAATACTGCGGAGCCCGGTCATTGGAATACTTTGCATACACAATTTCCGGCTGCGGTCCTGTTATAATCATATAAGAATTAGAATACTGCGGAAACATTCCTTCTCTTATTGCCATATCAAAAGCTTTCTGTTCATCAAACAAAAGCACACGATCCCTGTCAAAATTACGGATATTTTGATATAATTCACCTACCTTCGGCAATTTGCGATCCGAAAATATGGTAGTAGGGAACTTGTAATCCGGATAAGGATAATAAAAAGAATACTCATTCACACCGCATTTTTCCAAAATCTTTTCCAATCCCGGCCGTGAAAAGGTTCTTGCACTGCCTCTACCATCCGGGTAATCCTCAATACTGTCAAAATATCTGCCGGAATGATCCTCTTTACACCCTGCAAAATATTTCATTCCTAATTTGTTTTCGATAGCAATAACCAGATGTCCTTCAGGCTTTAAGTGCTTTTTTAAAATATTCATGAAGTCCTCATAGGGTGTTTGGGACCCCATATAACCTTGTCCGTACTCAAATACACCGATTAACATGACATAGTCATAATCACAGTCGAGGTCTTTCTCTACATCCTTAAAATTGCCCACATGAATCAGAATATTGTCCATCTCCTGATGTCTGTATGCATTAATTAAGCTTCTTTTATTGGATAAATCAATACAGGTTACACTACCGGCCTTCCGTGCCAGTGCACCGGTAATTGCCCCACAGCCGGACCCCACTTCCAAAACCTTATGCTCCTTGTTTATCGGAAGCCAATCAACAATATTTTCACGTAAAGAAGACAGATGATAAAAAATCGGCCAGCTTGCCCGCTCTTCAATTATCTTACGGTAATCTTCAGGCTTTTCATTGCGGACAATTTCTAAAATTTCATCCTCAATGGTACCATCACAATATAAGTCCACTCCGGGATAATATTTTTTATCTAAAATAATATTACCAATTTTCTCCTGCATCTTTTCCTCCTGATGCCTGCCCAACACTTTTTATTTCGCCTGCGGCATCTGCACAATATTACTGCCCTCATCCCGGACATCTTTTACTTCCACTTGAGAATTCATATCATAAAAACCAACCGTATCTTTATCCGAAATAACCGTAATATTAATTGCATCATATAATCTGTGATATACGGTAAAATCACTACCTTCATATCCTGTCAATCCCAGCGATAATAAATATTCACCGCCCTGTAAATCCATATTCTGGGTAAACGTAATTTCCTTCGTAACCCCTTTATCTACCGCTTCCATGAACGTTTTTTCAAACATGGTATTGGTACCGGTAATTTCCGTACCATGAACATTTTTTACGGTAAACGCAAAAATCGGAGCCTGTACACGTTCTGCGAATTCCACTTTCATATGGATGGTAAAAGGTGTTCCTTTTATGATAGCATTGGTACGCTTTCCTTTTTCATCCGTAAGATAGCATTCTGTAATCTCCGCTTTTTTTGAGCCATACTCCAGCAATTCCGGATTAGAACTGACATCACTTACCGTTTTTCCGCTATTTTCCTGTGTTGCATGCTTTTTATCTTCTTCGTACTGATCCACAAGCACCTGCTTGTAAATATCAATCATCTTCTTGGCGCTGCCTTCTCCAAGTTTAGTACCTTTGTTTAAAAGAACTACCCTGTCACAGTACTTTGCAATACTGCTCAAATCATGGCTTACAAAGAGAATGGTTTTACCCATTTTCTTAAATTCCTCAAACTTGCGGTAACATTTTGCCTGAAAAAAAACATCACCTACAGAAAGTGCCTCATCTACAATCAAAATCTCCGGCTCAATATTAATGGCAACCGCAAAAGCCAAACGCACAAACATACCCGAAGAATAGGTCTTTACCGGCTGGTACACAAAATCTCCAATATCCGCAAAATCCAGAATATCCTGCAATTTTGCATCAATTTCTTCCTGACTGAACCCTATCATGGTCCCATTCAGATAAATATTTTCTATACCCGTATATTCCCGGTTAAATCCGGCTCCCAATTCCAACAAAGCCGAAATTCTTCCATTCACGGTTACCTCTCCCGAAGTAGGATGTAAAACACCGGTAATTATTTTCAAAATAGTAGACTTACCTGAGCCGTTAGTTCCGATAATACCTACCGTTTCTCCCTTATACACCTGAAAGTCCACTTCATTCAACGCATGATGTTTAGGAATTTTTTTCCAGGGTGTCATGTGCAACGCATCCAGTACACGGTCTGCAGGTTTATTAAATAATTTATATATTTTGCTGACATTTTTTACGGAAATCGCTATTTCCCGCTCAGGTCCGGCATTGACATCATTTTTCATCATTTCATTTTTTGTTTCCATGACTTCTCCATCTAATACAAAAGTTTTACAGCACGTCTGCAAAGTGCACTTTTAACCGCTTAAACACCAGTGTTCCGATACCAAAAATAACAATGGTCGAAATCCAGAAATACATTGTGGAATAAAAATCCTCCCAGAACCATTGCTGTTCAAACAATGCACTTCGGTATCCGTTTACAATGTAATACACCGGATTTAATTTAAAGAAAATACGGTATTTTTCAGGCAAATAAGACAAATCCCAAAGTATCGGTGTTGCCCACATTCCAACCTGAAGCACAATCTGAATAATCTGATTCAAATCCTTAAAGAATACCACTACCGCACAAGTAGTGTAACTTAAAGCAAGCACCAGAATAAACATACAGAAACTAAAATAAATCAACTGAAGCAGATAAATACCGGGGGCATATCCGTAACAGAAATACAACACCAGCATTATCCCCGCAAACGCCACATGCACAAAAGTTGCCGCAATAATCTTAATAATCGGCAGTATACTGATTTTAAACACAACCTGTTTTACAAGATAATTGTATTCAATCAATGCAGAAGTTCCGTTTCCCCATGCTTCCGAAAAATAAAACCACGGAACCAGTCCTGCGGTCAGCCAAAGTACATAGGGAGCCTCAATTCCGTTAGCCACCAACTGTGCTTTCGCCGGAAAAATTACACCAAACACGAAATAATACATCAAAACCGTTACCACAGGTTGTACAAAAGCCCACACACGTCCCATGGTAGACCCCGCATACCGGGTCTTAAAATCATTCTTGGCCAGTTTCCATATTAACTTACGGTTCTGCCATAATTCCACGGGCAAAATCATTATTTTATCATAAAGAGTTGTAGCACCTATCACACCACATACAATAACCACACAGGCAATGATTTTTTTAATCCATTCTTCTTTTTGATCTGCCAGCGGATTATGGTGTAATAAAAGAACCGCTGTCAAAACAACAGCCACTGTAATAATCATTATCACTCCCCATGTTTTGGGAATTCCTCTTTTTACAGTTTTATTAGCTTCCTTCATTTTATTTATCCTTCCTGAAATAAGGGATTATTTTTTTAAATCACTAATGGAGCCCCATTTTTTATCTTTATCGGAAATGGTAAGTTCCATTCCTTCGGGAATAGGCCACTCTACACCGATAGCCGGATCGCTCCAGAGAAGCCCGCCTTCATCATTTGCATGATAAAAGTCTGAGCACTTATAACAGAATTCAGCATAATCGGAAAGAACCAAAAATCCATGAGCAAAATCCTTAGGAATAAAAAACTGCTTTTTATTCTCTGCAGACAAAAGCTCACCATGCCACTGTCCGTATGTAGGAGAACCTTTACGCAAATCCACAGCCACATCATATACTTCACCACTAATAACCCGCACCAATTTATCCTGGGGATAATTTATCTGGAAATGAAGTCCTCTTAAAACGCCCTTCTTTGATGCGGACTGGTTATCCTGTACAAAATTAACATCAATGCCTGCAGCCTTAAACTCTTCATACTGGTATGTTTCCATAAAATATCCGCGTTCATCACCAAACACAGTAGGTGTAATGATTTTTAACCCTTCTATTTCGCATGTTTCTACTTGAATCTTACCCATTTTATTATCCTCTCTGTTTTACCACACATACTTTTATTATTCTAACGGCGTCATGTAAGACAAATTCATATCCACCCTGCCGTTAATACCTTCTATCGCGCCGGAAGACGTATACTGCCAGATTTCATATCTTCCCGTATACAAGGGTTCTTCCCTGTACTCAGCCAGCCATCTGACATAGTCCGATAATTCTGCATCATTAACATTATTGTAAAACCAACTACGGCTTGCATAAACTCCGGAAGTATATCCGGCGGCTTCAATTGTTTCACAGAAGGCTTCACATACCGCAGTTCTTGTAGCTACATCTAAAGAATCCCCACGTCCGCCTGAGCCTTCCGTATCAATGAAAATAGGATAGTTCAAAACATATCCTTCCACCATGCTCAATGCCATACTGGCTTCCTCAACAGCTTCTTTCTGGTCAATTGCCTGTGTAAAAAAATAAATTCCCACATCCAGTCCTGCAGCCGTCGCCCCTTTTATATTTTGCCTGAAATAAGGATCTTCTACCAAAGCCCCTGTTTTCGAACCACGGTATCCGCAACGGATAATAACGAATTCCACACCGGACTCTTTCACCGCATTCCAGTCGATTTCTCCATTCCATTTGGAAACATCAATTCCCAGAACGGCATCTTCCGTATGGGTCCATTTACCTGTATGTTCCGTTTCATCGGATTCAACATTGTGCTCTGCAGTATCTTCTTCCTCTGCGTTAATCTCATCTTCTGTTTTAATCAAATAGGAGATATCCTCTAATTTGGCAAACTCAATGGTATCTTTTACGGTAACCTTCATTGGTTCCGGCATAACATAACCATCAATATCCTTTAATGAAACATAATAATTTCCGGGTTTTATCCCCGCTATATAAACGTAACCGTCCGAATCCAAATCTTTGTATTCCCCGACGCCTTCAACGTTCACAAAAAACGTTTCTCCGGTAACCGGATTCCCACGCTTATCTACAACTCTTACACGCAAATCCCTTTCAACAGAACCTACCAGAAGAGATAATTCATTCACATTTTCTTCTCTTACCGCACCTTCATACGGTTGATATGCATCCAAAAAATCTGAATCCTGTAAAAAACTTTTTCCATCTTCCTGCGGTATGCTTTCTTCCTCCAAAGCTTCACTCGCAACCGGCTTAGTGTCGCTTGTTTTTACACCATTGATTGCCAATACCGTAAAAAGAATCAAAGATGCGGCCAATACCACAGATACAATGGAAACAATCAGTACTCTTTTGTCCATTTTTATCTGCCTTTCCCAATCCGGTTATAAACCGTTGGCAACCTCTACCAAATATTGTCCGTATGGAGTTTTCATCAGAGGCTCCGCCAGTTTTAACAACTGCTCTCTTGTAATAAATCCGCGCTTATATGCAATCTCTTCAATGCAGGAAATATAAAGTCCCTGACGTTTTTGGAATGCTGCCACAAAATCCGCCGCATCCAGCAATGCATCATGATTCCCTGTATCCAGCCATGCAAATCCACGTCCTAATGTTTTTACATTTAATTCGCCACGACGTAAATATTCGTTGTTAATACTTGTAATTTCAATTTCACCGCGGGCAGAAGGTTTTACATTCTTTGCAATTTCCACAACGTTGTTATCATAAAAATACAATCCCGGTACCGCATAATTACTCTTGGGATGTTCAGGTTTTTCTTCAATGGACAATGCTTTTCCGTTTTCATCAAATTCTACCACGCCGTATTCTCTCGGATCACGGACATAATAGCCGAAAATAGTTGCACCTTTTTCACCGGATGCAACTTCACGGAGAAGCTTGGAAAAACTCTGACCATAAAAAATATTATCTCCCAAAATCAATGCCACACTGTCATCACCGATAAACTTTTCGCCAATAATGAATGCATCTGCAAGTCCTCTGGGATATTCCTGGACTGCATATTCCATTTGAAGTCCCAACTGCGAACCATCGCCGAATAAATCCTCAAAAACAGGCAAATCCCTGGGTGTGGAAATAATAAGTATTTCCCGGATTCCGGCTAACATCAATATTGACAACGGATAATAAATCATCGGTTTGTCATACACCGGCATAATCTGTTTTGAAATAGATTTTGTTAACGGATAAAGACGGGTTCCTGAGCCGCCCGCAAGTATAATTCCCTTCATTTTTATCTCCTTTTATACGCACTGAATGGGAACGGCGTATACCGTCCCCATTGTTTGTTTATTGATACATTTCTTCGTAGTACTTCTGATAGTCTCCGCTGGTTACGCGTTTCATCCAATCTTCATTCTCAAAATACCACTGTATTGTCAGGCGGATTCCCTCTTTAAACATCGTTTCGGGCTCCCATCCGAGATCAGCCTTAATCTTATCCGGAGCAATGGCATAACGTCTGTCATGTCCTTTTCTATCTTCCACATAAGTGATTAAATCCTTGCTGACCAACGCTTTTCTGGGGTCATCATCCGAGAGCATGTCCTGTAAGGTTTCAAGGATAATTTCCACAATTTCAATATTCTGCTTTTCGTTGTGTCCGCCGATATTGTATGTTTCAAATAACTTACCCTGTTCCTGAACCATATCAATTGCCTTTGCATGGTCTCTTACATACAGCCAGTCACGGACGTTTTTACCATCTCCGTATACCGGGAGTTTCTTCCCGTTTAATGCATTGTTGATAATTAACGGAATCAGTTTTTCGGGAAACTGGTAAGGTCCGTAATTATTAGAACAATTGGTAATATTTGCCGGGAATTGATAAGTATCCATGTATGATTTTACCAGCATGTCCGAACTTGCCTTGCTGGCAGAATACGGGGAATGGGGATCATACGGTGTTGTCTCATAAAAATAAGTATCCGGTTCCGAAAGAGAACCATACACCTCATCTGTGGAAACATGAAGAAACTTCTTTCCTTCCTTAAATGTTCCGTCAGGAAGCTCCCATGCAGCCTTTGCACAATTCAACATAACCGCAGTACCCAGTACATTTGTTTTTACAAAAACTTCAGGATTACGGATACTTCTGTCTACATGACTCTCTGCTGCAAAATGCACCACTCTGTCAATATCATTTTCTTCAAAAATCTTACGTATAGCATCCTTATCCGTGATATCTGCCTTTACAAATGTATAATTCGGCAAGTCTTCCACCGCCTTCAAATTTTCAAGGTTGCCCGCATATGTTAACACATCAACATTAATAATACGAATGGCATCACCATATTTTTCAAACATATAATGAATATAATTCGAACCGATAAAACCGGCTCCACCCGTTACAAGATATGTTTTCATTCTATATCTCCTTTTTCTCTGAAAATATCCAACTTACATTATAGCATAAGCTGCCGTAGAAATCCACTTTTTTACACCGGAACAAATCAATAATAATTTCGCAAATCTGCATAACGGTCCCGATATACATCATAACCGTCCGTTTGTAAAATCAAATCATATTCATAATCTGCCAAGACACCATCCAGTACATGTCCCTGGTTGATAATGATAAAATGGCAGCTATCTTCCCTTGCCAGTGTAGCAAGCCTTTCGGCACTGGAAATCTCTTTACGCATTTCCTCTTCCAGCTCATCGCCCAGATTCCAGCGTTCCACTAAGGCATCATAACCATATGGCATTTTTACAAAAGCGGTATACTGTCTGACATACTGCACCAATTCATGAGGAAATACCGCCATCACCTCACGCCCCGGCACCTGAATGGCATCGCAGATATGTACTACGGCATCCGGTATCTGATAAACATTTTGTGCCTTGGAAAATTGCGGACTTTTATAAACGCAGTGCCCGCCTACCAGAATAAATGCAACAAGAGCAACCGCCAGCACGGCTTTTATCCATTTCTTCTTTAGGTTTCCTAAAAACTTTACCGCTGCATAAGCAATCACCATACCCATAGGTAACATCCAAAGTATCCTGTAATATATTTCTTCCTCATCCATCACGTTTATCATAAAATGCGAAATCAGGGGACAGAAAAACAAAGCATATACTGCCAGGGAAACATATACCAATATTGCTTTTATTCCTTTATTCTTCTCTGCAATCCACAAATAAACCAACGCCGCCAGAAATAACAGCATAAGACTTCCGTTTCCGCTGTACATCCGCAACATGGTCCATGTGGAACCCTCTGCACCTACCATCGTGCTACACTCCTATCTTTTATACTCCAAAATCGCTTTTGCAATGCGGGAAGCACCCTTTCCGTCTATTCCCGCACTTGCGTTGCCTGCCAACTTTCTCCGCAAATCATAATCCTCTGCCAGTTCACCAATCAGGCCTTCCAACCGGTCCAAAAATTCCGTTTCCCCGGCCGGACAATAATGCCCCGCCGAAACCGCAGCTTCCCTGTCAGCAAATCCTTCTGCAATCTTTCGCTGGTTCTCCACAAAAGAGAAGGTTATCACGGGCAAGCCCGAGACAGACAGTTCGTACATGGTAGAACCCGCTGCCGAAACTGCCATATCACATTGACTCATGAGCTTCCACATTTCTTTTACGTTTTCATAAACAAATATGCAGGAATTCTCTTCAGCCAAAGCTCTTAATTCGTCTTTAAACCCATTAAACGGTCCGCAAACAACATGAATATTCCACTTTCCAAAAGGTAAAATCCTTCGTATAATTTTACAGGACAAATTGTAGGCATCACTGCCTCCAAGGCTTAGAAAAATATCTTTTACTTCCCGCCGTGTGTCCTTGGCATATTCCTTAAATTCGTCCCTGACCGGTGCATAAGCAGCTCCGGCTAACAGCACTGTCCGTGCTCCCGCATATGCATGTTCATCTGTCGGGCCGCAAGTATACGGATAATGCCCCTGTTTAGCAAAAATATTATAATTAATCAACATGTTTACCGGATAATCAAATGCCCCTACATCATCAATATAAAACGTAACCAGTTCTTCACGAAGGGTCTCCAAATAATATGGTGTAACAAAATAAGTATCCAACAAAAGTCTGTTTATTTTGTGTTTCTTCAAAACACTCAACAGTTCATCGGTTTCTTTTTCTAAATCACTGTAGTCACTGTTTAATACACAACGGGCAAAACCATTCCCTTCAATCAGCCCGCAACAGGTTTCGTCCGCAAGAATAAACAATACATCCTCGCCCTGTTTTTTTAATGCCTTCGCAATGGTTAAGCAACGCATAATGTGCCCTAAACCTATTTGGTTGTTTCCGTCAACTCTGATTCCTGTCATTTTCCAATCCTGTCTAATACATCCTGAATCGTTTCATCCCATGAAAAAGAAGTTCTTTCACGAATAGCCTTCAGTTCACGGGTGGTATGATATGTTCCTGCAGTTTCCTGCGGTATTGCAACTTTTTCGCCTACCTTAATTGCAGCCCAATTTTCAAAAAATAATTCGCTCATGGCGTTCATTAACTTATCGTAAGAGGTTGCAAAAGTTTCTTCTCCCGGTTGCATAACCACCTCTTTTTGTGCGAGAATTGCTCCTTCATCCAAGCCGGCAGCCATTTCATGAATGGTAACCCCCTTAGGCGTATTCTCATAAAATGAAAAGAAATTCGGGGCCGCCCCTTTGTTATAAGGCAGATAAGAAGTGTGCAGGTTAATAATCCTGCCCTTCAATGCTTCTATTACCTCTGCCGGTACAATATGCTTATAATTAAAGCTAATGACAAAAGACGGTTCCATTGCTTTTACCATATCAAGGGTAAGTTTGTTATGAAAACGGTATACATCAGTATCGCTCTCACATAATTTTTGATAAAATTCATCTGTATTGGTATTACTGGTCAAAAATAAAATTGCACCCTTTTTAACCATTTTAAAATCAAGCGGTTCACCTCTTTTGATATCACATCCGGCGGTCATGGTAAGGAAGTCCTGCTGGTATTTTGGCTTTGCCCCATATCCCGGACGAATACTTCGGATATTTGAAGTGGTAAAAGGTTCACCTTTTTTGATATCTTCCACTGCAAACAGCGAGCGGCGGAATACCATATTATTTTTCTCCGAATCAGAAATTCCGTACGTAGGCTTACCCATAGCTCGTTCAACGGCTCTTACATCCTCTACCATCTGCTTGAATTCTTCCGGTGTCATGGAAAAAGACGCATCCGGATTCTCAATTTCCCTTCCCAGACAAAAATGTTTTTCAATAATGCAGGCTCCCAATGCCACCGCAGTGACCGCACCCAGAGAACCCATGGAATGATCGGACAAACCGATGGGAATATTAAAAATCTCTTTCATCTCCTGGATGGTTTTTAAATTCATCTGGTCTGAAACAGCCGGATATGCGCTGGAACACTTTAAAAGTGCCAACTGATGGTTACCCGTTTCATAAATTGCACTTACCGCTTCTTTCATTTCCTCCAAAGTTGCCATGCCGGTGGATACAATCATGGGTTTCTGTTTCGCTGCAACATGTCTCAAAAAGTCCAAATCTATCATTTCAAAAGATGCAATTTTATAAAATTCCATCCCCATATCTTCCAGAAAATCAGCCGTTGTACAATCAAAAGGTGTAGAGAAAAAGTCAATACCGACTTTTTTTGCTTCCGCAAACAACTCAGCCTGCCATTCCAACGGAGTATATGCTTTACCATATAATCCGTAAAGATTTTCTCCCTTCCATGTTCCATCCGTAATGGCAAAATATTCATTATCGCAATCAATGGTTAATGTATCCGGCGTATACGTCTGAATCTTAACACAATCCGCTCCGGATTCCTTTGCCACACGAATAATTTCCTTGGCCCTCTCAATGCTTCCGGCATGATTCGCCGACATCTCCGCAATAATATACGCAGGATGCCCTTCTCCGATTATTCTGCCGTTTATTTCAAAACAACCCATGTTTTTTCCTCTCCTTACATCAGCTCAAAAAATACAGAATTCCCACAATCCCTGCCGGTATACACGCTAAAGCAGATTTTAGCAGGATACTAAACTTTTTATGATATATCGCCAAAAACAACGCTCCCGTCATAAACAAAAACGGTGTTACGATAGTCGCCAGCGTTGTCGTCGATGTTGCACCAAACAGAATTATCCCTGCTACTGTATAATACACTCCGGGGATTTTATCCTTCTTTTTCACTGAAGCCATCCACAGTAATAACAGAAATACGGCAGGAATAAATAAATTCGCAAACATACTCTTACCCTGCCAGGTTCTTGTTAACAAAAAGGTCTGGGCGGTATAAATGCTCACGAAACCATATACATTAAATAAGCATACTACAATTCCCAACAGATATTGTTCCTTTTTTTTATCCGGGAACAACACTTTTGCCATTCCTAAAACAACAAGATAATGTAAAACAATCAATATCAAAGACAAAACACTGTGAGCCATAGCCGCAGGATGTATCATTGTTACTTTGGATAAATATGCAAGGAAGACAGGTCCGGAAGAAAATGCATGTCTGACATCCAAATCCGGTGTTACTACTCCCGTATATGGTTGAATCAGATTCATGGTATTACTGTCCACTGCTGCGGTTGCCGTAGCAATATAAAATGCATCATCCCCATCCGAAATCTGTTGTGTCAATCGCATCCCAAGCTGTAATGCCACCATGAACCAAAATACAATCCGCAAAAACAGCGCTTCCCTATTGCAAAAATCCTGTCGGCAATTTCTGACTAAACCATGTCCTCTTATCAGCGACACCACTGCAAAAACAAGAATCAAACAGGAATATACTATTGTCAATAGCTTAAAATTCGTACTTCCCAAAAGCAAAAATACCAAATACAGACAATGAAACAAGGCCATCATTACCAGATAACCGTTTAAAAAAATCTGACCAAAGGTATGACGCTCTTTGGAAAGCTTTGCTGTTATGACAGTCCCACACCCAAAAGGGACAAAAAGCAACCAGAAGATTGCTGCAAGAATCTGTATCATTTTTACACCTCTTTTTCTATAAACATTATACATAGGTACAGGCAAAAAAACAATGAAAATGATTGAATCGGTAAGCAACTTAGCGTATACTGTAGTAGATTGGATAAATGATTTCCTTGAAATATTCAGGGTATTCAGAATAAAATTCCGGAAAGGCTTATTATGGAAAAACCTGCAATTTGTGGCGGAACGCCCGTAAGAACCAGCAAATTATCTTATGGAAAACAATACATTGACGACAATGATATCAATGCAGTTGTCGAAGTTTTAAAAAGTGATTATGTTACCTGCGGTCCAATGGTAGCAAAACTCGAACAGAAAATATGCGAAGTAACCGGTGCAAAATACGCTGTAGCAGTCAGCAACGGTACTGCCGCACTTCATCTTGCATGTATGGCAATCGGCATACAGGAAGGAGACGAGGTTATTACAACCCCCATCACCTTTGCCGCCTCAGCAAACTGTGCATTATACTGTGGGGCAAAACCCGTATTTGCCGATATTAATCCCGATACTTATAATATTTCTCCGGCTTCCATTGAAGAACATATTACACCTGCCACAAAAGCAGTGGTAGCGGTAGATTTTACGGGACAGGCGGTAGAGTTGGATGAAATCCGCGCCATATGCCGAAAACATAATTTGACCTTAATCGAAGATGCAGCCCACTCCATTGGTACCAAATACAACGGTCAGCCGGTCGGCAGTATTGCAGATATGACAACTTTCAGTTTTCACCCGGTCAAAACCGTTACCGGTGGTGAAGGTGGTGCAATTACCACCAATGATGAAGCTCTTTATCAAAAATTACTGCGTCTTCGCGCTCACGGCGTAACCAGAAATTTAGATGACATGGTAAACAAAAATGATTCTCCCTGGTATTATGAACAGGTAGAATTAGGATATAATTACCGCATTACGGATTTCCAGTGTGCCTTAGTTGCAAGCCAGCTTGAAAAGCTCCCCGCTTTTTCAAAACGCCGCTCTGAAATCGTAGCCCGGTATAATGAAGCCTTTGCAGACATTCCCGAAATCATTGTCCAAAAAGAAATTCCTGCATCAGATACAACCAGACACTTATATATTATTCAGCTTGAGCTTTCACGTCTGAATTGCACAAGAAGGGATTTTTTCGATGCTCTTTGTGCCGAAAACGTGTATCCTCAGGTACACTACCTTCCTGTTTACTATCATTCCTATTATGAAAAGCTTGGTTACCAAAAAGGACTTTGCCCCGTAGCAGAACGTTTATATGAACGAATCCTGAGCATTCCTTTGTATTATAAGCTTTCCGATGAAGATGTGGATGATGTCATCCACGCCATCAAAAAACTGATAACATACTACAAAAAATAAATAAAAAAGGGAGCACCTCTTACGAGGTACTCCCCATTTTTTATTTAATATCCCAGATAACTGATGTTTAAATCCACGTCTTCATTGATTCCGTTTACTTTTCCGTTATCCGTATACTGCCACATATCATATCTTCCCGTGTAGGTAGGAACTGATGCATACTGTGCCAGCCAAATCTTATAACCATTCAGACTACTCATATCCAACTGGTTTTCATACCAGGATTTTGATGCATATATTCCCGGAGTATAACCCGCACTCTTTACCGTTTCACAGAATGCACGGCATACCGCTGTCCTGGTTTCCCTGCTGATATTATTTGCCCTTCCGTTGCTTGTCATCTCAGTATCAATAAAAATCGGATACGAAATTTTGTAATTCTGCGCCAATGCAATTGCCATGGAAGCCTCTTCTACCGCCTCTTTCTCATTAATCGCCTGAGAGAAGAAGTATAAACCAACTTTTAATCCTGCATTCGTCGCCCCCGATATATAAGACTGGAACTTCGGATCCTGAACCAGTGCGCCGGTGGAGGAACCTCTGTATCCGCATCGGATAATTACAAAGGATATTCCGGATTGTTTTACTGCATTCCAATCAATGGTTCCCTGCCACTTAGACACATCAATTCCAAGAACGCCACCGTTCATGGACAATGCTCCGTCGCTGGCAAAATTATATTTTACACCGGCAATAACCTGTTCCCCGGTAACTTTTTTACCATTTTCGTCAAAAAAGTAAGTAAATCCATCCAATGTCTGCCAACCGGTATATTTATAAACCGGTTCAGACTGAATATAAAATTCCTTGGCAGTATAGTAATCTGCCCACTTCGCCTGTACATAATTTCCGTTGGCATCCTTTAAGTAAATCTGCCGTCCTTCACTATCCTTCAACAATGTAGTAGTATCTTTTTTCGGATTATCTTTTACCGTAATGGTAACCGTTACTTTTATGGGCGCATTATCACTGCCGGATTCCTTGGTTGTAACCGTTACAATAGCCGTTCCTTTCGCAACACCGGTTACCACACCGTTAGCATCTACAGTGGCTATCTCTTTTTTATCCACATTATATGTAACGGACTTATCGCTGACATAGTTGGTAACAGTAGGTACAATTGTATAAGTTTCTCCCACCAAAACTGTTGCGTTTGCAGCATTAACCTTTAATGTTAATTCTACTGCCTTCTTTACTGTTACGGTACATGTGGCGGTTTTTACTGCTCCGGCACTGTCCTTACCCACTGTGGTGACCGTAACCGTGGCAGTCCCCGCCGCTACCGGAGTAATCACACCGGTTGAACTTACTTTCAAGACCTCCGGCTTATCAACAGACCACTTTACCGATGTATCACAACCATCATCACCGGCAACTGTTGCTTTCAATGTAGCCGTACTTCCCATTGTAACTTCCAAGGTCTTTTTATCTAAGGTAACACCGGTTACATAAGCAACTTCTTCCTCTTTTGCCGCAACCGTAACTTTAAATGTATAAGTATCCTGCTCTGAAGCCGCAGTCCGGCTTAACACAGTCTGCACTCTTGCCTCCGAAACAGAACTTTCTTCCGAAGCCGGGCTTTCAGATGTTTCTGATGCACTCTGACTTGTGCTCTCACCGGGAACTTCACTTAAGGTCTCACTGTTTTCATTTCCATTTGCTGATGTTTCCTCTGAGGATTCACCGGGAGACTCGGTAGCCGATTCGCCGGGTGTTTCCGTTGTACTCTCACTGGGTATTTCGGTGGTACTCTCACCGGGTGTTTCACTGGTTGACGCCAAAACCTTGGTTACCGTACAGGTAATCAAAACATCATTCGCTTCTTTTACGCCTGTAACCGTAGCACTTCCACCGTTTCCGGTTACTTTTACGGCATCAGAAGATGAAGACCATACATAAGCATAGGATTCATATTTGGTATAATCCTCTGTAATACCCAGTTGCAAAGTGGCATTAGCTCCAACTTCCAGGGACACACTACCCTTATCAACCGTTGCTGTTTTCCAATACTCTCCCGCACTGGCTACCGTAAGGGTTGCCGGGTCCGTAATGGTCTCTTTTTCAATCAATACATATCCATCATCTCCGCTTAACACCGTCTTGGTAGACGCTACCCATTTTACGGTATCAGCCAAAAGATTTTCTGTTTCAATATTGTCCTTGTTTTCTGTATCTTCTTTTGAAGCATCGATTTCGGATTCCGTTTTGATTTCATCCAAAACATTGATGGCCTGATATGTAATCTTATCTTTTACCACAACCTTGGTTGCTTCTGAAGGAAAGGTAAAATCATCTACCGAGCGGATAGTTACCATATAGGTACCCGCCTTTAAATTATCCTGATAAATCACTCCATCCCTGTCACTGTCTATCCATGTCAATACTTCATTTGACGGTGTAACAACTTCTATTTCAAAAGCCGTTCCTTCCAACAATTTTCCCGTAGTTTTATCCGTAAACTTAATCTTAAGATCCCTTTCAATGGAGGTAAAGCTTACCGATACCATAACCGATTCCTGCTCTTCCTCACCGGTTTCTTCCTCTTCAGTAGTTTCCTCAGAAGTTACT
Source organism: uncultured Lachnospiraceae bacterium (assembly GCA_964651555.1). Lineage (GTDB taxonomy): Bacteria > Bacillota > Clostridia > Lachnospirales > Lachnospiraceae > UBA3766. Next base: position 85,695 of record CAZYVY010000001.1, on the reverse strand, counting down.
TCCTGCTCGCCCGACACATTTGACGTTTCAGCCGAAACAATGCGGTTGATTCCCACATCACCAATGGTATCCAAATCGCTCAGTTGCATACCAACAGAAACAAACTCTCCCAAATCAGCCACACGGTTCTGGTTTTTGTTCCAGAATACCAATGCCACTACAAGAAGAACTGCTACCACAATACCGGTAATACCGATTACAATATCCACCCAGGATAAATTTAAAATAAAACGGGCAAACGCATTTTTCTGTTTGTGTTGCACCTTAATATTACGGCTACCGGCTTTACCCACACCTGCTGCCGCCATCTCTCCCTTTTTATCTTGTCTGGCCTGTCCGGGATGCTTCTTGGGACCTGCATTCTCCTTTACACGGTCCACATCTTCATCATGGTATGTTAAGTCGCCCAGCTCCTCAATTTCTTTTTCAGTCAGAAGTATATCATCTGCGACTTCAGATTCTATAGGAAATACCGGTTCTCCGGTTTCCTCCATGGGTACAATTACCGGAATCACTTTCGTACTTTCCAAATCCTGCTCCAAAGGAACTTCATCAACTTCCGCGGCTCCAACATCCTCTGTCAGACTATGTATTTCCTCAACAGAAATAACTTTAGTCTCCTCCGACGCATTATGTATTTCTTCAACAGGAATGACCTTGGTTGCTTCCACATCTATGTTTTCGCCCATAGTCGCCTGAAGCGTTTCTACGGTAGTACGGACAACAGCCTCCTCATTTACTTGGAATATTTCATTCCCAATCCATTCTATTTCTTCTAAGTTAAAATTATCTTTCTCCATCTTATCACCTATATCTTATGCACTTTCGCCTTTTCAGCTTTTTACATACACCTGTAAAATTATAGCATGTTAACATAATATTATCAAGTATCTTCCATTCTTAATCATTGCCAATATTTGTATTTATGAATATCGGATTTTAGTATAACAAAAAAGTGTAAGTTTTTTGTATAAAAACTTACACCTTTAACTTCTGATTTTTAATATCTGCGCCTTCCCTGACAGCACAATTTTTCCCATATCTGCCGGGATAAATATACAGTCTCCCTTTGAAAAAGCAAGTTCACTGTTTCCTTTAAGCTTTCCTTCTCCGGACAAACACAATAAAACTGCAAAAGAATGCTCATCTACGGATAAATCGGCTCCCGCCCCTCCTTTTTCGGTATTTAAAAGCACCCTTTCCACCTGAAAATACTTGCATCTGCAAAGCAATTCCGTTGCACAACCCGGCTGATACTTCATAATACGCATAGGCTGTCTGGGACTTTTCCCTGCATTTAGGTCTGCCACTTCCAATGCTTTTTGGATATGCAGCTCCCTTTCCTTTCCGTTGCTTTCTTTACGGTTATAATCGTATAAGCGGTATGTCACGTTTGAATTTTGTTGAATCTCTGCAATCAGTATTCCTGCCCCGATTGCATGTACACATCCGGGAGGAATGAAAAAGACATCGTCTTTTTTTACCTTTATCTTACGGAGATACTTTTCGATACTTCCATCAGCAATTCCCTTTTCCAGAGTTGCTTTTTCCATGTCCTGATAAAAGCCATAAATCAGACGTGCGTCTTCTTTTGCATCCATAACATACCACATCTCCGCCTTGCCATTGGCACCGTTTTCATGTTGCGACGCGTAGACATCATCAGGATGTACCTGTATTGATGCATCTTCCCCTGCATCAATTAATTTTACCAAAATCGGCAGTTCTCCCGGTTTTCCGATTTTTGCCGGATGACTTCCCAGCATTTCCGGATATTTTTGTAGCACCTCCGAAAGCAATTCGCCCGAAAACTCTCCGGAAGCAACCACACTCACCCCATCCGGATGTGTGGAACACTCCCAGGTTTCTGCCAGTATGGTTTTTCCAAGCTTTTTGCCAAATTCCTGTTCCAGGCGTGTACCGCCCCACAGATAATCTTTTCCTACTGCCTGTAACAGAAAAGGCTCCGGTTTTCTAAAACTCCGGTTCATGTTTCTGTTTATCATCTACGGAAATCTCCTTACCCAACTGCACCTCAATTAATTTCAGTTCTGTTACCGCACAAATCATATGTTTACAGCCCGCCTGCATGGTGATAACATCACCCACCGATACATCCTGCTCCATTCCGTCTACAATGATTTTTCCTTCGCCGGAAATTACTGTCCAGACTTCATCCCGCCTTTCATGACTGTGATAATTCATCTGATGGCCTGCATTCAACGTTACTTTTATCGTCATACTTCCATCTTCCACATCCATCACGCGATAACTTCCCCATGACTTTTCTGCATACATTATCTGCCCATCAATATTATCTACATAAGGCTTAATATAACTGGATTTATTTTTATCCGAAACCAAAATTCCATCAGGGCTTGCCGATACTACCACATCCTTCAACCCCATACACAAAAGAGGAACATCCAGTTCGTTAATAACATGGACATTTTGACAGGATTCATCCATAATGCCTTTTCCGATAATGTTTTCTTCCATGGCTTCCGTCAAGGTATTCCACGTTCCCAAATCCTTCCATTCTCCCGCAAAACGCATTACCGCTATATCATCTTCTTTTTCTACCACTGCATAGTCAAAACTGATTTTGGTTAATGTATCATACTTATCGAACAAATCATAGTAATCCGTAAAATCAATCAGTTCATGGGCACGGTTTAACACATATTTTAGCTTATATGCAAAAACTCCACCGTTCCACAATGCTCCTTTTGCAATATAATCCTCTGCAGTTTTTACGTCAGGCTTCTCCTTAAATGTATCTACGGGACTTACATTCTCTTTACTGCAGGGAATAATATAACCATACTTTTCACTGGGATACGTAGGCTCAATTCCCATCAGCACAAGATTTGCCGTATTTTTTTGCGCCAAATCCCCCAGTTCCTTCAATGCCCTAAAATAACTTTCATCCACATAGGGATCTACCGGACATACCACAACCGCTTCTTCTTCAGAAACACCCTGTACGTCATGTAAATATGCCGTCGCCAACGCAATAGCAGGAAAAGTATCCCTACGGCAGGGTTCCAACGAAATTCCCACATCCATTCCCAGCTGGTTGTGAATGGCCGACACCTGGGTTTTTGACGTGGCAATGGTTACCTTGGCATCCGGGTCAATTTTACAAATCTGCCTATATACCCGTTGCACCATGGATTCATATTCATCATCTTCGCTTTTAAATATTTTTATAAATTGTTTCGAGCGGATATCATTGGACAAAGGCCAAAGTCTTTTGCCGGAACCACCCGATAATAATACAATATTCATACCTGTTCTCCCGTATATTTTATCGTTCCGCGCGCATGGGATTATTCAAAAAATCCTCGTAAGACAAGCGGATACCTTCTTCCAGTTCCGTCCGGTAAGTCCAACCCAAAGCAGTTGCCTTGGATACATCCAGAAGTTTTCTCGGAGTACCGTTAGGTTTAGAAGTATCCCAACGGATTTCTCCTTCATATCCTACCACCCCGGCAACCAACTCTGTTAATTCTTTAATGGATAATTCCTTACCGGTACCAGCATTTACCGTTTCATCCCCACTATAATTATTCATTAAAAATACGCATAAGTTTGCCAAGTCATCCACATAGAGAAATTCTCTTAACGGACTGCCGTCTCCCCAACAGGTTACATACTCTGCCCCCGTTTCCTTCGCTTCATGGAAGCGGCGGATTAGTGCGGGCAAAACATGACTGTGGGTGGGATGATAATTATCATTGGGTCCGTAAAGATTGGTTGGCATTACCGAAATATAATCGGTACCATATTGTTTATTCAAAAATTCACAGTATTTCAATCCCGAAATTTTTGCCAAAGCATATGCTTCATTGGTTTTTTCCAGTTCAGATGTCAAAAGGCAGTCTTCTTTCATGGGCTGCGGTGCCATTCTGGGATAAATGCAGGATGAACCCAGAAATTCCAGTTTTTTACATCCGTTTTTCCACGCCGAATGAATAACATTCATTTCCAAAATCATGTTTTCATACATAAAATCCGCAAGTGCACTCTGGTTTGCCACAATGCCACCTACTTTGGCCGCTGCAAGAAATACATATTCCGGCTTTTCAGCCTCAAAAAAAGCTTCCACCTCATTTTGTCTGCACAAATCCAGTTCCTTGTGGGTTCTGGTAATGATATTGGTATATCCCTGTCTCTGTAATTCCCTGACAATGGCAGAACCTACCATTCCGCGATGTCCTGCTACAAATATTTTGGCATTAAAATCCATCATTTCTCTATTCCTCAACCGCTTTCTTTATTGCTGCTTCTCTTTTAGCCAGAGCCCTGTCATGCTCTGCCATGATTTTAACCAATTCCTCATAACTTGTTTTCTGAGGATTCCATCCCAGTACGGTTTTTGCCTTTGTGGGGTCTCCCCATAAATTATCAACATCAGTCGGGCGGAACCATGCGGGATTTACGCAAACCAACATCTTTCCGGTCTTTGCATCATAGCCTTTTTCATCCAGACCTTGTCCTTCCCAACGGATGGAAATATCGTTTGCCGCAAATGCTTTTTCCGTAAAATCACGAACCGTATGCTGTTCTCCTGTTGCAATAACAAAGTCTTCAGGAGTATCATGCTGCAACATCATCCACATACACTCCACATAATCCTTGGCATAGCCCCAATCACGCAATGAATCCATATTCCCCAGCTCCAAATGATCCTGGATACCTTCCGCAATACGTCCTGCTGCCAAAGTAATTTTACGGGTAACAAAGGTTTCTCCCCTGCGTTCCGACTCATGATTAAAAAGAATACCGTTTACTGCAAACATGCCGTAGGCTTCCCGATATTCTTTTGTAATCCAAAATCCGTACTGCTTTGCCACGGCATAAGGACTGTAAGGATGAAAAGGTGTGGTTTCCCGCTGGGGAACCTCCTCAACCTTTCCGAAAAGTTCAGAGGTAGATGCCTGATAAACCCTTGTCTTCTTGGTTAAATCCAACATTCTCACCGCTTCCAGAATACGCAATACACCAAGCGCATCTACATCACCCGAATATTCCGGCACATCAAAAGATACCTGAACGTGGGACTGAGCTGCCAAATTATAGATTTCGTCCGGTTCTACCATACGAATGATACGAATCAATGATGAGGAATCCGTCAAATCCCCATCATGCAATTTAATACTGCCTGTTGCAATCAAATGGTCTATACGACCTGTATTGGAAATGGAAGAACGTCTGGTAATACCATGCACCTCATATCCTTTTTCTAAAAGGAACTCAGCCAGATACGAACCGTCCTGTCCCGTTATTCCCGTAATCAAAGCTTTCTTTGCCATTATTTGAACCTCTTTTCCTATAAAATTATGTTTCTTTTTACCATCCACACTATATTATCCCTCTTCCCGCCATAAAACGAGGGAGAATATTGCGTTTTACTAGCACAAAATTGACTTTTATGATATATTTATTAAAACATTGAAATTCCGCACTTCTTCGAGGAGAAACTATGAAAAATTCTATTATTCAGGACAATATGGTGCGCTCTAATCGTATTTTATATACACCCGGAGCTTTTGCTAAAAATCACTTGCTGCATTTACAGGAAACCGGCACCCTCCGTGCCCAGAAAACCCATACCAGCCGTCGAAAAAATCTTGTCTCTTATCTTTTTTTTATCGTAAAAAACGGCTCCGGTGCTTTGGAATATAATAATAAGACCTATCTCCTCTCCAAAGGAGACTGTGTATTCTTAGACTGCAGACAAAAGTACTCCCACAGAACTTCAAAAGACCTGTGGACTCTGCAATGGGCACATTTTTACGGTCCCAATATGTCAGAAATTTATCGTGAATATTCGGAGCAGAGGGAAAGCCCTGTGTTTCATCCTGCTTATCCCTGTCTTTTTGAATCGGTTCTACAGGAACTGTTTCAGATTACCCAATCCGATATTCCATATAAGGATATGTTAATATACGAAAAACTGGCCTCCCTGCTTTCCCTTATTCTGCGCGAAAGTAACCCCAGGGAAATTCCCACCGCAGGAAGCACAAAACATCAGCGTTTGCAGGCAATTAAGCAGTTTTTGGATGAACACTATGCAGAAAAACTCAGTCTGGATTTATTGTCACAAACCTTTTATATCAATAAACACCATTTGACGCGCACCTTTCGCGAGCAATTCGGCATTACCGTAAATCATTATCTGCAAAACGTCAGAATTACCCATGCAAAACAATTACTGCGTTTCTCCGATATGACCATTGAGGAAGTCGGGAGCGCATGCGGCATGGATGACCCTAACTACTTTGCCCGCTTGTTTAAGAAGGTAGAAGGCATGACCCCCGGAGAATTCCGCAGAAGCTGGAAGAACGAAAACTAACCATTTTTAAGGTTGACTTATTCGACGAAAAATGACATAATAAAAGTCGCATTTCTACAATTTAAATTTAAATGAAAAAGGTACAAATGAGAATAAAACAAATCGAAAGGAGTTTTCTCATGTTGTACCTTCATTATTGTAATCCTTGTAAACGCATTCACATTTTAAGCGGTCACCGCTCCTGCTGTCCGGCCTGCAGCAACCGGCTCACTGAATTATCCATTCCCTATGAATCTTACATAAAGCTGAATCAAAACGAACGCACTGCTTTACTTATACAGTGTTCGGATGCTTCTTCTCTTTGCAAAATAAGCACTTTTTATATTGCCAGAAGACCACGTAAAGAAGAAACATGATTCCGGCCACAAAGGAAACCACAGTGCCAATTTTCCAAAGCAGCGGTTCTGCAAAGGAAACCACCACAGTACCGCTGTAATTCTCCGGCACTTCCAATACCGCTACATTGTTATCACCTTTTATTACAGGCAATTTCTCACCGTTTTCTGCATCCAGCGCCTCATACCAGGGATAGTATAACAACGGAAGGTAATAAACCTTTTCTTCCGCGTTACCGGCCTCTATCTCGCAAATTACACTTCCTTTTTCTCTATAATACCAACTTGAAGATACCGGATTATCTTTCAGTTCTTCCACATCTGTTCCGGGATACAGATACTCTTTTCCCATTACGGTATAAACATCCAGTCCTGCCTCATTATACACGGTATAATATGCCTTATTCTCTACCATGCTTTGACAGAATGACAATGTAACAAACACTGCAATACCCACAAGAACCATTGACATTTTTTTACGATTGTTCTCATTTTTCCATGACATAAGGGCAATCAGACCTGCTACCAGAATAAGACCACCTGCAACACTTAAATATCTCCAGGGGAATTGTACTGTCTGCAGCATTTCGCCCAACTTGGGAACGCCGGAAATAAGATTCCACGGAAATAAATAGGTGGTCATCCATGCAGCAATACAACCTGCCACAAAACAGATGACTCCCATTGCTTTCCTATCATCTTTTCTCTCCTGATAAAGCTTTTCAACGCCCACTAATCCTATAAAAAGGCATATAACGGTTGCCCACCCAAGATATAACGGCATTTCATTGGAAATCCCCTCAGTGAGCCCTCTCGAAATTCCACCGGCCTCCGGAGTAAAGGCAAACAATTGCCAGAGGTTCAGTCCCTGTGTCCCTATGCCGCTTGAACTATGATTAAAGACGTTTAAATCCAGACCAAATCCCTCCAAGAAAGGTATCAGGAACCAAAGATTCAATAAAATTACCCAGACAACGGATTTTAAAACCGCCAGCAATACCTGCGGTCTCATAAACCGGCGTATACAAACCAAAACAATTAACAATCCGAATATTGCATAAATTTCACAACTTAATATATGGGACTGAAGAACCCCCGACACCGCCACCGTTAACAACACGGTAGCTTTTTTCAGTTCTTTTTTCCCTGTATTTTTCCCCAACAGCAAATACATCGCCGCAATCAAAAGCGGCAAAAACATCATGGCAAGACTTTCGCCCACTGCCGCCCTGTAATATTCATTTATCATGCGGTAGGGTAATAATGTATATAATATGCAAAAGAGCGATGCATACTTCTCGTTCTTAAAAATAATTTTCCCACCATACCATGCAAATACTGCAGTTACAATATTCTCCACCAACAGAAACCATTTATATGCTTGCATCAAAGGAATTCCTATCAGATGTAAAGCCGCCGGCAAATACAAAAATAATTCCGGATAGTAGATACCTGTGGGATATCCGTATCCGTCCATAAAATTAGGATGCATGCGGACCGGAAAATCACCATTTGCCAAAGCAGTTGCTATGCCGTCAATCCTAAGTAAATGAAACTCCAAATCGTGACCGTTCATCAGATAATGTACCATCAATGGCAGACCGGAAAAGAATGCTGCAATGGCTACGGCATAAAATGCACTCTTTTTGTTGTTCATGTATTCCAAAGCCTTTTCATCGGATAAAATACATACCATATCCACAATAACAAAAACAAGGAAAAGATAAAACAACGAGCCATACAACGCATCATTGGTTTCTGACAGAAGAACAGAATCAACCTGAAATTCTTCTCCTTCAGGACAAATGACTATTGCCGAAAATCCTTCTAAAGAATAAGAAAGACGAAAATCAGCATCAAAATCATGTTTTCCCTCATATAAATACATCTCACTGCTGTTTTCGATGGCAAACGTTTCAGAACCGCAATTGGTAAATGTAATTTCACTTTCTTCGCCGGAAGAAGTATATACCATTTCAAAACGATATGAACCGACTTTTAATTCCGTTTGTGGACTACATATCTTACGATACTGCTCATTTTCCTCATGAACATCAATATATACCATTTGGGAACCGTCATACCAATACTGCTCCAAATGACGATTATTTGCATAAAATAAACATCCTGCCACCAAAAGAATCTGAAGGATAATCATCACATATATTTTTTTAAATTTTTTCTTCTTCATTTTTTTTACCTCTGATTTCTGTCAGCAATACCAATATAATACAAATTATTTCCGCATTCAAGCAAAAGTCCGGCAAAGTTCCTAATCCTGTGAATAGACTGGACTTTTTGCCAAAAGAATAGTAGAATATTTTTCAGACAAACGGACAATATATGTTATAAATTCCAATACATAAATTTTAAAAGGAGACGATAATATGACTGAGAAGAATGTTACTCCCAAAAAGCGTCGCAGAAAGCCAAATTATCAGAGAATCATTCCGTGGTCACTGGCACTTCTGATTTTAATAGTAGTTTTTGTTGCCGTATTACAGTTATTAAAATGGAATCGCGGCAGAGAATATGTGATTGATCCCAACGTAAACGTCGATACAGAAACAGAAGATATGATTTTCTTTATGGACCCTTCTACTTTATCCGAAAACAATTACGACGGGACACTGGATGTAGTAATCCTTGGTAATGACACACTGGTTTATGATGATGACGGAAACAGCATCGGTGACCTGTTAGCAGAAAAAATAAACGGTAATGTATATAACTGCGGATTTGAGGGCTCTTATCTGGCAGCAGAAACGAAAACTATGGATGCGGTTGCCGATAATCCCATTGATGCATTCGGCTTTTTCTGGCTCTCCAATGCCATTATGACCGGTGACTGGAGCATGCAGGAAACCGCACTGAACAATCTTCCCGATGAATACAACCGCCGGGAATATGAGGAAACTCTTTCGCTTTTGAAATCCTTGGACTTTAATACAATTGACCTGATGCTGATTTATTATGACGGACATGATTATCTGGCAAAACATCCCATGGCTAATCCTACGGATATGTATGACGTTATGACTATGGAAGGCAGCTTTACCGGAAGTTTTGAACGCTATCCGGTTAATCTTCCCCATATGCAATGTATGTTTATTGCCCCTACCTTCTGTTATGTAATTGACGAAGACGGTACAAAAGAGGGTTGCGACATTGCCGATTTAGGACATGGAAATCTGCCCACCTGCCTTACAACATTGGTTATCCAAACCAATACTTATGAAGTTTCTTATCTGGATAACTTCTATGGCATTCCCATCAACGCCGAAACAGCAGAGCAGTATCTTTTAGACGATGGAATAACACCAAACGAAGAAGGACGGGAAATGATTGCAGAACGTATCGCAAACTGCATTAACCTCCGTCTGATAAGCGAATAATTCCAAACAAAAATACGAAGGGCGCACCGCAGTGCGCCCTGTTTTATTGATTATTCTTTAAATCCTTCTGGATTAAATTTCTCCTAAACTCAAAATCTCTTCTGTTTTTTATGCACATATCCGACAAAATCATGCCTGCAAAAAACGACTGAATTGCCGCTAACTGCACAAAACAGCATACAATCAAGGTAGGGAAACGTTCCACCAAACCGGTCTGTATATATTCCACCAACACCGGAATCATAAATGCAACAGCCAAAACCGTAAGCAATAGTGCCAGCAGGGTAAAAAATCCCAGCGGCTTATAATTTTTATACAATTTTATCATTGTAAAAATTACTTTCATACCATCAGAATACGTATTTAACTTAGATTCACTGCCTTGCGGTCTGTCCCTATACTCTACCACAACATTTTCAATAGACATATTATTGGAAACTGCATGAATGGTCATCTCTGTTTCAATTTCAAATCCTTTGGATAAAACCGGAAACGTCTTAACAAATCCATAGCCAAACCCACGATAACCGGTCATGATATCCTTTATTTTGCATCCAAACATGCGGTTAATACAAGCTCTCACCATACTGTTACCAAAATTATGGAAAGGTCTTTTATTTTCCGTAAAATACGTAGAAGATAATCTGTCTCCGATGACCATATCCACATTTCTTTCCAAAACGGCATCCGCCATTTCCCTGGCAAATTCCAGGGGATATGTGTCATCACCATCTATCATAATGTAACAGCAGGCATCTATTTCACGAAACATCCTGCGGATTACATTTCCCTTTCCCTGCTGGTACTCGTGACGTACAACGGCACCTGCATCCGCTGCTATTTTTGCAGTGTCATCCGTAGAATTATTATCATACACATAAATAACTGCCTCCGGCAAAGCCTGTCGCGCATCTTTTACCACTTTTCCAATTGTTTTCGCCTCATTATAGCAGGGAATTAATACTGCAATTTTATCCATGAAACTTTTCCTCTCTATTTATGTAGTTCACCATTCCTACTTTTTCTTTTTCCCTGAGTAATCAAAAAATCCGAATAAAATACAACATCCTGCAAACGCTGTAACAATCAACGCCCTAAAGGTAAACATATAATGTTCTCCGGAATGATTTAATGCAACAAAATACCACGCAAAAGGCATCAGGGCAATCAGCAAATATGGTATACACGCTTTTAACTTTCCGGTCATTTTACCTTCGGTGGGGTATTTTATTGCCATAAACACAGAAAACACAATTATGACAACTACCAGTAAAATATAAGGAAGTGCCTTATACATCTTTAAATTATACCATAAAACACTGAGAAAAGACATTATTCTGGAATCATAAGAAATAGAATCTGTTCTCTGAATCAGGGTATCGCTTGCATCTTTTAAAACGTTCTGCCCTAAAACTATACTTCCCAAAATCCATTTGGATGCCCACATACCTACATAGCCGACTCCCCAGCTTACAGAGTATTTCACTACCGAAAATACAGATTTTTTTACACTTTCCTGACCTGATAAAAGGAAGTAAAATGCTAAGGGCAATCCCAGTGTCACAATAGGAAATGTCAAAAAGTCCATATACGAGGTTGCCATACCTGCCAACAGGAAAAAGTACAGATACCATCCCTTTGCCACAAACTTCTCATGAAAACGCAATTGTATCACATTCAAAATCAGATACAGATGTAAACATACTGACAAAGACAACGAGACAGGCATAATCACCGGAACCAGAAACAAAAAAGCAATGCCATAAGCCACCGCATATTTTTCTTTACTTCTTTTTACCAGACCGACAACAACCGCTATCAATAAGAATGTCTGTACAATCTGGTTCAAAAACTGGATTTCCCCCCAATTAAAGAGAAGTAATAAAGGTTTTAGGATAATAAGATAACCATGCCAGTATCTTGCATAACTGAGTTCCACACTGGTTTCTCCGCTTAAATATTCTACCAGCTCCTCACACGGAACCCAAATCCCGTTTTCACTACCGTTACGGTAAACACCCATTGCTTTTTCCAAAATAGAATGCCCTTCATCATAAACGGCATTCTGAAGCATGAGCGCATCCGTAAAAATTCCATCATACGATGCCTGATATCCTACCATAATTTCGGAACTGCCCACATAAGCCGTTAATGCAGGTATAGACTCCTGCAAATGCTTCTGCATTGGCCCTTCCGGCAAAACAAAAGATAAAACCAGCAATACGGCTCCCAAAAAAATACCCACAGCCAATATTCCCATTGCTGTTAATGTTTTTTTAACAATCTTTCGCATGATTTACCACCTTGTTTTTTCTATGTTTTTCATTCTTTTATGCTTTATTTCCCACCGGGCTTTTTTTGAATTTCGTCATTTGGGGATATAACAAAACCAATGTCATGAATGTACTCGGGAAATAAAAATGTGCCATTTCTCCTGTCATCAGCCCCATAATCATTGCCAGCCATAACACAGCAAACAGGTTTGACGTCCGGTAGGTTTTCAAATAATTAACAATACCAAATACCAGCGAATATATCAGCCAACCCACAAAAAGTATTCCCGCCAGAATTCCATGCTCATACATGGTCTGGACATATTGGTTATGTGCATTTACGGCAAGATAAGAGCCTACCTGAATTGCCTCAGGTACATTTCCCGTAAAATTGAATTTTTCGGCATATCTCTTCGCAATGGCAATTCTACCGGAAGTAAAGGAATCCAATACCTGTACAAATTTGCTTGAATATTCGTCAGGATCCAAATTAAACGTAACCTTATCACTCAATACCAGCTGGGATTTTTCCACAAAATATTCAACAGGAGCCAAAATATAATTGTTTTCAGCTTTGGCACTTAATTTTTCCAAATCCACCTTCTGCACAGCCAGCATGGACAACGCAAATACCGCAAGCAAAACAACCGCCACAATGGCAACACGGATTGTACTTTTTAATAATTGTTTCGGACTCTTCTTTCGGAATCCCATGATAAATACAATCACAGCAAGAAAGGCAACGCCTACCCAGAGTGTTCTTGTATTAACCATAAACATTACAACCAAAACCGGAATCATTAAAACACAATGTAAAATAAAAGGCAAGCTCTTTATGCCCCACCGCTCTTTGCTCCTTAAAATACGGTATAAGGCTACCACAAAAACGCCTCCCAAAAACATTCCCAAAGCGCCTATATTAACATAGCAACCGTACCACCTTCCTCCCTGATAGGGATTTTCCGTGATAGAACGGTATAAAATTACAAAGAACGCAATAAACCAGGCGTTGCAGAATGCATTAATCACCTTCTGCCACTCTCTTTTTGTTATCGGTATCAAATAAAACAAAAATACCGGCATTGCCAAAGCAAGCGGATAATGTCTGTTATTACGGAATGCAATCAGCGATACTGCCATTGCCAGATATACGACTATACTTTTTGTACGTAATGCTGCTAATGTATTGTATTTTTTATACACAAGCATATCAACAATAATCATACATAAAATCCATATCATTATGGCAACGTATTGTGCCCGGGTTTCCAAATGAACACCATACTGATGTGTGTCCATATACCATTTTGCAATCGGCACATAAATCAGCGTCACTACTGCGGACTGCCAGTTAAACAGGCGTACCCGCTGCAATATAAATAAAAAAACAGAAAAAAGTAACAATGCTTTTGCCGATTGAATATCTTTTAATGTCTGGTATATTTCCTGCGTCGAATTGGACAGACACAATATAACACCGGCCAATAACAATGCATAAGATACCTGAATCAATATATCCCAAACCTTGTCCGCATAAGGTTTGGCTGCCCTGTATTTAGCTTTCAACATCTTTATCGTATTTTCGTTCATTATCTTTTCTCCATTCCTGATCCATTATCAGGGATACAACTACAGCACCCCAAATAAAAACGGAAAACAATCCAATCCGATAATCAAACTTCTCAACAGAAAACAACATCATAGGCAATATGGCAGTAATAATGCCAATACCGCCCGCTAAAACAACCTTCAGCATATGACGAAAGGTTTTTTTAGCACTTATCAGTTCCAACAGAAACATCAGTAAACCAAGACAACAGATAACCAAAAATCCGTTCATGGTAATGTGCATATAATCAACAGTAAATTTGGGTGCCATTTCCCACATTTTCATTACATTATGCCCATAAAGCGAACTGCCGTTTTTGTACATATATTTCACCATGGAAAACGGCATAAATCCATACGCAATGCTTTCTTTTATAAAGCTTTTTACTGCCTCATTCCGATGCAATTGAAAGCCGGATAAAACCATGTCCCAACATAATCCGTAAGCATTTTCACCCGCCTCCGCCTCTATTTGGGGCACAACTTCAGACAAATATAACTCATAATATTCACTTCCGGACACTAAAACATCTTCCGAAAATGCCTGCTTTACTTCTTCCGGATAAAAGGCATAATCCTCCTGCATATGGGGAAAAACAAACCTACCCCATAATTCCGTAACCATTGTATGCTCTGCATACGGCTGTGTTTTGGTAACACTATCATTAACCTGTGTCCTGATTAATGTTGTCAGACAAAGAACCACCATGAGTAATATTGCCGCCAGCAGCCCTGCTTTACTTCTATAATTTCTTTTTATTTGTTTTATCAATAAAACAGCCACCGCAAGAATAATCAATGATGCTCCGGCATAAAAGTAATGATGATTCAACACGCCCAGCAAAAGACTGCTGCCGCACACAACCCAGATTCTCTCCCAACGCAATTCCTTATGCCGGAATAAAATCATTAAAAGCTGTGAAAATAACAATACCAGCAGAGCCAAACAAAACGCATCCGGCAAAAGTGCAAACTGCATCTGCCAAATCACCGGTAAGGTTACAAGGTATACCGCTACCACTATTGACTGTTTAACGGATAAATCATGATTCCATATAATTTTAGCAATTACCTTGGTACCATAACCAAAAGAAGCCACACTGCATAATGCCTGTACCAAATAAATCAATATAACATAGGAAGAACCCATGACACTTTCAAACCATTGAAACCAACGCAGAATACACGCATATCCCAAAAGACGCCAACCGTCTCCCGCAAATTCCTTCGCGCTCTGTAAATACACTGCCGTGTCGTAAAAATCCTGTATGTTATTACCATTTTGAACGGCCCAGCCCACAGCATAAACGAACTGTAGGGCAAAGATACCCATCCATACCGCTATCACTGCAAACCTGAACCAGTCAGTTATTTTTTTACTCATCCGCAACCGCATCTCTTTCAATTTGTTGAATCAATGTAGAAAGATTCTGCGCATACATTTCCTGACCTTTGACAGAAAAATGCATGGCATCTCTCAAATACTCTGTAAAATTCCCTTCATGAATATCCAATTCTTTCAGATTATCCATGAAATATACATTATCATATTCTCCGGCAACCAGTTCCATGGCGTCACAATACTGTTGGATTGTTCCGCCACCCCAGTCTTTTTCATACCCGTCTGTCGGATTTCCCTGCTCATCTTCAAACATACAATACGTAATGGAAGAACATATAATTACTGCGTTGGGACACTTTTTTTGTATTCTCCCGATTGCACTTCTCAATGCACCCGCATAAGTTTCCTCATCATACCGGTTACTGCTCTCTATCGGGAAACCGCCGACATAATCATTCAAGCCATAAGAAAGTATCACATAATCAATCTGCTCGCAATCAATGTTTCCCATCATTTCCATGGTTTTCATTGCGTTTCTTTCCAACGTATTTCCTTCTCCATAAAAATCAGTGAATACATGATGATCCTGTGCTTCCAATGCTTTCGACAAATTATATAAACAGAACAAATCCAGAATAGCGTCGGCATGATTATCTGTATTTGCCTTGGCAGCAGTTGTCCCTCCTACCGCACAATTGTAAACATTAACATCCAAATATCCGCTTATCAACTGAGGAATGGTTTGTCCCTCAACCTCATTGGCAATATTACTGTCTCCCAAAAACAGTATCTGCACTCTGTCATCGCCTTCTATCGGATAATATGTTTTCTTACTAATGGTGCCCGTTAACAATATGGCAATCCCGCTAAGCAAAGCTATACTTCCAAATAGAAGTCCCTTTCCTATCTTCTTATTCACCGAACCGTCCTTCCGTCACTACATAAAATATGTGGTACCTTCCAACAAGCGAAGGAAAAAATAAATTCCGCAATATACGTGATACCCGAGAATACCTCCCATTGTAACACCATATATAACCTTCGCCGCTTTGTTTCCGCCTAAAAACTTAGGGTCTTTTAAATTCTTTACAAAATAAACACTACTAAAAATAAACAATACAAAAAGACATATGCTATAGCCCCACGCAAAATTTGCATCTTTCTCTCTTTGCCCCGTTTCCTTTAACAACAGCAATTCCAGTGCGCCAAACACCCACATTGTCCAGGAAACCAAAAATTCCCTGTGTGTCAGACCTTTGCTTTTATTTTTAATATCTGCCACCGTATCCTTAACTACCGGATATGCATTAAAAAGAAATATCAGTACCGGAAACAATGCAGATAAGATCATAGTGTATTGTGGTGTCTCCGCCCGCAAATATACCGTATATCCAAAATCAATCACAATACCGTTACCGGTATCTTCACCAAACAGCACCGCTTCCTGAAACAAAATTACCAATATTGTGGGAATAATCGTCGTTGCCACCAATATAAGTTTTTTTACGGGAACTCCCGTCAATCCGTCCGCAATCAGCATAATTAGTGCTGCCGGAGCAAACACTGCCACAAAACTGGTCTTCGTCGCTGTGGTAATGGCAAGCAAAAGTGCAAACCAAACACAATGCTTCCATTCCAGTTTCTCTCCATACTGTTTCGCAATACGGAAACACAAGAACAAAGTAATTACCGCCAACAGTTTCATAACAATATAGGTAGAGTTATGCCAGATAGACGGCGATTGATACCCAATGTATCGGGTATGCTGTACCGCTTTGATAAAAAAGGGCATTGCTACTCCCGATATCACTGCAATTGACATACGCATCCGTTTTGACTCAAGATAGGGTTTTAATACATAAAATGTGGCTACAATCGTCCCCACCGTACAAAGTGCCAATATGAGCGCAATCCATAAATTGGTTCCGGGCAAATAGCCCAAAAGCTTATATAAAATTGCAGTAAGGCTGTATCCCCAGCCATCCAGCGCCATATTAATATGATAAGGCAGATCTGATTCAAAATACTGACCTTCCATATTATTTGACTGCATATAATACAGATACGTACATGCAATTCCATAAGCAGCTAACAGAATCACCCAACCAATTGTTGCCGCTTTCTCTGCAATTTTATTTTTTTTCTGCTTTGTTTTCTCACTCATTATTCATTCCCGGTTTTATCATTTTTGATTACTTCACGCACCACGTACTGAGGCGAATTATTCATGCTGATATAGATTCTTCCAATGTATTCACCGATTAGTCCAAGCATCAGCATAATCATTCCGCCCATAAATACCAACATAGACATTAACGCAGAAAATCCGGCCTGGATATCCGGTAAAATCAATCTTTTAATGATGGTATAAACACCGTACAAAAAGCCGCCACAGGCACATAAGGTGCCGATTACGGTTGCCACACGTAAGGGCTTAATGGAAAAGGCCGTAAACCCGTTAAACCAAAGCCCTAACAATTTTTTCAAGGTATAACCGGAGGTTCCTTCTGTCCTTGAACGATGATTTACCTCTACATTGGCTATATTCTTCGTTGCACGTAAAACCAAACCGATTACATATGCATAGGAATGTTCATAGCGCAACATATCATCCACTACAAAGCGCTTTGCCGCAAAATAGCTGGAAATGTACAGTTCCTTTGGTTTTCCAAGCATCACTCTGGTCATCAGTTCGTTTACTTTACTACCAAAGTTGCGGAACAGGCTATGCTTCTTTTTTCCATAGCTTGCATATACCACATCATAACCTTCGTTAAGCTTATCCAAAAGTTTTCCAACCTCATCAGCCGGAGTCTGACCGTCATCATCCAGACACACAATAATATCGCCTTTAGCCTGACGCATTCCTGCCATCAGCGCGGCGTGCTGACCAAAATTTTTGGCAAGGTCAATACCTGTCACATTGCTGTTTGTCTCACAAATCCTACGGATAGTATGAATCGTATCGTCCGGAGACGAATCGTTAACCAACACAATCTCGTAGCTATAATCTTCCATATCCTGCATTGTGACCTTAATTTCCTCAATAACGGCCGGAAGTGTCTTCTCCGAACGGTAACAAGGAATAACAAAACTGACTAAACTCATTTTTTATCCTCCGGATTCAAAATTCCCATAAGCACAATATCTCTATACTGTCCCTGAATTCTGACATCATCTTTTAAATAGGCTTCCTTCACAAAACCTGCCTTTTCATAACTGCGAATTGCCTGCGTATTGTCTGCAAATACACGTAAAAATAATCTGTGTAATTTTAACTGCTGAAAGCAATACGCAATCATCAAAGACGCTGCCATACTTCCCACGCCTTTGCCCCTGGCACTTTCTTCTCCGATGAAAATACCATACTCTGCTTTATTGTGGGTATGATCAATGTCCCTGATATAAACACTTCCTACCGGCACGCCTTCTTCTCCATCACTTTCAGGCTGAAGACATATCATTAACTGTTCCACCTTGCCGGTCTCTACCATGGTACGAATCCAATGTTCATGGGATTCCCTGGTAAAAAGTTCCTGATAAATAAAATGCTCTCTTACAAAATCGGAATTTCTCCAGTTTACAATATTCTCCGTATCGGAATACTCCATTTTACGCAGATATATTGTTTCATTCTCAATCACTTTCTGCATTACGTTACCTCTCACTGCTTTCCTGCATGGACAATACGGACATGCTGTTTCCGGAAGGTAATAAAATAGAATCAACTGCTTCAATGGTTCCGGTATACCCCTGCTCCCGGTAAAATTCAGTCAGCCACAAGGTATCTTCATCTCCCAACTGTATCATAGCTGCATTCCCGCCCGTAGCAAGATAAGCTCCCACATCCGATATCCCCCGGTTCTGCAAACGCTCCTCATAAAGAGGACTGTTTAATAACCAGGTTCCCAGATAATGTGTATTCTCTGCGGGAACAACATCCTTCTTAAACATCGCTTCCGTATATCCGCCTACTGCATTTAGCTTCAGAAAATAATCCATGTCTTGATGCTCAGCGCAATATTTTTTTATGGTTTCCCATTCCTCTATAACCACAAGTTCTGCCCTGTTTTCGTCCAAGGTGGTTTTATACCGGTACATACCAAAATTAACTGCCACAATAAAGATTATTCCCATAATCAAAACAGGCCAAAAACACTCTTTTCTTTTCTTTATCTCCCGCAACTCTTTGATATTCCTGATGACAAGTCCGCACAAAAAAACAAACTGCAAAAGATAAAAACCATAAGAAACATGCTCAGGGAACCGCCCTTTCCATAAAAAGTATGCCACAAACAGACACTGGAATAAGGCAAGGGCAAAAACCGTAACAGCCTCTTCTTTTTTATTTTTTACATATGCCCAAACAAAACAACCGGCATATAACATCAAAAGCATAATTCCAATAGGTTGCACGGAATTGTATAAAATACTCTCACACAATTCAAACACCGTTTTCCGATATACGCTGTAAAACTGTTCCTGCCATCTTGCGTACTCTTCGGACCATGTCGCAAATGTCTGAAGGGTTTTCGTATCTACATCCGGCATAAGGCCAATGTTATAAGAAGCAATAACCTCATAATCCGCAGCACTGTAACCTAATTCCCCATACGAATCCGCAAATGCATCATATGGCGGAGCCTGATAATAATCATAAATCTCCGTCCTTGCTTCGTTGTAAGCAAGATAATCTTTCCACTCTTCGGAAGCATATGCGTTTTTATCTATGACAAAAGAAACTACAATCGCTATCAATATCACACCTACAAAACCTGCATATTGACAGAACATTTTTTTACCGTTTAATTTTCTTTCTTTATACAAGCGGTATAAAATAATCAAGGCCAGGAACGGAATTACCATTAAAAACACCTGTTTACGAAGCCAAAGACACAACAACAACGCCATAACCGTAACAATATGTGTCAAGATAAATTCCTTAGTTCCGGATGAGTGATCCGTAATCATCCAAAACAATGCCACAACACCCAACCACGCCGCAAGTACCGTATACTGGTGTGTGACCATATAAGGCAAATCTATCAGGGCAAATAACAGGAAGGTTAAGGTTACACCCACCGTTTTCTTCCCTTTCCCCTGAAAACAACTTCCTACTCTTGCCGCCAACAAAAACCAGCATATATAGTGCAGACCTATCATGAAACCATCATACCAGGCAATCTTTGCAGATAAGCCGTAACATGCTTTTAATATGCAGCCTAACGGATACATGATATATACAAGATGTGCATCCGGAGTACCTGTATACATTCCGGATACGATATTCCTCATCAATACATCATCATTGGTATCGCACAGATATGTGAATTGTGTTGATATAAGCGACATTGCACACAAAGTAAATATTGCCGAAAGCACATATTCAAGCCAATGCCGTTTCAACCACTGCACCATACATCCATCCTCCGCTTATTTGTTGTAAAACTCTTTTACCTTAGCAATAATATAATCCGTTTTTTCCGGTTCCAAACCATAGTAAAGCGGAAGTCTGACCAGTCTTTCACTTTCTTTGGTAGTATATTTGTCTTCTCCGTGGAAACGTCCGTACTTTAATCCGGCCGGTGCCGTATGAAGAGGCACATAATGGAATACTGCCAGAATATCGTTATCTTTTAAGAAACGGATTAAGTCAGTTCTTTCTTCCAAATCCTTACATTTTAAATAAAACATATGTGCATTGTGTGTACAGTGTTCCGGAATAAAAGGCAGTTCAATCTTTTGTTCTTCTTCCAAAGGAAGAAATGCCTCATAGTACCTGTTCCACGTTGCCATACGGTCAGCAGTAATTTCATCCGCCAGCTCCAGCTGGGCATAAAGATAAGCCGCATTCATTTCGCTGGGGAGATAGGAAGAACCTTTTTCCACCCATGTATATTTATCAATCTGTCCGCGGAAAAACTTGGCACGGTTTGTACCTTTTTCGCGGATAATCTCTGCATTCTCAATATCCTTTTCGTCACGGATTAAAAGTGCTCCGCCTTCACCCATGGAAAAATTCTTAGTCTCATGAAAGCTAAAACACCCAAAATCGCCTATGGTACCCAATGCCTTTCCTTTATATGTAGACATGATACCCTGTGCAGCATCTTCTACCACTACAAGATTATACTTTTCGGCAATCTCCATAATTTTATCCATTTCACAGGATACTCCGGCATAGTGAACCGGAACAATAGCTTTCGTCTTGGGTGTTATGGCTGCTTCAATCAGGTTTTCATCCATGTTCATGGTATCCGGGCGGATATCAACAAATACAGCCGTTGCCCCCCGGAGTACGAAAGCGTCCGCAGTGGATACAAATGTATAAGCCGGCATAATCACTTCATCTCCCGGTTGAATATCCGCAAGAATGGCGGCAAGTTCTGTTGCATGGGTGCAGGATGTGGTAAGAAGTGCTTTGGCTGTTCCCGTCTTATTTTCCACCCATTCATTACACTTTTTGGTAAATTCTCCGTCACCGCAGATTTTCTGGTTTTCTACAGCAACCTTAATATAGTCCAACTCCTTTCCCGTATACGGGGGTACATTAAATCGAATCATCTTTTTCTCCTTATATCATACATTCCTGCATTTTATGGAAGATATACTACAAATTTTTCATTACGGAATGTTTCTTCATACTGATTATTTTGCATATATTCTGCAATGAGCAGTGCTTTTTCATTATCCGCAGGCGGTTCATTCAAAAGTTCTTCATACCGGTCTGCCGCAATAATAATGACCGGCTTTTCCTCCATGGCTTCCATTTCGCCTTTCATTGCTTCCGCGCTCAGGACAGTATTTAAATCCGCCCAACTGCTGCTTAATGCAGCGGGCATCTCTAATGCATAGCTTGCAAACGGAATCTCTCCGTATAAAAGGACCGCTCTTCCGCATAAATCCTCATCATAAACATATGTGGATAACTCATCGATTACCTTGGCACGTTCCCGGGAAGTGTACATTCCGCGCAAAACCTTGTTTTCAGAAATCATCGTATCAATTCCCGTTGTAAATCCCTCGTCACGGAATGTAAAAGTCCAACCAAACAACAGGCTTTGAAACATCAACATAAATGTCATTACCGTAAGCCCCAGCTTTGCCGGCCATAATAGTTCGCTTTTACGAGAACCAATATACTTCATTCCCATGGTAAAGGTAAACGGTGCCACAAGAAACAAGTTATTATATACGGGATATAACGCATTGTTACTTCCCAAAGGTGTAATCGCAATAATGATGATTAACATACATGCATAACACTTTTCAAATGGCGAAGCAGTTTTGCACAACATAATGTATGCCGATATTCCCAATGCAAACAATACAAAAGCTACCGCCCATAGTTTAAACGAATGATAATCGTTATAGTTTCTCCAAAATACATCATTTTTATAATAATACAATACAATTCCCAGTATTCCTGCAAGAAAAAGACCGCTAAACATATATTTTAAAACAGGTTTCTTACAGAGTTTATAAACAAAGGTTCCCATACCTATTGCTACCGGAAATACCCAAAGCCATTTTATCTGCTCCCAATAAGCAGTCAGCGGAGCTTTTATCATGCTTGCAATGGAATACGTGCTTTCCGTATTCTCCATGGCAAAAAGACTCTGTATCATGGTAAAATACTCGCTTCCACCGTAAAAAACTGCAATTCCGCCCAATACAACGGCTACCGCGGCAAAATAGCCTGCCACACACATTCCGATACACTGCATGGTACTTTTCACGCTTTTCTTCCGCAACACCCCATCATAAATGACAACCACAATCAGTGCCGCCTGTGTCAGATTGGGAAACCTGACAAAAAGGTTAATGCCCAGCATGATACCGGCGATAAAAAAGTATCTCTTTTTTTGTTTCCGTATGGCTGTCAATAAAAACAAACATCCCATGGCAAAAAAGAAATAAGTCATATAATTATACAGAATTACTCTGGGGCACCAACACAAAGACCATGCAAGGAGTTCTCCCAAAAATACATATCTTACGGGCAGATACTTTACCAGTTGCAGGAACACAATTACCAGCAAAATACTTAATAACGCATTACAGTACACCTGCATTCCCAACATGGTATGACCAAAAGGAAGCTTAGTCATCAGCCATCCCGTTACATTAGCAAGAAAAGTAGCCAACGCCCATGTTCCTTCCGCTGTGGTAAAATTTTCATAATTTCCGAGACTGTAACCGGTGTCGGTAAATTCCACACCACTGTTTACATGCAGAAACGGAAGCAGCGCAAGAATGACCGCGCATATCCATATTAAACTCTTCCTGTGCGCCCGTAAGCGTTCCTCCAGTTTTTTTACCGCGTTCATTCTGTATCTCCGTTCATTTTCCGTTCTGCCTTCAAAAGCGGTGCGAATATTTTATCAAACCACTTCCGCTCAATAATAAGCGAAAAGATACGTTTACGAATCAACTCAATCGTTGCACACAACATAAATACCAAAACAACACTGCCCAACCAATGCAGTATCATCCACGGTTTATCCGCATTAGACTCAACACTAAGCCATTGCGGCCATAAATATCTTAAATATCGGTGCTCATGTATCAAATACACGCCAAACGTAGCGGTTGCCAGGGTATTGATGACTTTACAAACCTTTTTCCCCGCAATATTTATCTTGGTGAAAAAGGCAAACAGACACAGGCTCGCTGCCAGCACCGCAAGACTGTTATAGGAATACAACATCGTCGCATATCCTCCCAGCTTTCCTACGGTTCTTTCCGTAAATACACATGCCAGCCCAAAGACAAATACCAACGTGCTGAAACCTAAATATCCCCCAAAATAAACTATTTTTTTTCGTTTTATACAATCAGGATATTTTCTAAAATATGCCGCAATGACATAGAGGCATACAAACCATGCAATATCCATTCCTTCCCTGTCCGTTACTGCATTGGTAAAAGGTAAAATAGTATTCCATGCCGAGAACAGTATAACCACAACCGCTATACAGGCTTTATGCTGTTGTCTGTTCATTTTTGCAATGCATAGGTTCAAAAACGGAGACAGTACGAACAAAAGTACATAAACAGTGGCAAACCAGTAATGTGCAGACGTTACCGGAAAGACCACGAAAATCAATTCATACAGGCTTTTCTGTTCTGCACCCACAAGACCGGTGGCAAGACATACCCCGCCAATGGCCCATGAATAAAACAGAATCTGTAACCAAAGAACTATCAGCTTTTTAAAGGTAAATCTTGACTCTACCATAAAATAACCGCTGATAAGCACATAAAGATTTACCGCACCGTAGCATAAAGCCTCCAACCACCATGCAATATGTTGATTCACCGTACTGCTCTGTGTAAAAGCAGGTAAAACATTGCCTTTATCCAGATAATGCAACGTAATAATCATCAGCATTGCTACAATACGTAACAGTTCCATATTCGATTTTCGTTCTTTTCGGACTGCCTGCGTCATGCATTCTACCTCTCTTTTTAGAGATTCTCTGTTTTATCCCGGATAATATATCTCGGTCTGCCTTTTACCTCTTCATAAATACGTGCAAGATAGTGACCGATAATTCCAAGGCTGACCATAATACAGCCTCCTATAATCAATAGCAAAAGAATCACTGTGGTAAAACCTTCCACCGCCGTGCCCATAAAATATTTTACCAGCGTCTGTACTCCCATTATCACGGAAAAAACAAGCAGAAGAACGCCCATAAAAGTAACAAACTGTAAGGGTGCGGTAGTAAAAGAAGTGGTATTGGAAACAGCATATTTTACCAATCCGACAAATGACCATTTACTCTTTCCCGCAACACGCTCCTGTACATCAAAGGTAACGGTAGTTGATTTAAATCCCGACCAGAACGATAATGCACGGAAAAACGTATTCTTTTCTGTCAATGACAATAACGCATCCACCACCTTGCGATCCATCAGCTTAAAATCTGAAGTTGAATTCATATCCAGCTTCATCAATTTACTCATGATGCCGTAAAAAATAGCTACAAACATTTTATGGAAAATGCTTTCTTTACCGCGGCTGGATTTAATTCCTTCCACCACGTCATAGCCTTCTTCCCATAAACGATACATCTCCACCATGGTCTCAGGCGGATGTTGCAAATCACAATCAATTACCGCACAACAATCCCCCTTGGCATGGGAAAGTCCCGCAAAAATAGATGCTTCTTTTCCAAAATTACGGCTAAACTGCAGTCCTTTAATGCGTTGATCTTTTTCGGCCAGCCGGCTCACTAATTCATAGGTCCTGTCCGAAGAGCCATCGCTTACAAAAAGCAATTCATATTCGATGCCTTCTTCCACAAGAATCCTGCCGATTGTCTCCGCCGTTCTTTCAATATTATCTTCCTCGTTATAGGAAGGAATGATTACTGACAATGTACTCATTTACATATCCTCACTTATTCCTTGGGCTCGGTTTTAATGTACATAATTCCATCCACAATCCGAATGGAATTTTCAGCCGGAAAACTATCCATTTCCCTATATTCCGGTGAATTATAGATTTCGATAATCTGGTCTCCCACAATAGGATTTATGGTGACATTCATATAATGCTTCATAAAAGCAGCATACTGCTCCCCTTTATAAATCAACATATCGCCGGTACTTCCGGAAATTGCCGCAGTTACATCCGATGTAATATCCGTAGCAGGATATTTTTCTTCGTCAAGTACCCCGATCATTGCCACCGGCATTCCCGGCTCATACCCCGGAGTCTGCTCCATACGGTCTATCAGCCTGAGACAATATGCATATGTTTTTTCATAACGCTCGTTCATATTGAAATAAGCAATATTGTCCATCAGAATAAACTGATACGAAAGACCTGCCGCAGCAAGATAACCTACACAGGATACCATCAATGCAAAACTGACCCCGGCTTTTGTATTCTTTTGGACATCTTCTTTCTCCAATGCTTTTTTCGGAACAACGAGATTATCCAACATCGCCACGCCGCATATCGGGAAAAGAATCCACTGCATACGCATTAAAAGATGAAAATTTACTCCCGGAGACATAAAGTAAATAACATTTGTTCCCAAGGGTATCAATATGATAAACACCAAAAGAAGAAGTGTCTGATACCACTTCTTATAAGTTCTGTTTTTTACATAGCAAAATAAGGCAGTCGCAGAAACTACCACTGTTAATAATAACACACATGCGGCAGAAAATCCATTGCTTAAAAAGATATTGCCCTTCAACGCAAAAGCCGCAAAATCATAATATGCATCCACAATCATTCCGGGCAGGGTATCCAAGGAAAGTTTTCCCATTTCACTGATTCCCTGATAGCTGTCCAATTCTTTTCCCTGTGCAGCCAGACATATCTGTAAAACAATGTAATAAAGGGCACCTCCGGCAACTCCCATAACAAGATACCGCCATGCTTTGGAAAGCAATTTCTTAAAAGATACATTCTGTAAACAAAGCGAAATCAGTGAATACAAACAAAGTAATACCGTAACCGATAAATATGCCTGATAGGAACCGATACTCAAGGCAAGGCACACCGCGCCGCCCACAAAACCAAATTTGTATTTTTTGGTAAAATACGCTGCTGACACAGCAAGCAGAAATGCCAGCATATAACCATCTGCCGTATATAAATATGCAAACGTGGCCGTTACCGCAGGAAAAGTAACCAGAAGGGACGAAACAACCACTCTTCCCGTAAGACTTTTTATTTCCAAAAATTCACACAATAAAACGGAAGCCACCGCCAGATAAAACACGGACAACACGCCAATAATCCAGTTCAAGTCATAGTATGAAGATATTCCGCACACAACCGTCAAAAACCATCTTCCGGACGTTACCATGTTTTGATCAAAATAAAAACTTGTCATGGCATCCGCATTGGGGAACTTATTGACAAATAAATAAAAATGCGTCACAAAGCCCACAATTATCGCTGCCAAAAAAGGAAATGCATATTCTTTTTTCTTTACTGTATTCCACAGTCTGCCAAACAAAGCATCCATTTATTTTTTCTCCACCATAGCTTCATATTTCATTTCTGCAATCTTCCAGTCCGAAATTGTATCAATATCCTGGACTTCCAGTTCAGATACAACCATTGGAAGAACATTTCCCACCGTAAGAATTTTGTTTTTCTTAAAATTCTCCGTACGGAAACAATAAAACTGTCCTACATCATGATACCAGTGTTCCAAGTCCTGTGAACGGGTCAACGCATGCTCCGGCATGTTAAACTGCAATTTTCCCTCGCGGATTACCATGGCTCTTTGCGGCGGAAAGGAAAACGGCACCACCGGCATCAATGTATCCGCATCGGAAGCCTCCAGTTTCTCCATTCCTTCCTTCAGTTTCCCGGCAGTCACAAAAGGTGCCGTAGGATAAATACAACAGCCATAATCAAAATGTTTTCCCCGCTTTTCATATTCCGCCAACACCTCCAGCAAAACATCCGTGGTGGTGGCAAAATCATTGGCATTATCTTGTCCCCGCATAAACGGCACAACCGCACCGGCACTTCTTGCCAGTTCAGCAATCTCCTCATCTTCAGTGGAAACCATGACTTCTTCAAAAATTCCACTGTTCATTGCCGCCTCTATGGAATACAAAAGAATGGGTTTGCCCAAAAACTCTTTTACATTTTTACGGGGAATTCTTTTACTGCCTCCCCTGGCAGTAATAATTGCTACTGCGTTCATCTATATCTCCCACAGGGGTTTTATTCCCCTACGCTTATTTCTTTTCTTTGACAATATAAATAGGTCTTCCCTTTATCTCCAGATAAGACTTTGCCATGTACATACCGATAATTCCGCTGCAAAACAACTGTAGTCCTGCAAAGAAAGTAATCATACATGCAAGCGACGGCCAGCCGGCTACCGGGTCTCCAAACGCAAGGGCTCTAACCACTAATACACATACTGCTACAAAGGCAATAAAACAAAATAACAATCCCACAAAGGAAGCCCATACCAGAGGTGCAGTCGAGAATGCCACCATTCCTTCCAGGGAATATTTAAACAAAGAGAAAAAGTTCCATTTTGTCTTTCCTGCCACGCGTTGACGGTTTTCAAAAGGAATCCACTTTGTTTCAAATCCAACCCAGCCGAATATTCCTTTAGAAAAACGATTGTATTCCTCCATGGACAAAATAGCATCTACCATAACCCTCTTCATAAAACGGTAGTCCCTTGCCCCATCCACCATATCAATTCTTGCCATGCGGTTCATGATACGGTAAAACATTCTGGCAAAGAAAGAACGGATTGGCGGCTCTCCTTTTCGGTCCACTCTTCTGGTGGCCGCACAATCATAGCCCTCCCTGGTAACAGCCTCATACATCTGCGGCAACAATTCGGGCGGATCCTGTAAATCAGCGTCCATAATGACTATATAATCACCCGTTGCTTCCTTCATTCCTGCATACATTGCAGCTTCTTTTCCAAAGTTTCTGGAAAACATGACATAATGCACTTTTTCATCCTTTTCTGCAAGCTTCCGCATAACATCAGCCGTTTTATCAGTGCTGCCGTCATTTACAAATACATATTCAAATTCCAAATAGGTCATTTCCCTGATTACTTTTTCGGTTTCCTCATAAAATAACGGAAGTGCCTCTTCTTCATTGTAACAGGGAACAATCAACGAACATTTTTCCATTTTGTCCATTACCTTTCTTTATGCTTTCAATGCTGCATCAATATCCTTTTAATTTCTTTCGTATCTTTCGGTATGTTGTCAATGCCGTATAATACCAGAAAAAGCGAAACGGGGACTTGCAATGCATTGCCGTAAGCTTTTTAACTTCCTCATCCTGCTTTTCTTCAAAATACGGATTCGATGCATATTCGGGGAAATATGCCATAATTCCGTCTCTTAACAATCTTAAGTACGAAATCCTTTTCTGATAAAACGGCATATTAATCATATACGAGAAAAGCGTATTAATATAAAACATCTCTGTAAAACGGTACTCTATTTCTTCAGGATACTCCTCAAGAAATCCTCTTTTATAGCACTCTGCAATCAGCATTTCCATTGTTTTTAAGCGGTCATTACACTTTTCCACACTGACATGGTGTACCGTGGAGACATTGTGCTGATAGTAGTAATACATAGGTTCATCCACATAAGCAAAGTGTTTGCAATACAGCATAGCCAGTATTCCCGTGCAATTATCTTCATAAAAGGTGTATTCCGGAAACCACAAACCGTTATCGTAAAAAATACTTCTTTTATATATTTTGGTGACCATACTTCCCGGAATCAAAACTGCCTGAGCATATTTCTCATCATTCATCACACCGGCCTGCCAGGGATAATTGCTTCTTAATATCTCTCCTACTTCAAAACTGTGCTCATATGTGGTGCAATAATTACAACCCACAATATCAGCTCCTGTTTCATCAGCTTTAGAAAGCAGTTTCTCATAATAATCCGGAGTAACCCAGTCATCACTGTCAATAAAACCAATCCATTCTCCCGTTGCTTTGCGCAGGCCCAAATTCTTAGCCCCGCCCTGTCTGCGGTTATTGGGAGACGCAATCACTTTTACCTTATCCGGATACTTTTTTTCATAATCCTTCAATACAGCCAGGGAATCATCGGTAGATTTGTCATCCACAGCAATAATTTCATAATCATCTATCGTTTGCCGGATAAGGGAATCCATACAAAAATTCAACTTTCCGTCTGCCACCATATTATAAACCGGAACAATGATGCTTAATTTCATGCTTTTTACCTCTCGCGCACAGCCCTAGCATTCTCAATACGATATACCGCATCACATTTTTCAATGGTCTGCAAGCGATGTGCAATAATAATCAACGTTTTATTTCCATGAAGTCTGTTGATGGAGTCCATAATTGCTTTCTCCGTATCATTATCCAATGCCGAAGTCGCTTCATCCAAAACCAACACTTCCGGATCTTCATAAAGCGCTCTTGCAATACCGATACGCTGTCTCTGTCCGCCGGACAAGCGAATACCTCGTTCACCGATACCCGTATCAAGTCCTTCCGGCAAAGTTTTAACAAACTCATCAAGCTGTGCTTCCTTTAACACTTCCCAGATGCGTTCTTCACTAATCTCATCTTCCGGAACGCCGAAAGCAACATTTTTACGGATAGTATCATCAATCATAAAAATAGTCTGAGGAATATAGCCAACATTTTTTAACCATTTACGGTAATTTTCGCCTTCAAAGATATCCTCTCCGTCAGCATAAATTTTACCTTCCTGCATTTTTAACAGTCCCAGCATCACATCCACGATAGTGGATTTTCCTGCGCCGGAGCTTCCCACAATGCCCACCGACTGTCCTACCGGAATAGTAAGATTCGCTTTCTCAAAAATCCATTTATCCGTATTGGGATATTTGTAAGATACATGTTCAAGCACAATTTCTTTTTTTACGGGAAGTTTTTCTGCCGGAACTTCCATAAAAGATACGTCCGTATTATTACCATTTATTTCGTCCTGTAAATTATCGGACACTCCCATAAAGAAAGGCTCAAAATAGGAAATATTATTCAACTGGTTGTTAATACGGTTCGCAGAAGGCATCAATCTCGCTACTGCCATACCAAAAGTAGTAATAACATCCAAAATATCTCCCGAAGCCTGCTCACTCAAAAACAGATACAGGAAATACAATACGATACCACCGATACATACCGTTTCAATTACCAGACGGGGAATGTTATTATACAGTGTATACTTCTGCACTGCATTCACATATCCTTTACCATACTCAGCATATGTGTCAATAAAGTACCGTTCTTTTCCTCCGATTTTGACTTCTTTAATTCCGGTAACAGTCTGGTTAATCCACTTAAACAGACTGCTATAATAATCCCTGTTTTCAATACCTGCTTTATTCAGCACCGGTTTAATTACAATCTTTATTATAAAAAGCGTAATGCCAAGCAATGCCGCCAGGAATATGGTCATAACCGGGTCTTGAATCAGGAGAACTACCGACAAGGTAACAAACACAATAATTTCGGACAACAACTGCAAAACCGCAAGAATCAAGCCATACATATTATTTACATCTGACGTAATGGTTCTTTGAATCACTGCGGTATCAGCATTTAAATAAAACTCATATCCCCTACGCATATAATTTTTCATCATACGCTCTGAAGTACGGAACTGGTTGGTGTATACAAAACGGTATAAAACCTTTTGCATAAAATAAATATAAATATTTTTTAAGATAAAAGCCCCTATCAGCATCAGCATGACCGCCACACCGAAGGTTTTTTCCGACTCAAAGGGAAGCCATTGGTAAAACATGGCCACCATTTCATTTTCATGTATGGCATCCGGTGTAATAATTAAGCCGGCCACCGGCACCACCAGGGTAATACTGAATGCTTCCAGAATTGCTCCGATTACCATCAGAAAAACCAGTAATATCATGGTTCTTTTCTGCTTTCCGTCCAAAAGCACCATCATCTTTTTCCATATTTTTATCATGGTTAAATCCTCTCGTTCTGTCTGTGAATTGCCGGGTCCTCGTATTTATCCATAAAATCAGGACCTAATCTTACCGCTTCTTTTGCAAAAGTGACAGCCTTCATCTCTGTCAAAACACCAATGGCCTTATCAAACTGCAAATCTTCAAAAAAGTTCAGCATTTCCATAGGCATGGTTGCATCAAACTGCGGATATTCTGCAAATAAAGTGGCATAATCCAATTCATCCCTTGGATGAGGCTTAATAAAAATCTGTGCATCTTTTCCGTATTCCTCACACAAATCCCTAAATATCCGTTCCCGAATATCCAGCGTACACAAAGGATCTGTAAGGATTAAAACTTTTTTATCGTACTTTTTACCTTCTTCCATCTTTGCTTTCAGGCCATCCATGTCCCTTACAAACATTTCCAAAAGCAAGTCCTTGTCTTCTCTTGTCAGACGGTCTGTCAATGCCTTCCTGCTGACCTCCACATAATATTCACAAGGTATCTTAATTGCCGAAATATCATTTACTTCCATATCAATACAATATTTACCGTAGCCGTTTTGTACAAAAATCAAGTTAAGCTTTTTAGACATAAACG
The DNA here is from genome assembly GCA_964651555.1 of uncultured Lachnospiraceae bacterium. GTDB lineage: Bacteria > Bacillota > Clostridia > Lachnospirales > Lachnospiraceae > UBA3766. The sequence goes on along the minus strand of CAZYVY010000001.1, from coordinate 53,319 downwards.
CTTTCAACTTAAAATGACCTCTGTTTTCATAATGGGCATGGTCTATATTTTTTACGCTGTTCAGTCCGTCTTCCAATGCATGATATTTTATTTTATTCTGATTCAGATAAAAACCGATAGGATCCGAATCGCAATAAACATATATTTCCTTGTATTTCTTAAAATCAACCGGAATATAAGGTTCTTCTAACTTTGCATAAAGTTTCGTATACTTAATCCTGGCAATCATGTTTGCCAGAGTGCTTCCTTTTTCCTCTCTCAATTTCATAAGCTCCGGAAAAAAAGTATCTCTTTTTTCATCAAATTCCACTACTTCTTCAAAAAAACCGGTTTTTTCCACGCGACTCTTAAATGTCTCAAAATCATTGGACATTTTACTTAGTACAAGCGTTGCTCCGCCCTGCTTTTCTTTGGGCAAAGCCAGTTCTTTTAACATGGTTACATATACATGATAGTACGTGTGGCACACATAAATTCTGTCTTTCATATCACTTTGCAGAACACGTTTACAACGCGTTTTCTCCATCTGTTTATATTTATTGTTATCCTTTTCCTGCGCTTCTTTTCAGTTTCATCTTAATGCCGTGAATACGTTTACTTCCTTTCGGCAGGTAGCTTAAAATCAACAAATTCTTCTTTTCTTTTTCCGTCAGAAATTGATTTTTCTTAATTTCACTTCGCCCTTTCCTAATATCTTTTATGATATTTTGGCAGACCTGATTAGAGGAATTCATGTATTTTACAGGTATGTGTAAAAGATAATCCAAACGCTGAAAATACCAGAAACGAACCGCTTCTTCCCTGTATTGCGGATACTCCCTTTCCATAATGGCAAACGCCGTATTGCTGTTTTCAATCATGGAATTGTAGAAAACTTCCCGGAAAACATTTCTCGAATTACTGCCGCTTCTCAACTCAATGTTATATCCGTTTTTCTCAAGGGAATATACACCTTCCACACCGCTAATCATGCGAAGGACCAATTCAAAATCCTCGTTAAGGTGCCCTTCCGGAAAGCGGAATTGTTTCATATAGTCCGCCCGGATTAGTTTTGTACAAAATGAACTGTCACCTACATGAAGCATAAGCAGCCTAAACATTTCTTCCTTTGGTAAGAAGGTCACTGCTCCTGTATCCTTATACGGACCTTTTACCAAGGTTCCATCTTCCGTATAATCACTGGACATCGCCTGGGAAATTACAGCCTCAGGGTGTTCTTTCATGATTGCTAAAAGATTTTCATACATATCCGGTTCCGGATAATCATCACTGTCACAAAAACCGATGTATTCACCCGTAGCTGCCTCAATCCCCATATTTCTGGCAGTGCTGGAACCGCCGTTGGGTTTATGAATCACTTTGATGCGGGAATCTTTCATTGCGAATGCATCACACATATCGCCACTTGCATCCGTGGAACCGTCATCCACCAATATAATTTCTAAATTCCGGTAGGTTTGTCCAAGTAATGCTCCCACCGAACGCTCCAGATATTTTTCTACATTGTAAATCGGCATAACCACCGAAATCAAATCCTGCATAGATATTCTGCCTTTCTTTGGCATTTATTTGTGAATCTTGCGGTATACACGCATATACCAATAAGAAAAATCTTTTTTACGCTTTGCCGCCGGCAATCCGACAATTCCGGCACACTTCTTTTTTTCCGGAAAACAACCGTGCTTTTGATAATAGCGGTAAAAATACCGCATTCCCAGTTCTTTTTCCGCAGGCAAATGCCAAATACAAACAGGATTGGCCTCATACACTGTAGATGTTAAATAAAATTCTCCTGTCCAAAAGCGGTAAATATAGGGGTTCGCCGGAAAAACATTGTGAGTATGTCCCGCGGCAATGGAAAGAATGGTTTCATCACCGGCCCTTTTCTCACCATCGAAGCCTGCACTTTTCATTCTGCCGTAAACTTCTTCACAGGCAGAGATAAAACCGGCAACCGCCTGTTTATTACCTGCCACAAATTCCCCACCGTAATGTACGGGCGAATATTGCTCCCCGGGATAATACCGTTTAACATCTTTTACAATGGTTTCCCTGTCAGGGTGGGAAAACGAATGTCCCACTTCATACAACACAATACCTTGTCCGCACTCTTTCCAAAGCTCGCTGTATGAAGATAAGGTTATGGTATCTGTATCCAAAAGCACAATATTGGAAAATTCTTCTTTTTCACATATTCCCTTCAGGGCGCATAATTTGTAAAACGCTCTTGACCACACAAAGTCATCCGGCATTAAAAAATGTTCAAATGCCACACAGGGATTTTCTATCTCCTGCTTCGCGAAACGTTCCTTCCAATCTCCTGTTAACGGCTCGTCCGTTACCAGACACACCCTGCAATCAGGATTCTTCTCTTTTGCCGAAACCAGTGCTACATATGCGTTTTCCAGATAAATATTGATTTTTTCGTTATCGGTGCTTTGCGACAACTGCATGGACTGCCCATGTCCTTTCGGAAATGCAAATGCACACATAATGATATTTTTCATACTGCCACCGTCAATTTACTCTTTTCCGGACTCTTTTACCAGGTACCGATACATCCTGCTCTGTTTTATCACTTTGGCCTCACTGAGAGGTCCTTCTTCAAAAAACACAGGTTTTCCTGCTGCCACCGCTTCACACAAAGCAATCAGTCTTTTTGCGGCATTTTCAGGATTCCATTCTTTTTGAACGGTTTCATATGCTGCCATACCTAATTGCTCCCTATATTGCTTCTGCTTGCACAAATTTTCCACATTCCTGCATAGTTCCATGACATTACCGCTTTGGTAAACCAAACCGTTTTTTTTATGTTCCAACAAATAGGGAACAGCTCCGATTGCATGAGACGCCACCACTGTGCATCCGCTGTTCATGGCTTCATTCAACACCGCTCCCCAGCCCTCTTTATAATCACTGGTAAACAGATAAATATGAGACCGTTTCATCAGTTCTCGCACTTCTTCCGGCTTACAAAATCCTGTAAATTCCACATTCTTTTCTAAGTTATTTTCTTTTACGTATGCCTTCAGCGCCGCTTCCAATTCACCGCCGCCTGCCATTCTTAAGCGAAAATCATATCGGTTTTCTTTTAGATATTTTGCCACTTTCAACGCGTCTTCCGGATGTTTCCAGTCAATAAAACGTCCCGCCCATAGAATATCTATACAACCTTCCCTGCTTCGTAAAGCATTTAATTCTTCTTCGGAATAATGTTCAAATGCCGGAAAATACCCCCACTTAAAACGCTTTCCCTTATATGCTTTTACGATATCAAAGTCATGGGCAACATAGCCTCCGGCACACAACAAATACACCGGTGCATCCTGATAACGGGTGTGGTCTAAATATTTTTTACGGAGTCCGCGGGGCGAAACAGCTTTCCACTGTCCTTCTTTATACAGACGCTCTGAATAACGGATTACAGGCTTTCTCAGCCTTAAACGCTCCTGTATATAGCTCTCCTCATCTGTTCCTCCAAAAATTACCACATCGCTTTCTTCTATCAGCTTCCTGCACAGTTTTGGCTCCTTGTCATACCGTTGCAGGTAAGGAAGATCTTGGGTATCTGCATTCCAGCCCATACGGATTCTTTCTTCTTCCATAGGTTCGGTTTGTATAAAACAATAATCCTCTTTCCATTTCTCATACAAAACGGATGAGACCGGAATTTGATGATGATTGATGTAATTGGAAACAAAGGTTACTCGCATTTACATATATCCTCATAGATTTCCAGCAGTCTGTGATAATTTGTATCCGGATTATGTGTCTGCAGAGCGTGTTCCCTTGCATTGCCGGAATAAGACCGCACTTCTATAATTTCTTCTTCTTTTACACGTATGGGCCGCATAACAGCCGCATCTTCATATTCATATGCATCAAATATTTTAATAATTGCATTGGCCAGTGCCTGCACATTTTTAGGCTCGTAGAGAATGCCTTCCTTTCCGTCCTCCAAAAGATTATGCACACCGCCAACCTTTGACGAAACCACAGGAACGCCAAGAATCATTGCTTCACCCACTGAATTCGGAGAATTCTCCATGGTAGAGGGTGATACAAAAACATTGCTCAACAAGTACCGTTCTTTCATCTGTGCAGCATTTAAATTTCCTAAGAAAATAACATTTTCCTGAAGATTATTTTGCTCGATTAATTCTTTGAGATATTTCCCGTAAGATGCAATTTTGACTTTTTTCTTAAAACTGTCATCCCCGGTAATACAATTTCCCGCCACATACACTTTGGTATTGGGATATTCTTCCAAAATATCTTTCATTGCCCGCAAAAGAAAATGCAAACCTTTAATCGGATAATCTCCCTGACTGACAAAAACAGAATGTTTCTCACAGGTCTTATAATCCCAGCATCCCTCATAAAAATTAGAGCGCAAAGTTTCATTCATAAAATAATAATTCACTTTACTGTTACACTCTTTTGTATAATGCCGGTCCCAATCCGTTCTTCCCGTAACGTTTCCGGTAAGCGCCAAAGCTTTCTGCTCATAGGAACCCCTACGGTAAAACTTCTTTTGCTGGTCCAGAATGCTGTCCTTTTTCAGTATATCCCGCAATGTAGAGCGCTTAATGACCTCATCCGGCAACCCTTCCAGATAAGCATCTGCATAGACAAAACATAATCCCTGAATCCCAATCAGTGTTTTCCGTGGACGTTGAAATGCCTTTACCATGGCAAGGGTATGGGGAAATTCCGTTCCGAAAATATGTACCATATCCGGCTTAAAATCTTCTACAATTTCCTGCATCCTTGCTTCAAGGCTTTCGTCATATTTTTCAGGATGTCCCGCATCCTCATAAAAGGCATATGCCGTCACTTCGTATTCGCCCTTCCAATCCGCCATTTCCTTACCGGCGGGAAAGCAGACACCTAACGTCAGCTCATCGTTTTTTTCCGCAAGAATACGCTCAGAGAGACCTGCAAGCCATCCCTCTTTGTTTCCCGCATCCATATTCAAGTGCGCTGCCACTACCGGAAGACACCGGTTACACACCCACAATACTCTCATACGCAAAAACTCCTCTCTATGAAGTTTCTCCTTATTTTTTGCTACGATACATTGTTGTTTTTATTTTATCATATAATCCTGCAAAACAACTCCGCTGCGCAATCCAGTGCCGCAAGGGTTGCAAAGTAATGATCATAATCAAGCGATACCCAAACAATTTGGATTTCTTCATGTATTTTCCGGTTATTTCACGGTGCTCCCTCTTATCTCTTTTACGGTTCTCTTTGGTTTCAGAGTAACCACCGCCCTCATAATCCGCCACTACAAGTTCCAGATAAAACGGACTGGCCTTCTTTTGATAGTATTGCCTTAAAAAAAACTCATAATCCGCTCTGATTCTGTACTGTAAATCAAAGGCTTTTTCCCTAAAAAGTTCTGTTGCAAAAATGCAGGCCTGATGACAGGGAATATGTCTGTAACACACAAAATCCGTAATTTCCGCCGGCATATGTATTACTTCTTTACTTAAACGAAAATACGCATCGCCGTAATAAATGCCTTTTCCCGGATTTTCTTCTATCCGTTTTGCCGCATTTTTTAAAACATCAGGATGGTAAAAGTAATCGCCGCAGTTCATGAATATGATATAATCGCCCTCTGCCATGGATACCGCCTGGTTCATGGCATCATAAATTCCCGCATCCTTACAACTTACCAGCCTGATTTTATCATTCCGTGGAATTCCCTGTAGGGAATTATCGGATGATAAACCATCTTTTATCAAAATCTCATAATTATCATATGATTGCTCTAAAATACCCGTGACTGTTTCTTTTAACTTTTCTCCGGCATTGTAAGTAACTGTAATTACCGTAAATCGAACCATACAAACCTCTATCTCTCTTTAATTTGCTATCCAGTTTAAATAAGGCACAATTCTTGTTCCGTCATCCTTGCAGGAATAAAGGAAAAAGATATAGTAACCAATGCCGGCTATCAGGGTTGCCACCGTAAAAAATATCCTCTGCCATTTTTTTGGTATAGAGCGCAGAACAGACGGAATCAGCAAAATCTGAAACACATTCAAAAAGAAACCAATACGTGACACAACAGGAATAAACGAACAGCAGGCATACACAATCAACGCCTCCAGATTCAGGTTAAAATAAAACATATTCCTCTCGTTATCTTTCAATGCGCTCTTATAATACAGCAAACCAAAAACCAGTACTGCAATACATCTGGCAATGTTTACCACTGAAGTATCCCCTGTATCGTATACCGAATTTTCATAATACGGATAAAAAATAAATATCAGCCGTCTGTAAAATCCCGGAAAAGCCAACAGGGAAGCTACAAAAGCCCCCACCACAGGCACCATCCACTTTTTCCACTTTATTGTTGCAAGGGGATATGCCAGTAACACAAAAAGTACAGCCATATGGAAAAATGAAGCCATGATAATACACAGGGCAAACTTGGCATACTGTTTTTTCAGCAAATATTTTACGGAATATACCGCTACCGCCAACACAAGATAATAACGTATGGAATTATAGCTGGACAAATAGTAGCCAAATGCCATAAACAAAAAGAACGAATATCCAAAGTTTTCCGACTGGTCACTCAATGCTTTTAAAAAAAAGAAAATAGTAAAAAAAGCAACAATGGCAAAAATAACAATATAATTATCTGCACCGAACAGAACATGACAAATGCGAACCAAAAGATTGAATCCAAATTCCGTGGAAACATATCTGTCCTGTGCTATCAGATTGAAAATCTCGGTATACTCCCAGTAATCGTGTCCAATGGCGATACGGCAGGCGGATACCGCAAACAAGGCGGTAAAAATCAACGAAATCAATAATATATTCTTGGTCTGCCCACGGGTAACATTGGTAATGGGAGTGTTCATGTTTTGGGAAACAGGTACAGCATTCTTTTGTTCCACAAGCATTGCCAATATGCATGTAAAAACTGCAAGAACAATATAAATTGCCATACCTACACCCCTTTCTGTTGTTTTTTCTCCATTCTGCCCTGTCTGATTCCTTTACGAATCAGGTTATATGCCTGTTTCCTTCCGATTTCATCCTTAAACATTTCCTTCTTGGTCAATACAAATCGTAATGCCCAAATCCATGCCGTATTTCCGTACAAGAAGGCAAACAAAACACCTCTGTCAAAGAAAAATTTTTCCGTATATCCGTTAAACCATGTGGATTCTCTGGGTTCTTCTTCTCCGATTACCACCTCACTGGCAAACATCTTCATTCCTCGGTCTGCACACTGTTTTAAGAAAAGACTGTCTTCTCCGTTACTATATTTGGCACCTCCGCCAAATAACTCGGAATACATCACACCGGTTTTGTCCAATGCCGCTTTCCGCACCGCAATGCTGTAGGCCGGATAACGCCCGCAATTATACCAGCGGACCGGTTTAAATGATTCATTCCAGTAGGTTCTTCTCTCTGCGCAGACGTTTACATTAAACAAAATTAAATCTGCCTCAGGATGTTCCGCAAAAGTCTTCAATATATCTGCGGCATAGCCCGCGTCATAACGGATATCTTCATCCGAAAATAACAAAATATCGCCGGATGCATTGGCAAGTGCAAGATTTCGGCTCCTGCCCACACCGCGCTCTGTCCGGTTATAAACTTTTATACTGTGTCCGGACCATTCCATTTCATCCCGGCCATCCCTGTCACACTGATTGACCAATACAGCATCACATTCCGGTTTCATTTTATCCAATAAATCTTCCGGAAAAACATTTACTCCGGAAATCAGCATCTCCAAACGCATCACTAAGTTCCCCTTTAAAATAGGTCATCCGGCTCCATCGTCTCTTCTACTGCTTCCTTTTTATCCTTACGTCCAAAAAGAACCGGTTCAAAATAATACGCCTTCAACAGGCGCGGATCACCATCATAGATTAACGCACCAATAATATTGCATCCTTGTTTATTCAGCATTTCAATTGCACGCTCTATAAGCTTACCGTTATGTGCTCCCGCCGGCACCAGCAAAATAACGCCTTCTGCTTCGGCACACTGCAAAATCCCCTGCGCATCACCATTCACGGGTTTTACCTGTTTTAACTGATAATCAGGAGCCGTATACCAGGCATCCGTTTCTGCTAATGTACCGTCTGCCAACGCCATTAGTTCTTCCTGTTCCAGCCGCTGTTTTGCTTCCTCCAGGACCTCATATGCATACTCCTCATTACCGTCGGCAGATAAATCCGTAACCGCAATAACCCTGTAGCTACCGCAAAACATGCGGTAGTTCATCTGTATCACCTGATTCATCCATAGTTTTTGTCCGTTAACTTCCTTATTCTTCCCTGACGCGCCTACCCAGAATTCACTGGTACTCAATCCCTTTTTGACACGGAACAAAATTCCGATAACCGGTATATCATATCTGCGCTCGAACTGGCTTACAATATAAACGGAATCATCAAAGACATACTGTAACAAAATAAAGAAAACAGAAAAAACAGCTCCTACTACAGCACCGGTGACTACCATACGCATCACACGGTTGTCCGTAGTGATTGCCGTAGCGGTATCTGCATCGGTAAACACCGTTACCTTATTGATGTCCACCATTTCTTCACCTAACTTTATAATCGCTTCCTGATATGCCTGAGCAATCTCAACGGAAAGTTCGGGATCATTCGTTGTTACTTTCAGGGTCACAAAACGGACATCCGACACCAACCCCGCTGTTACGGCTGTTTTCAGAAATTCTTCCGTAACATTACTATCGATCTGCTCCATAGCATATTCTAATGCCACATCAGTCTGAACCAGAGTCTGCCATGTATAGTCGTTAATATACACATTGTCCAAACGCACATCATCTGCATATACCAAATATAATTCTCCGGTGGCAACATAGGATTTCTCTTCCACCAACACAAATGTCTTTAAGTAATAAACAGACGAAAACAGCAATGCCCCAATTAAAACACTGTATACAACAAATCGAATCCTTTTCAGGAAATATAAAAGCAATAATTTTAAATCTGTCGGTTCATTTTCATATTTACAGGTAAAAATACCGGCCTTTTTTGTTTCCATGCCATCACCTTTCCGCGTCCTTACTGCAATTTCTTTTACTCTGTTTCCTCTTCCGGTTGTGTCTCCCGGTCTGTATTCTTTAATGCAGTCTTCTGATCACTGTCTACACCTTCTGTACTGTCGGGTGTAATCAGCACCTTCAATGTTAAAAGCATCAACTTAATATCAAGCCATACGCTATAATTTTCGATATAAGTTAAATCTAGTTTTAATTTATCGTATGGGGTCGTATTGTACTTGCCATATACCTGCGCATAACCTGCAAGTCCGGCTTTTACCTTGGTACGGAATGCAAATTCAGGCATATCCTCCAAATATTGCTCTATAATCTCAGGTCTTTCAGGTCTCGGACCAATAAAGGACATATCTCCGGCAATAATGTTAAAAAGCTGGGGCAATTCATCAATACGCACTTTTCTTATAAAACGACCAAAAGGAGTAATACGGGGATCCCCTTTTGAAGCAAGTCTGGCAACACCATCCTTTTCAGCATCCACTCTCATACTCCTGAATTTCACAATCTTAAATTCCCTATTGCCCAGTGTGCATCGCACCTGCTTATAAAATATAGGTCCCCCGTCCGAAATTTTGATAATAAGGGCAGTAACCAGCATAATCGGCGAGGTAATGATAACAAGAAGTATCGCACACACCAAATCAATCGTACGCTTAATTGTTCTCTGTTCAACCGTCAATGCATATTCTCTCGTAAGCAGAATAGGCGTGTCAAACAAGTGCATCTTTTCACATCCCATAATGATGACATCAGGGATTTTAGGCATCATATAAACACGAATGGACCGGTTATAGCAGTACTTAAGCAATTCATTTCTATCCGTTGTGGGAATGTCCCATAAAACAACTCCGTCATAGCGTTTAAGAATTTCTTCTTTCACGGCTGCAAGACCTTTTTCAACCGGCATGCATTCCGCAATAACATAACGGTCTTTTCGCGTATTAAACTTTCTTAATATATCTTCAATGGAACGTTCTCCATGAATTAACAATAACTGGCGCGGCGGAAAAATAGCCTTATAAAATGCATCACCGGCAAAACTCCATATCAGGGAGAAAACCAGCTGTCCCGCAGTCAGGGCCGCCATGGGTTTCCAGCTTGCAAGACCACCGTTCATCAACGAAAGCTGGGCATAGGAAAATACATTGACCATCAACAGGGAAAACACCTGGGACAAAAAGATATCGAAAGGCTTTAAGTATCCTATCTTGGTTCCGCCGTAAGTCGAGGTAAAAAACAATAGCAGAATTGCATACAATGCAATAACAAGCAAATCACCTTTAATATAAAACTCCGGCATATTAATTTTATAAAACCGATACCACACATATCCATAGGCCACGCTCTGCACAAGCCACGCTATCATACTTAATTGTAAAACAATTAACCGTTTTACCGATTCCATCCGTTTCATAGATTTTTATCCTTTTCTGTTTAATCTTTATATTATAGCATTTTTCTGCCTGAAATTCAATGTGACGTCATTGTTCTGCCACTAGCCATTCAGTTTAATAACCAACACATCCCCGATAAAACCAACACTGCCTTCTGCCGGGAAAGTCGGCATATCCAAAAACTCATCCGTCTGCGTCAAATCAATCTCTTCAGCTTCCGGAATTGTTGTAATGGTAACATTCATATAATGTCGAAAGAACTCTGCATATTTCTCAGTAGAATTCACGCATAGCTCCCCGTTACTTCCAAAATAAGAAGACAAATCTTCCCCGGTGATGTCCGTAGCCGGATAATTGTTGTAATCCGGATATCCTCCCAGAATCGCCACCTTTGTTCCGGTTGTATATCCTTCCGTCTGCTCAATCCTGTCAATAATCCGGATGCAGGTTGCATATGTCTTTTCATAACGTTCATTCATATTAAAGGCAACCACATTGGCCATAACCCCAAAACTGAATATCAATACCATAGCCGAAAGGCACACACCGCCTGTCATTATCTTTTTTAACGTTTTCCTGATTTTCTTTCCTTCAAATGTTACCCGCTGGCAAAGTGCTACCGCAAAAATAAAAAACAATGCCCAGGGCAATCTCATCAAAAGGTGAAAATAGGTGTCAGGCGATAATATATTAACGATTGTTGCGCCAAAGGGTATTGCCGCAACCAATATCAACATAAGCACTATCCTAAAAATGCTTTTATAACGTTTTTCTTTAACAAACAAAGCCAAAAACAAAATCACCGCAAGAACCGCTATCAGGACAAAAGCGTATTTCATTACCTCCGTACCGGTTAACACATTGGACCAGCGTGCAAAATTAATAAAATTGTACCATGCCGCCTTTAATCCCGCCGGCAGTTCTGCCAATGAAAAACTACCAATGCGGTCAGTTCCCTGGTAACCTGAAATTTCTACACCTTTTATCTTAAGCATCAGCTTTAATGTAACCACATAAAAAACATAAGAACCAATCCCCATCACTACATATCGACATACTTTGACGAGAATTTCTTTGAGAGAATCTTTTTCAATGATATCCAACAACAGGCGTAAAATGCATAAAACAATGGTAAAGGACAAATATGCCTGATAAATCCCCATGCTGATTCCCAGCAGGACAATCCCCCCTGCAAAGCCCCACTTTTTGCGATCTGTAAGCAGGAATGCCACCGCAGACAACAACACTGCCAACATATAACCATCGATGGTATATGTGTAGCAAAAGGTAGACGCTATGGCCGGAAATGTAACCAGCAAACCACCTGCCAGCAATGCCCCCGTCTTACTTTGGATTCCCAATCCTTCAGTTACCACAACAGCCGTTAATGCCAGATAAAAAATCGCCAAAATTCCGTTTATCCAAGGCAGATCATAATAGGAACTGATTCCACAGGCATACATAAGAAATTGTCTGCCGGACGTAATCATATCCTGATCGGAATACAGATTCCACATGGAATCATAGGTAAGAAAATGATTGCTCATCGTATATGCATAGGTCAAAATTCCTATTATTACAGTCCCGATAAAAGCAGCTTTCCACTGTGGTTTTATTTTATTATAATATTTTTTTATACAATCATCTGCACAACCAATTGCCTGCATACTATGCCTACTTTCGTTTCTCAATCAGACTCTTCTTTTTACCGCACGGAAAGCCCAGCCCACGAACAAATACATACTGTAAAAAACATTGAGTTTCTCCTGTTTACGGTATAAGTTCCATATTCTCCGCATTGCCTCCAACTTGTTAGAGGAAAGTGATTTCTGAGGTCTTCTGTATGTAACAAGATTCTCGTTCAGACCATACGCCGTATACCCTTCCCGCAATACACGGAACCACAACGCCGTATCTTCACTTTTGACCTGAGGCATATACAGCCTGTCCTTTGGAATTTTACGTGTATTAAACATTACCGTAGATGTAAAAATAGTGGTATTGTTTAATGCCTGCTTATAAACTAATGTATCCGGAACCTTAACAATTTTTCCGGTTCCCACTGCATTTTCATCAGCAAACTCATATCCGGTAAAGCAAAATGCCGCTTCTTTTTCTTCCATAAAAGCAATCTGCTTCACCAGTTTCTCCTTCTGCCACACATCATCCGCATCCAGAAAACCTACATACACTCCCGTAGCTGCCTTTATTCCTTCATTTCTTGCCGCCGCAGCTCCCGCATTATCTTCCATGATAATCAAACGGATTCTTTCATCCGAAAACATCTTAATCTTCTCCACGGTTGCATCCGTGGAACCGTTTTCTACCAGCAACAGCTCATAATTGGTATATTCCTGAGCCAAAACGCTTTTTATTGTTTGTTCTATATATGGTTCCGCATTGTATACGGGAACAATAATACTTACTTTTTCCTGCATGGAGTCAGCCTCCGTTTCCACATCATATCCGTCTGCGGACAATATTGCCCCAAAATATCATAAAAATACACTTTAGTATACCACATTCTGAAAGTCACGTCATCCTTTTCTTGCTTTTGTCACGGAAATATTACAAATTATACTGCGCGATATTTACATATTTACTTATTTTTACAAATATGTTACTTTTATTCGGTAGTCGGTATTTTTTATCAGCATTTGTCGTAGAAAGGAGTATTACAGAATGAGCGAACGAATGTCGCCCTTAGAGATGGAACGCTATGTTACCGGAATTATGCTGGACATGGGCATTCCTGCTCACCTTAAGGGATACCACTACTTAAGAGAAGCCATCCTGATTTCCGAACAGGACATGGAAACCGTTACCAGCGTGACAAAGCTTTTGTATCCTTCCATTGCAAAACGCTACCATACCACAGACCAAAAGGTGGAACGTGCAATCCGTAATGCAATAGAAGTATCCTGGAAACGCGGAAATGCCAGAACGTTTGAAGAATTATTCGGATATTCTTCCGTGTCCGGCAAAAACCGTCCCACAAACAGCGAATACATATGCCGTCTGGCAGATAAAATCCGTTTAGATCTGGCAGGTTAGAATACAACATGAGATATCTTAACAGCAAAAAAGACAGAGCCTTACCAAAAGGTTCTGTCTTTTATTTTTTTACTGTTTCTTACGATATACGATGTAAGTATCATCCAGATAAATTACGGTGTAGTCATTTTCCAATACATCCCCGTACTGTTCGCAAAACGTTCCGTAATCCCTGACTATCCATTCACTGCTTTGCTCGGAAGCCGGCAGGATAGAGAAAAATAAATATTCCGCATCCTCAGGAAGAATACCGTCTTCCATAATAAAATTCACACCGATGCCCGCCGGCATTGAACAAATCGCTTTGGGTTCCATGGTATACATGGCCACGGTATTTTCCCAGGGTCCCCGTTCCGGATTTACCTCAATAACCGCGCCCACTTTATTTTCCAATTCGTCCCATTGTTCATAAACTTCCTCCGGCATATAATGACCGGTCATATAATAATCCATATTGGTAGGAAGAAAGAATAAACTGACACACTGCAACAGCAGAATTCCCCTGTAAAGCCATTTATTATCCATCATTGCCAGTAGATACATGGAAAAGATGACTACAATATACGTTCCTCTCATAAATGTAAAAGGATCAATAGAGTATAAAGTCATATACATCCAATAAAATAACGAAACACTATACACTACAATTAAGGCAATAACCGCTTCCTTACTCCATGAAGCGTTCTTTTTCTTTTGACGAAGGAATGCCACAAGAATTCCCAGTGAAACCACCACCAGAATCACACTGAACAATACGTGGAACGGTATTAAGGGATTACTATATACATAGGTCCATAAGCGGAATACATCTCCGGCTCCCTGCTTCATCATGCGAAGAAATGCCATAATTGCACCGGCAATATCCATTTCTTTTACTGCAGTAAGTAACGCCTCGGTTTTATGGATGTTATAATTGCTGGAAATCAGATGCAAAAGATAATAGCTGCCAAATGCCACTACCCCCAGTGCTCCCACGGACACCAAAAGTTTCTTCCACAATTTACTTTTTTCCATTAAGGCAAATATATAGATAGGTACACAAAATGCAAAAAATACATATACCTGTGCTGCCAAGATTATCACTAAAGGGGTAACAACATATTTTACAAACTTAGGGCTTTCCCTAAACATAATCTGATACAAAAGTCCGGCAATGACAATTGCAAGGGCATAGCGGAACATTTCCGACATATTAACCGACAGATAAACAATAAACACCGCAGAAGTTGCCTGTGCCAAAGCCAAACGCAGACATTGTCTTTTATTTGGTTTTACACAAAAATAAAAAATAACATTGGCCAAGGTAATGTAAAACAAATTGACAAAATAAACAAAGCCTTCGGAAAGAGGAAAGATATACGCAAAAATTGCATATGGCCAGATAATGGCGGGACTCCATGCACTTCCGGTTCCAACAATGGCATGATTGCCGTTAAATCCCCAGTAACCAACCGGTTGACCCGTAGTAACACAGGTTTTTATCAACTGATAATATGCCGCTTCATCATTCCACTTCAAACCGGGAATAGGCATGATTCCGGTTTTTATCCCATAAAAGCAGGCAACAATGCCCGCAATCAACACCGGTACCGCAATCATCAGTACTGCGGGAATCCACTTGGGAATATTCAGTTTTTTCTTTTTTGCGTTTTCCATAATCTTCTCCGCATATTAATCAATTTTATAAACAAACAATCGATACCAGCTGTCTTGCGTTTCGATGCCCTCCGGTGTCAAAAGCGTCATTCCTTTTTCCTCCGGATACATAATATAAGCTGCCGATATCATATATTCACATCCCAGTTCTTTCAATGCTGTCATATCCACATCAAAGGTCATGGCAACTGCGCTGGTCTGCTTATCAAAGGTAAAATAATTATTTTTTTCAACAGTAACGATATAGCATCTGTTTCCCCACTCATCATACCATTCGGTAAGGTATTCGCTCTTGGCCAGTTCCGGTGCAATAACCTCACGGAATGCATGTTTATATTCCACATCATAGTTGTTGGAATACGCATCCAGGCAATAAAATCCGTTGTACACTGCTGCAGCCGGATATATACCGTAGCTTACCACATAGTACTCTTCCTGCGGTTTCCCGATTACGTTCTCTACCTCTTCAAACAAATCCTCCGCCCAAAACTGTCTCCATGTAAGTGCCGTATAATTCTCCCTGCCTTTTAGAAGTTTAGCTACATTGGGCTTTATACTGTTTCCCATAAACAGACCAAAGAACATAACCGCACACGCGGCTAAAACCGTACCATAAACCACAACATGCTTTTTTAAAGAAAGAAGCATATGAATACTCAACGCCAAAATCATAAACCACAACACCGGCATAAGCCATGCAAAACGGTCAAAATTGAAATCATGAAGAATGCCTTCTGCCTTGTTTCTCCAAACCGTTACCGTTCTTCCGTGATATATACCGTAAGCTAAGGACAATCCTATTAGTATTCCGTACAAAATCCCTATCTTAGGAACATATCGCTTACACACGGTTTTCCATTGTTCCCTCGTCTTTTGATTTTTTATCCATAACAGACCGATTGCCGCTATTATCAAAACGAATACCGAAAAAATAATAATAAACACCTGCCTGCTTTCTGCATAATCCACACCGTTTAACAAACAATCCGCAAATCCGTTCCAAAAGGGAATTTCTTTATATACCACTTCACTTTTATGACTGACAAACCCCCTCTCCGGAAACAGAATCTGTTTAACAAGATTTATATTACACAATGCGTACACACCGCACATCATGCAGACCCCAATCCATTCATGCAGTGCTGCTTGTCTTTTTGCTTTCCGTTGCAACTTTCCCTGTCCGGCAAAAAAAGAAGAAGCAAACAATCCTGCGCTGATGCATAAACCGGTGACAATACATGCAAAACCCACTAACGCAAGTGACGAAAAAAGCGTGTATATTCCTATAAATACATAATATTTCCACAATCCTTTTTTCTCTTTTTGCAATTGATACAACGACAGCCAGAACAAGGGTTGTCCCGGAATACACAAACCATATACAGGATAAAAGGGCAGCATCATAAACAATACAGCAGTCAGGAAAGCCGGCAATGCTTTTTCCGTCACTGTCTTTACCAGATAGTACATGGAAAGAAACGCTGTCAAATAAACCAAAAACTGCATTACCATAAAAGCGGTAAACGGCTCAAAAGCCAGAAACAGCAATACAAATCCCGGTGCCGGCATAGTCAGCCCCTCCACCGGAATTCCTTTCATGATTTCCGGGAAAGAATCCAATCCCTCAAAAAGATGTTTTGCATTAAGAAGATACGTTAATAACTCCCCATCCAACTGGTCATGATATATCACAATACTGTCCTGCCCCAATATTGCATAAGGGAGCATCATCATTACAGCTATCAGAACTCCGATTACAGGAAAAAGATATTCACTTTTTATTTTTTTCGTCTTCGTCTTCATTTTTCACCTGTATACCCGGTAAAGCATTGGATGTTTATATATTTCCTGCTAAAGTTTATCATATACCCCGTTTTATTTCAAGAAGCATAACCCTCTGCGCATAATGAAAACATCTTAACTATGTTATTGTATTTTTTTCTGTTTTTGGGTATAATGATTATTAGTCGTGTGCAAAATTGATTCACGTGACGAAAAAGGGAAAACAAGCGAGGCTTTACATATGACATTTTTGCAAGAAATTTTGCATAACGAGATACTGATGTCTGCCGGAATCAGTTGGGGGCTGGCGCAGATTATCAAAACCATTATTCATCTGATTCTTACCAAGAAGTTCGTTGCAGAGCGGTTGATTGGAAGTGGCGGTATGCCCAGTTGCCATTCCGCTACCGTTTGTGCACTTACCACCGCGGTTATTATTAATGAGGGTGTAAATTCTCCCTTTTTTGCTCTTGCATTTATTCAGGCAATCATCGTAATGTACGATGCCATGGGTGTCCGTCACGAAACGGGTGTACAGGCTAAGGTTTTAAATGAAATCATGGATGTCATCGAAAAGATGGGCAGTGATTTAAACAATGACGCAAAGTTAAAAGAATTTGTGGGGCATACTCCTTTACAGGTATTTTTCGGTGCACTTCTGGGTATTATCGTTGCCTTGATTTACTGCTTATGCATTATCCGATAACGATATAAATTATGGCTGCTACGGATTGTAGCAGCCATTTTTAATTTATATGATCTTTACTTTATTCCTTTTGCGCAAGTAACCATTCCATATACTCCGCAATAGCAGATTTCCAATCCGCAAACATAAAATCCGTGGTAAGTTTAAACATATAATTATCCAAAACCGAATATGCGGGACGCTTTGCTTTTGCCGCAAACTCTTCACTGGTAATTCTGTTTACTTTTACATCCTTTCCTGCCAGGCAAAAAATTTCTTCCGCAAAATCTGCCCAACTGCAAACCCCTTCACAGGTTCCGTGGAAGGTTCCGTAATTGTCCGTAAACAGAAGTGCATCCATTGCTTTTGCCAATTCTTTTGTACTGGTAGGACTTCCGACCTGATCGTTTACTACGCTGACTTCGGTTTTTGTTTCAGCAAGACGTAACATGGTTTTTACAAAATTTTTGCCGTCACCGTACAACCATGCGGTACGAATAATAAAATATTTTTCTGCAAATTCTTTTACAAAATTTTCTCCGGCAAGCTTACTCGCTCCGTATACTCCCTGGGGACCTGTCACGTCAAACTCCCGATAAGGTTTATCAGAATCTCCCGCAAACACATAATCGGTGGAAATATGCATGAGCTTTGCATCATTTTGTTTTGCTGCAATAGCCAGATTGCGCGGTCCTATGGCATTAATGCGATATGCCAAAACTTCCTGTTCCTCACAGGCATCTACTGCTGTATGTGCCGCACAGTTTACGATTGCATAAGGTTTGTGTTCAGCAACAAAGGCCTGAACCGCTTCCAAATCCGTAATATCCAGCTCATCCACATCCGTGTTGATACATAAAATGTCTTCTCTGCCTTTGTATAACAAATTAATGGCACGTCCCAACTGCCCGTTTCCGCCGGTAATAATCAGTTTTTTTATTTCCATTTGTTTCCTTCTCTTTCTATTGTTATCGCGTCAATGTTATCCGCATTTCTATCTTAACCGCTCCCCTAAAAATATGCAAGCCGTAAAGAATAATTCTCCCCACCTTTATGCATACCGGAAAGGCTCAGCCTTTTAATCTTCCTGCTCCATATTCTTAAGGTATTCCATGGGCTTTACGTCCCGGCTTGCCGCGTCAATGACCGCCTCTGTCTGATACATGGCACTTTGCAGCCACGCCGCCGCTTCCTCACTTTTTCCTTCCTCATAGAAATATATCCCAAGTTCCAGACAGATTTCGGAACACGGCGCATTAGCCACACCCTTCAATGCAGTTTCCAGAAATTCCTTATACCTGCCCAGCAAACGGTATCCCTTGCAAAGAACACAGAGCGCCTCCTGATATTCATCTTCGCCCCTCATTTCGTCTTTCATGCTATATGCAAAAAAAGGAATTGCCGCTTCAAAATCTTCTTTTGTCCCTGACAGCATCAGTTCTCTTGCGTACATTTTATGCAGTTTACGGGAAAGAACTTGTCCACTGTCTGTCATTCTGCGGAAAATGCGGAAGTCTCTTCCCGCATGATTATCATGGGGCTTATGTAAAATTTCAATATCACTGTCAAACACCACAGGTTCAGTGCGTATGGTCTCATGAATCGGATCAATCCATGTAAGTTCCCGAAGCCTTTTATACAATTTCGGACGGTATTCCCGTTCATAATTCTCTGTGGTATTATGTTCCTCCGGTGTAACATACCACATTTGTACAATCTCAACCTCCGGTATCAACGCATTTTTTAAAATAAGAAAACGTTTACGGTTTTCCTCATCAAGAACCTCATCTGCATCAGCCGAATAAATATATTCACAGGTTGCCTTTGAAAAGGCAAAATTACGCGCAGCAGAGAAATCATCAATCCACTTGAAATCATATATCTTGTCCGTATATCCGGCCGCAATCTCTTTGGTGCGGTCAGCAGACCCGGTATCTACGATGATTAACTCATCCCAAATTCCTTTTAACGAATCCAGGCATCTGCCCAATAGTTTCTCTTCATTTTTTACAATCATACACACGCTGATACCCGCCATATGCAATCCTCCCAATGGTATTTTAGACAAATTCCGTTTTTTTCCATGGAAAATCCCTATATTTCTTTTGATATATACTGGAATTTACCACCTGTTTCGTGTAAAATACATAATAGAAATTATTTTATTTCATCATACTATATTTTAAATCTTTTGTAATGATTAGCGAGGAAATTCATGAAACATTTATATAAATATCTTATTCTGATAATGGTAACATCCTTATTTCTGTTAACACTTTGCGGCTGCGGTCAGGCGGAAGTAAGTGTCAATTACTTTGTTGACGGCAATCTAAGCGTTGCACCTCCCGATTGGAACTTCTATGACGTTGCATCGGTTGAAACCGACAACGATAAAATCAATGTTACCTGGGACAACTCAACCTGGACATTGAGCTACGACGAAGCCAAAAAAGATACCACAATTAATGTATATTTTACTTATACCGGGTCACCGTTTAAAATAAATGGTGTCGGATATGACACACTACAGGACGCTTTCGGTTCCGTAACTGATGCTTCGCCCGTAACCATCGAAACCACCTCTGACTTTGATGGCTTTGCTGCAACCCCCGTCGGCTCCGATATTACCCTAAACCTAAACGGTTTTACCTTGGACGGAGCAGGTTTTGATACCATTACCTGCAACGGAAACCTGATCATCAACGGGGATGGAATTATTACCAATACCGTACTGGGGGAATATTCCAAGTCCCTTGTCAATTACGGCAATCTTACCGTGAATAATGTTACTATTGAAAATTCCACTGCCAATGTATCCGTCTGGAACAGTAATAATGGTGGTAGTGTTATGAATATTAATGAATGTATCATTACCAGAGAACAGCAGGACTGTATCGTAGTAATCAATTCCGGCGAGATGTATATCAATTCCGGAAGCATTACCGGTGCAGGTGATAAAACCCATCCGGTAATCTACAACAACGCAGATATTGCAACACTGACTCTAAATGGCGTAAATATTATCAATACCGGCGAGGGATATACCGTTTATAAAGACGAAGGAGAAGTCATGGTAAACGGAGCAGAATTTATCAACTCTTACGGTATTGATTTGAATGAATAATTGCTCCCTTTCTGTTTCTAAGTAAACATATGCATCCTTGCCTGCCATTTATATTGTACTTATCGCGGATATTCGTTGCAAAGCAGTCTGTACGGCTCCTCGTCTTCCTCAATCTTCGGAAAACGTCCCACAGGCTCATAAAAGCGGTTATCCGCATTATCGTCATTGCACATGGAAACCTCTCCGATTAATACGTCTCCGGTGCCTTCTACGACATCAAAATCATGATACTGATGTGGCCATAATGTGATACTCTCTCCCGGATGCAATAATACACCGGTTCCAGCTTTCACGTAATACGATCTTCCGTCAGCATTTACCAATACATCCGTATCATCCAATTCTCCCTCTTTATCGTTATATACATGAATGATTAATGTACCACCGCCACGGTTAATTATATCTTCACTTTTCTTCCAATGAAAATGCATGGGCGAATGCTGTCCTTCTTTAAGCATTAAAAGTTTCTCTGCATAT
This sequence comes from uncultured Lachnospiraceae bacterium, assembly GCA_964651555.1. Classification (GTDB taxonomy): domain Bacteria; phylum Bacillota; class Clostridia; order Lachnospirales; family Lachnospiraceae; genus UBA3766. Next base: position 32,068 of record CAZYVY010000001.1, on the reverse strand, counting down.
ATCTTTTTATATTTGGGATTATTTTGATTGCCGTTTCGCAAAGTAATCAATGCAAATCCTACCTTATCAAAATCCCCAAGACCATAATCCGTAATGTCCCAACCAAGCATATTGTCACGAATCTCATCGTATTCTTCCCCTTTTGTCTCCCACTCTTCAGGAGTCCAATTACAAAATGGCGGTAAGGCAAAACCGTTTTTTGCCGCCAATGCTTCCATCTCTTTGATTGCCTTATTAATCTCAGAACGTTTCATGCTAAAATCCCCCTTTTACACGAAAGAGCCCTTAAAAAGGACTCTTTGCAATTTACTTAAAAATGTTCTCTCATATGCTGAATTACTCCGGAAGGTTTATTTTCAAATATCTTACGGAGCTTTTCAGCATAATTGTACTCTCTTATCACTTTTTCATATCCCGCCCGGGCAATTGCCCTGCGTTCTTCTTCGTGATTTAAGTAATATTCTGTTTTTTCCACAAGCTCATCCAGATTCCGATACATTACAAGTTCCTTGCCGTCCTCAAATTCCCTTGCAATTTCTTCCTGATAATTCACCAGCACAAACCCCTGACAAGCCATAATCTCCAACACCCGTAAAGGAATGCCGCTTCGGATTGCCCTTGGAGTGACATATACATTTACTTTACTGTTGTGGAATACTAAAGGTGCCTGCTTGGCGAAATCCACAGGCCCGCAATTATTAATCTCCGGGAATCGGTCTGTATTGGATATGGTAAATAATTTAAAATCAAAATTTCGCGCAAGTATCCTTGCCATCATTTTACGCTCTTCCACAGTAATCTTACGTGCGAGAACCGACTGTATTACAATTTCTTCCTTCTTGGCAAAATAATAATGCTCATCATCCGGCTCGGTCTCTTTTACCAGAAAATCCACCATCTCATCCGTTACTCCACGATACAAAACGTCCTTTCCATAGGAAAAACGTTTATTTTTAATCAGACGGATAATTTGTTGATATGTATCGCTTTTCTTGGCAGTTTCGCTTATCTTATTAAACGTATTATTTGCGCTTTCATAAAGTGTACCCACAAAAGAAACATCTGCTGTACATTTTTGCATCAGCTCAGGCGTAGCGTCTGCCATCGCCATGTTTAAAAGCTCCTTGTCGGCCGGTAAGGAAAGGTACTGTACCGAATTCACGTTATGTTGCTTTAATTCTCCCATCTGTTCAATATCGAACGTTATAATCCGGTTAGAAGGAAGTTGCGCCTGACTTGAAAATAAACTCCACTGCGGTAAATGAAACAACCATGAATAATATAAAATTTTCTGCTTTGCAGCCGCCATGGCAAGTATTTGGAAATAGTCCACACTAAAAAGTATATCCGCATGATACTCTCCTGCTTCTTTTGCCAGCACTGCAATGGTCTCGTATGTGCTTCCCCCCTGCACATCTTCAATCTTGGCAGTTCTTACGAAATGTCCCAAATCCCGTAACGTCTTCTCAATGACAGGTTCATTAAATGTTCCCCATTGACAAAAAAGTATTCTCATGTTTTTCCCTGCTTTATTATTAAATATTAATACTTTTCACAAACACAAAAATCCAGACTAAATCCGGATTCTTATGCCTTCTTTTATTATATGCAATTTATCGCTTTTTGTCCATAAGCTGAGGGTCTACATTCTTTAAATTATTCATACGCTGATAATATTCCATAGCCGCTTTTGAACCCAGCTTAGATTGTTTAATTGCCTTCTTACTTTCAGAAAAACGCTGTTCAATCAAAGACTTATTCCTATGTTCCATTGCTTGAAGCTCTGTGCTTTTTTCAGTAACTTCTTTAATCAGAATCTGCATCTTGGCAATCTTATCCTTATGTGCAGCCTTATTTACAGACAGTTCCTCTTTAACTCTTGTATAGAGGGCGTCAAAGCCATCATCCAGTTTTACCAATTCTTCAACCAGCTTGCCCTTATCTTCAACAATCTCATCAAAAACATCCCAATCAACTTCTTCAGCCGAAACTACTGTTCTTTGTACGTTGGTTTTATCAATCAATTGGGATAAAATCTCAGATTTTTTTACAAGACTTTCTGCCATCATCTGCATATACTCATTGGCCATACTTATACCTCTCCCTGCTTATTCTTCCGCATTACCTCAATCCATGTTTCACGCATGGTGCGAAGATGACCTACAACTTCTCTTACAATCTCTGCATCCTTGCTCACATTCGCCTCTACCAGTCTTCTTGCAAGGTAAGAATAGATATTTTCAAAATCCTGGGCAACCGGATACTTCATGTTTAATGTTGATCTGAATTCCTGAATAATTCTCTGTACTTTTACAATATTCTCATGAGCTCTCGGAATATCTTTGGCCTCAATGGCATCAATTGCAATATTACCAAATTTAATTGCTCCCTCATATAACATTAATGTAAGCTCTGCGGGCGATGCCGTAAGAATTTTGCTGTTTTGATATTGTGCGTATGGATTTACCGCCATATAAATATCTCCTTATCAAAAAACTCCCTGCCCTTCCAAGCAGGGAGTTTGTATTTTATTATACTGAGAATAAGCTTGAAACTGCGTTCTGGTTAGAAGTCAACTTGGAAAGTGCAGTTTCCATTGCTGCAAACTTAGCGTAATATCTGTCTTCAGCTGCAGTAAGCTTCTCCTCCAGTTCTGCAATTTTGGTAGTATAACTGCTATAATCAGATTTCATCTGCTTATCATTATACACCTTATAAATACTGCTGTATGATGTACTTGACATCTTCTCTGTTAAATTACTATACATCTTGGCAGATAACTCTTTAAAGAATTTTTCTACCAATTCAGGATCTTCTGCAATCTTAGCACTTAACACATCTGTCTTTGAACTGGAAACGGAATCATCTACATCGCCGTTAATATGATAGTTATAACGCTCATTTGCATCAGCTTCCAGATAACTCTGTGTTTCAATACCGAAATCAGAAAGATAATATTTTTTTCCATCGATTTCAATACCGGATGTCATTACGTCACGCATTGCAGAAATAACACCTGACAATGTGGAATCCTTACGAAGCAGTGAATCCTTAATTTTGGTTTCCCAGTCTTCAATCTGGGATTCGGTCATCGCTTCTTTTTCTTCATCAGTAAGCGGTTCATATCCACTGGCAGAATCTGCGTTATATGCTGTACACATAGCAGTCATGACTTCATTGTATTCCTTAAAGAAATCCTTAATCATGTTATAGATTCCGCTGGTATCTTTAGCTGTATTAATCGTAATCTCTTCGTCTGTCACTGCATTAACGGTATATGTAGAACCATTAATGGTAAACGTATTACTTGACGATTTAAACTCTGCACCATTCAATTCCAAAACCGCATCTTCGCCTTTGATTCGGGTCGAACCTGCCGATGCAGTTAAGCCTAATTTGCTTAAAGTACTTGTTGTATCGCTACCGGTATCCACAAAAAGGAAATCATTATCCGCACCGGTTTTTTTCGCACTGACAAACAAACGCTGATTACCTTCATCAAAGTTTGCATTTACGCCGGCATTCTGCAATTTTTTTACAAAATCTCCCATTGTCATATCTTCCGTTACTTCAATGGTATGGGTCATTCCGTCTACTTTTAAGCCTACGGAAGAACCTGCGGTAATGCCCAATTCAGTCAGCTTAGTGCTACTGGTAACCGCACTGCCGTCTGTTGTAGAAATCTCTGCACCGGTTAAATATCCCGCCTTTGCAACGGATTTAATCTTAGCAGTCTGTGTTCCTTCGTTTGCATTGCTTCCGGGAACTACCGTTAATGCGCTGCTGGATGATGTTGTCTTCAATTTTGAATACGAACTGGACAATCTCATGTTAGAGAGCTTGTTACTGTACAAGCTGTATATCTTAGAGTTCAGTCCCTGCCATGCTTCCTGGGTCCAGCCTAATTTGGTCTGTTCCTTAACAGCATCTTCTACTTTTGTTTTATATCTGGATGTCAACGCGGTAATGATACTTTCTGTATCCAAACCGGAATTGAGTCCCGTTAATCTCATTGTCTCTGACATTATAATCCCCTCCTTATCTCTTTTCATCCACGAGAATACCTGCAAGTTCCCATGCCTTTGCAATCATATCCAAGGTCTTCTCCGGAGGAAGTTCACGAATTACTTTCTTGGTATCACGATCCACAATCTTAATGGTAATACGATTTGTTGCTTCGTGTACGCCAAACTGTACTTCGGAATAACTAGCCTTCTTGTTAATGTCATCTACTGCTTTACGCACTTTATCAGGGGTTAACTGTTGCACTTGTCCCTGTTGCTGCTCTGCCTGATAATTCTCTCCCTGCTCATCCACTGCTGCTATAGCAGGAGTTGTTGCATCCACCATAGGTGCATTCTCAATCACTGTTCCTTCCATGGATACCGATGACTGTGTTACTGTTTCCGGGGTTCTTACTGTGGGCTGTGCCTGATAAGCAACTACACCACCCAATGCATCAATTGCCATTTTGATCACCTCCATGTGATATCTGTTGTTTGTTTCCATGTATCTAAGCGGACTTTCCCCGCTTTCTTATTTTTTATATCGGATAAAGTAGAAAAAAGTTTAGAGCTGTTGTAAAAAAATTTGTTTTTTCTAAACCATCATTGAGTTTTTCTCATACTCCCCTATACTCATCAGCTGCAATTCTTTGCAATACAGAAGAAACATATTTTTCAGGCAAATCACTGTTTCTCAACATATTTAATGTAATGCCGACCAGCTTTTTGTATGCCTCAATATTATTGTTAAGCATATCATGTTTATCAATAACATAAAAAACAGTGTCAATCCACCCCTTCGTATTTTTACTGATACATTCCTTTTGTATATACGCATTTACCAGACTTTCCTGCACAAGGGTAAACTTATACTTCTGGGCAACTCTTAACAACAATTCCCAATCCTGAAGTCGTTTCAGATTCTCATTAAACATTCCTACATCTTCAAAGACCTCTTTTTTCATCAACAATGTCTGGGTTGAAATAAACATATTCGATTGCATAAAGTAATAAATGTCACCGAATGCCTCTTCTCCCAACTCAGATATATTGGGGGCAACTTCAACCACTTTCCCATTATCGTATTTTGTCACAATACAGTAAGCACAGCCAACATTTCCTTCTGTACGTTCTGCCAAAAGCAATTGTTTCATTTGCTTCTCAAGTTTTTGGGGAAGCCACTCATCATCACTATCATTGAACGCAATATAATTACCTCTTGCATTTTCGATACCTACGTTCCTTGCATGATTAGCTCCACGATTTTCTTCATATCTGATGTACCGGATTCGCTCATCTGACATTCCTCGTATCACCTGCTCCGTATTATCCGTAGATGCATCATCAACAATAATAACTTCTAAGTTTTTCCATGTCTGATTTAATATACTGTTAATCGCACGTTCTATACAATATGCTCTGTTGTATGTAGGAATAACAACACTTACCAGTTCCTCTTTTGACGTCTGCCTGCTATATGGTTCAACATCAAGCCCGATATCTTTTTTCGTTGCCGCATAGATAAAATGAATATCTGACAATCCCTGTTCTTTCCAACATTCTTCGCCAAAATATTCTTTTCCAAGAATATGTACAAGATATCCCGTGTCTGTTAATCTATCCAGAAAATCCTCTTTCCCATACAATCTGGCATGATCATCCTGCCCAAACCGTTTCCAGTTTTCTTCCTCAGACAATCCAAACTCTTCATCCGTCTTGTCTAATCCAATTGCAAGGGGCACCAAAAACAAGCACACACCATCCTCTTTTAATACACGATATAACTCTTTCATCGCTTTCTTATCATCTTGTACGTGCTCTAAAATATGAGAACATAAAATAATATCATATGTTCCGTCCTCAACCATATTCATATCCTGAATATCCGCTTGAAATGTCACATTCGGCATCATCAAATCTGTTGTCTCATAATTCATATAGTCCTTGGACCGAAGCCACTTGTCCATAGCAAAAGAAGGTGCTATCTGCAATACATTTAGCTTCTCATCATCTGCCGGTTGTAACAAATCGATCAGTAGCGACAGCATACGTTCCCTGTCCATTGAAGCACATACCGGACAAGCTCTTTTTTTCTTACTAATAGATTCAAAAACAGCATTCCAATGAGCAAAACCATGTTTCCTCTGTTCTGCCTGAAAATGTGTATTATTAGGACGGTATTTTACAACGTTCTTACATATATTGCACACACCATACGTATCTGCTGCTGAGCTCGCAGAATTACCCATTTCCTTTAATGTGCCCCTTTCTGCGTCTTCTGTGATTTTATTCCCGCGTTTATCCCGCAACTTATTAATCACCTTCGCTCCATTATAACAACAATGACACGCAATCTCCCCTATGGCCTGCAAAGAAATATGATTACTCATCAGTTCTTCATATAATTCTTCTAAAGCCTCGGGGCATACTTCTAACTCTACCTGACGTATAAGGAACTTATACGCGGTATATTTGTCCACCAATTCCTCCCACGTATTTCCTCGGACAACAAAAGATGATGCACTGTTTACCTGCTTTTCTTTTGCATATATATCAAAAATGATTTTTAAAATTGCAATGGTGTTATTGCGAAGCTTATCAGAATATACCTGACCAACCAATGTAGCCGCCTCGTCTATATCCACACTCATCAGCCAGTTTAATTCTTTCAGGAATTTTATAATTGAATTTTCTTTTTCTTTTGCGGAATTATCCTCGTCCTCCTGCTTTTCAAACACAAAACCAAACTCCGCATATTCCTCACAGAATTTCTCCCTGCTGTCATTATAGTTTACAAGTTTTGAGTATCCGCAATCATGCATAATACTGATTTCATCTTCATGAAATACCGCAACAGAATATCCCTTTCTGGCAAACTCAAAACACTGGGATACATCATAAAAATCCCAGCCGGTAAAAATGTCTTCTCTCCATTCCACATCATACTGAGTCATCAGTATCATACCGTCTACTGCTTTGGCAGATGTAATCCCTTCCGTATAGATATTGGGTCCGCATACCTTAAAGGGCAACATGGCATCAAGGGCATAAACTTTCCCATAATCCCAATGATCCCAATAAGAGGCATCCTGTACAATCTTATCCGTTCCGATAACACCCATAATACCCACTTCCGGGTTTTCCTGAAACGATTTAATCACACGCAGAATAAAATCTGTACGAATAATAAAAACATCATGGTGAAGATAAATTTTATACTTAGCATCAGATGCATGCATTCCTTCGTTATATCCGGACGCCATACTCTCGGCATCTACAATCTGTAATACATCCGCATCAAAACCATCCGGCAGTTCCAGCCTTGATAAATACTGTACACATTCATTGTACCAGCGGTCATTGTTTGTACAAATGATAAAAGCTATCTTCTTGTCGTTCACCGTTCTTTTCCCCTCTACTATTATTCCTCTTCCGTCAAAGTCCTTGTAACATATGCTATTTTTATGCTAAAATATGTACAACTTTACGTTTACAATTATACAACAAACCATGTTCACAAACAAGAGAACTGTTTAAATATGTCACTATGGGAGAGCGCCACTTTGAATAAGATGATTATATTGTCCGACACAAGTAATTTTCCGTATCACGAACAAATAATAAAAGCACTGAATAACACTGCTGCATCAGCGTTATCCGGCGCCTGTATTATGGATATTTCCGATAAAAATCATCTATCTTCTGTCTCAGCCCGATTATCAGCAGAATGTCCCGATTGTATCATCACTCTGGACCTGGCAGGCTTCGAGCTGAGAACCTTAACCGGTGAATGCCTGTTAAACATGCTTCCCTGCAAGATATGTAATATCATCTGGGGAAACAAACCGGAATATACTGCGTATTTAAATGGTAAATTAAGCCTTTCCATGCTTTTTTATGATGCAACAGGTCAGGATAACAACCTGCCTTTCACATATCCCAACATGCGCTATTATTATCCTGCCCCTAAGGCAGTTTCTACGGCTCAGTCCTCCGATTTCAATGATATAACAGTTGACATCTTACAGGAAATCCTAACACACTTTAAATCTGAAATCCTGCTGTAGCAAACATCTCCTGCAGCTTCTTTTCATAACCGAAGAAAGCCTTTGCTTTTTCTCTTCCGTTTGCTGCAATGGCTTTTCTTTCTTCCTCATGGCTTAAATAATATTCGCATTTCTGTAATGCATCTTCCATGCTGTAATACAATACCAAATCTTCGCCATCCGTAAAACATTCCGCCAGCTCCGGCTGATAATTCGACAAGAGAAATCCCCCCGATGCCAAAACATCCAATGCCCTTAACGGAATTCCGGATTGAATGCATTTCAACGAAATATTCAGATTAATTTTACTAAGCTTAAATACCTTGGGCATTTCATCAAAATAACCTGCCGAACCTTTCCAACATACGTTTTCACTTAATCCGCCTTTACTGGATGAATACAAATAAAGTTTATTCCCTACCGCCATTTCTTCCAATAGCAGACTACGTTCCAGATTAGTTACTTCTTTCGCCATATGTACGCGAAGCGCTTCGGTTTCTAAATGCAACGGATTTCCCGGAATACGGTCATACGCTTCGTTCATTCTGTTTGTGATATTGTCCGTTATCAGTTCTTCAAACAGATAACAACCATACAATTTTAACTGTGTCTCAATCAACGCACTGATATATCCGCTGTCATAGGAATGGCAAAACTGTAACAAATCCGGCAACACTGACTCATATAACTGCCCCACCATAGAAACGTCACAGCTATATTTCTTTACCTCTTCCTCCGTTATCCGAAGATTATCCAAACGCTCCACATTCACAGCAAGAGGCATATGAAATACATTCTGATACCCCTTACGATTCCACTTTTTACATTCTTCCCTGTCAAACAAAAAAACATAATTGCAGGGAAGTCCTATTGTTTCTTCCAAGTCTTTTTCACTGAGCGGACTGTCATAACTCCATGCAATATATTTTATGGATGTTTCGTTGCAGATTTCCGCAAGCACAGGGAAAAAATTCACGCTGAAAACTGCATCAAAAGAACCCTCCTTCAAGATTTCTTTGATTCTTTTCTCAAAGTAAGGATCCGCTTGTACATCTTTTAATTTATATAATACATTCTCATAGGCAATACCCATTTTATCCAAAGCCCACATCACATCATTTTGGGTAAAAGCGCCCATATCGTATAAAAGAATTTTCACCTTATTCTCCCATTACTATGTCCATCATCATTTCTATTCTGTTCCGGTAATTATGTTCTTCCCTTACTTTCCTGCAACCATTTGCCGCAATCTCTTCTCTCTCTTTCTCATGGGAGAGATAGTAATCGGTTTTTTCTTCTAAATCACGGTAATCCTCATAAAAAACATAATCCTCTCCGGCAACAAAATACTCGTCATATTCCATCTGGTAATTGGATAGCAGAAATCCTCCGCTTCCCATAATATCCAATGCCCGCAGAGGGATTCCGCTTTTTATGCTTCGAAGGGTAATATTCAAATTAATTTTACTGTTGCCAAAAACATACGGCATATCATCATAATAATCAATCTTTCCGTGATTTACCACGCCGGGAATCCTAATGTCGCTTTCATAGGTATACAAATCCACACACCGTTTTTGTCCCAGTAACGTCAATATCTCTTTCCGTTCCAAGGCAGTAACCTGTCTTGCAAGTACATAATCCGCATAAATATCTTCCGCGGATAAAACAGTAGCAGCATTCGGATCTGTAGGATATGCTTTCTGCATTTCTTCCACAATATCCGGCGACAACATTTCTTTTAAAATGTATCTTCCGTATAGTTTCTTTTGTGCATCAATAATACCATCCAGATATCCTTTGGCATACGGGTTGATATCCGCAAATTTATCATATAACCGGTGTTTTTGCTCCGAATACAAGGATCCAACAAACGCAATATCATGACAATACTTCGGTCTCCCCGTTTCTAATTTCATCCTTTGCAAACGCTTCTCATTGACTGCCAACGGCAGGTAATATACTGTATGTATCCCCGCCGAATACAATTCATCATATAATGCAAAATCAAACAAAAACACATAATTGCAAGGCTGAATGACGGTATAAGAATAAACAGAAATATGAGGACTGTCATACACCCAGGACACATATTTTAACCCCAGTTTTTGACAACACAATGATACCTCCGGGAAATAATTAAAAGAAAAAACAAAATCACAATATTTATCAGCATTCTTCTGTATAAACAGTTTTTCTATCTCATCCGCTTTTATTTTGGTATCAGAAAAAGGAACACTCACTACCTTGTGTCCCATTTCTGTCATAATTTCCCTGATATCTTCGTTTCCGAAACTTTTCCACTCTAAGAGGTAAATGTTCATTGGCACTTACTCCTTGCCTACAGTATCAATATAAGCCAACAGACGCTTTTTCTCTTCTTCCGGTCCGTGAAAACCGTTCTGTACCGCACAACGAACCTTGCCAAGATATTCTTCCCAATTCTCATTTTGACGTTCTTTCATTCTATGCTCATATTCCTTAAGAAAAACATATCTCTCCTCGTCATAATTGGTAAGATTTAAGGAACCGCAATCATGAAAATACCAGTCCGTCGCCTGTCCGGGCACTACAACCTTATAGCCCGCATCTAAAAAGGAAAAACACTGGGATACATCATAAAAGTCCCACTTTTTAAACCTGTCCTCTCTCCAAGGAATGTCATACTGCGTTGCCATCAACAAGCCATCAACCGCTTCTACTTCCAAGTAGCCTTCTACAATCGGAAAAAATCTTCGGATAATTTTTTTATCCACATACTCTTTCAATTTATAAAATCCGCCATACCGGATTCCCTGCCACATGGTACCGTTTCGGTTCATATAAGGCGTTCCCACCAGACCAATCAGCCCAATCTTTTCATCTTCCGTGAAAATGCGAAGAATATCGCTGATAAAATTACGATTCCGGATAAATACATCCTGATGAAGATAAACCTTGTATTTTGCATCCGATTGACCCATTCCGGTATTGCATCCGGACGTCATGGATGAGGCTCCTTTTATCTCGATGATATCCATTTCATATCCTTCCGGCACTTCCAGTTCCTCCAGATAAAAGCGGCACTCCTTCATATAAAACTCACTATTTGTACATATTATAAAACTGATTTTCTTATCATTCATATTACGACTCCTAAGACACACCCAATGCCGCTTTTAATTCCTGAATCAATTCATAAATCTCTTCATCCGGTTCGGGAATACGCATCAATGTATTCAGCGCCTCCATAAAGCATTGTGCTTCCAACAGAAAGTTTGCCTGATACATCAGTAAATCTGCATCGTTTGGATAATCAAATAATCCATAGGTAAGCATTTGAATTCCTTTTGCCTGATTAATATTCCATAAATATTCACTTAACTTCAGATATACAGCTTTCCTCTCCAAAAGATTTGCCTTAATCTGCCATGCCATAAAAGCACAGGTAATGTCTTTTTCCACCAACTCTTCCACGCCGGCCTGACATGCACCGTATTCACAGTCGTTTTCTATACGCCACATAATATGCTTTGTACGCAAATACATTTTTTCAGCTTCATCAAAATTATGGATTTGACGGAACAAGACAGATTCGCCTATGGCTTTTTCCTGATTCCATATATAAAGCATCTCTTTTATACAGCCCAATGAACTATTAGTCTCAATGGTCAAAGAATAGATGGGATTATGAAAACATTCATATAATTCACCAAGAGCCTCCGGTGTACCTGCCTGCAACCCGGCATCAGTCATTCTGATTAATTCTTTTTTTTGAAATCCTGTATAGGAATCGTTTCTTCCGCGTTCTTCATTGTCCACAATTTCCATGATTTTTTCTAATCTGCTATGAAAATCATGATATGCCAAAACCTTACGCTGGCCGTTCCGCGCAATTTCTTCCCGTTCCTGCTCATGTGTAAGATAATACTCTACCAATTGAAGCATTTCTTCTTCATCATGATACATTACAATTTCTTTTCCCGGTACAAACAGCTCTTCCAGTTCTTTCTGGTAATTGCTCAGCATAAAACCACCGGCAGCCATAACATCAAAAATTCTCTGACACGCTCCGGTATCAATACAATGCAGCGTAATATTTAAATTAATCTTTGCATCACGATAAACACAGGAGATGCCCCCATCATGCTTAATTCCCGGACACACCTTAACCTTATGGTTTAACTCATCTGTATTTTTATCAAAGGTATAAAATCTGACATCATACTTTTCCGCAAGCATATTTAATGCCTGTACGCGCTCGCGATGTGCAATCATACGGCTGAGAACCGCTGCTTCATAGTAAAACTCCTTCGTTATGTAGGGATATCTCTGTTCAACCGGAATCTTTTCCACGCTGTCAAAAAAAACTGCACACTTTTCTGACATACTGCCATGCATCCGTATGTCATCATTCCATTGCATAAAACATTGACTGATGCAATCATTTATTTCTCCTTTTATCTGTTCAGGAGCCGCCGCAATAACAGCTTCTGTATTACTGACACGATATAACTGACCGACGAATGCCACATCACATACGTATTTTTTCGGTGACATACGAAGTTCCAATTTTATCTTTTCACCATGAATGGCAAGCGGCATAAAATAGACATTTTTAATGCCTATCTCTTTCATTCTCTGCCACTGGACTTTATCAAAAACGAATATATAATTACAAGGATATAAAGCATAGTCAGTATACAATTCCTTCTGGGGCGTATCATATACCCAGGAAACATAAGGAATGCCGGTCTTCATGCAGGCATAAGATATACTTTCCGAAAAGTCATAAGATGTAACACATTGCACCTTATATTCTTCTATGGCAGCCACTATCTTCTGCGCATCTTCCTTATGAAAACCGGTCGCTCTAATTCCTAAATTTGCAGTAAAAACATCATAACCCAATTCATCCAATACCCGGGGAATATCTAAGATACTGATTTCTTTGGTAAGTATATGTAGAATTCTCTTCTGTTTCTTCTTACCCATTCCAGAAAACTCCTAATTATTTTTCTCTTTAAAAAGAAAGAGAGCCGGTAAAACCGACTCTCTTGATAGTTTCAGCGAACTCTTTACTGTAATAAAGAAAGTACTCCCTGATTAGCCTGATTAGCCTGAGCCAACATAGCAGTTCCTGCCTGGGTAAGGATGTTATTGTTGGAGAACTTAACCATTTCACTAGCCATATCTGTGTCACGAATCTGAGCCTCTGCTGATGTAGTATTTTCAACTACATTGTTAAGGTTATTGATTGTGTGCTCTAATCTGTTCTGAACCGCACCAAGTGCTGAACGGAAGCTAGATACCTTCTGAATAGCTTCATCAATTGTTGAGATAGAAGAAGTGTCGCTGATATCTAATGAATCAACGCCAAGTTCAGAAGCTGACATTTCAGAAAGAGTCAATGTAATAGTCTGGCCTTCTTCTGCACCAACCTGAAGGTTGATTTCATCAACGGAACCATCAAGAAGTCCCATCTTGTTGAACTTGGTATCATTAGCTGTTCTGTCGATTTCAGATGCAAGCTGATCAATTTCAGACTGGATGTATCCGATATCTTCTGACTGTAATGTACCGTTAGCTGCCTTAACTGCCAACTCGTTCATACGCTGTAACATGTCGTGAACTTCGTTCAACGCACCTTCAGCTGTCTGTACACAAGAGATACCATCCTGTGCATTTGCAGAAGCCTGTGTAAGACCTCTGATCTGACGTCTCATCTTTTCAGAAATTGAAAGACCAGCTGCGTCATCTGCTGCACGGTTAATCTTGTAACCTGAAGATAATTTCTCTGTAGATTTAGACTGTGTTGCTGAGTTTACTCCTAACATTCTGTTAGAGTTCATTGCTCTTAAATTGTGCTGTACTATCATTGCCATAGTGCTACCTCCTTGTTTTTGACCCGGCCGCATCCTTGCGACTCGGTTGGTTAAATTAATTTGTTTCTGTAACCTCTGTACCTCCCAGGCTGGTTCTTCGGTTACCGTGGAGTGATATCAGTTTCTGTATCTCTCCCTTGATGTAATATATATCGGTGGCTTTCAAAAAAACTTTATACCTTTTTTGAAAAATTTTTTATTTTTTTCAAATTTTTTTAAATGCCACTTTACATCCCTTGTTTTTCTTAGTTTTCTTCCCTTATGGGGGCAAAATTTTCCTCAATCATAGCCAGCATATGCGGTACAACCATCGGATCAAACTGGCTTCCGCTGTGCTTTTCCAATTCTTCAATAATGACTTCTTCAGGCAGCGCCTTACGATAACAGCGGTCACTGGACATGGCATCATAAGAATCTGCTACGCCAATGATTCGTGCCACTTTAGGAATATCTTCCTCCGATAATCCCATGCAATATCCCTTGCCATCAAATCTTTCATGATGATACATCGCGCCGTCCGCAATTCCTTCCAACGCCGTAAAATCTTTCAAAATATCTCCACCCACTTTTACGTGGCTTTGAATAACCTTCATCTCTTCATCCGTAAGTTTTCCCGGCTTATTCAAAATGCTGTCAGGCACACCGATTTTACCGATATCATGCATAAGAGCTATGTAATATATACGCTCCTGTTCTCCTTCCGTCATTCCCATACGCTTTGCCAGTTCTCTGGAGTAAGCCGCCACACGCGTTGAATGTCCGTTTGTATACCGGTCCTTCGCATCGATAGTCTTCGCGAAGGTTTTTAACGATTGCTCCACAATACTTTTATATTCCTGCTGGCGCCGACGTATTCTACGTACCCTGATGTTTACAATCAGTAAAACAATCAAAGAAATCACAGCCGCTGCTCCCAAAGAAATCAGCACCCAGAATATCGGTTTTTCATGTACCTGTCGCTCTTTAACAATCGGCAATATATATGTTGAAACCTCATCCGGATTCCCGGGTTTGTATACCCATACCTTAAATGTATATTCTCCACCGGGAAGGTTGGTGTAACTGACACTCCCTCTTTTTGCATCCAGAACCGTTGTCTCTTTATCGAACCCTTCCAGACAATACTCTACCCGCATTTCTGTGGTATTCGTAAACGACAATGCCGCAAAATCTATGGTAATACGTTGCGCATCCCCGGCAACAGATAAAGTTTTCGGATGCTCATACATCTGTCCGTCCACGGCAACACTGTTAACATTAATCTTAGGAAGACTATGGTTGATCGTTTCAAACGTAAATATACTGATACCACTTCTGGTAGACATATACAACGTGCCGTCATCTGCTACATAATTCCATGTATTTGCATTTAATGAGCCGGTTAAACCATGATCCAAATCATGACGGATTACATCCGTTTCCGACCCGGTTAACAATTGCTCCTTATCCATGGCAAGAATACCATTATTCTGAAGAAGCCAGATTTTACCGTCTCTTTCATAGAATTCAAAAATACTGCCTGCATCTTTACTAAAATTAGTTATCTGCCAAAAGCTGTCATCCTGCCAATAGTATAAACTACTGCCTGCGCTGATAAACCATCCGTCATTCTCCTCATCACGAAGCAGGCGGAGTACTACACCTTCTCCCAGCCCCTCATCAAAACCATAATTGGTTATTTCACCATCTTTTATAATATAAATTCCGTTGCCGTCACTGCCGAGCACCAGTTCCCCATCCTTGCCTTCTGCAATACACAATATGGTAGGATTATCCAAACCGTCTGCATGACCATATGACTCTTTTAATTCACCATTTACAAAAATATCAATACCGCTCTGTGTTCCCACTACCACTCTGCCATCTGACAGTTCTTCAATAACCCGGGCTTTATCCCCCGTCAATCCGTCTTTACTGCTGAATTGCCTGATGCTTCCATCCTGAGTATTATAGCACACAACCGGGAAGTCAGAGTAACTTGCAACCCACACATTCCCTTTACTGTCTGCCTTTATACAACGGATTCTGACATTTTCAAACATGTTGGTAAGCTCATTTTCCATCCGGTTCCAGTCATCATCACAGAGAATCAGACCTGTATCATTTCCCAAATACCAGTTACCACTCTGATAAGCTACAGCATTAATTGCAATACCATCCAATCCCGCATCATGGTTAGGCGTATCAAAACAACCTTCCGAATACTTAATAATACCGTAAGCCGAAGATGCCAGCCAAATATCATTTTCGTAATCCGTTATTGCCGCATTTACGGATACAGCACTTTCCGCTTCCCCGAACTCTTTTACGGTACACTGTTCCGAAACAACCGCAAGCCCATTGTTTCCGCTTACCAAAATATCACCGTTTTCACAAACATCGATTGCATTATGGAGCAATACGGAACCGGTGCCGTAATAACGAATCAGGAATCCGCTATCATCCAGTGCTTCAGACTTAAAAGAAACAACCGCAATACGGTTACCCGAACTTCCGATTACGATACTTCCTTCCTGAGTAGAATCAAGACTATAAGCGTCTGCATCATCAAAGAAAACATCCGAGGTAAGTACCACCGGTTCTTTTCCTTCTTCAATTACGATACAATTGCCATTGTTTGCCGCCCCCCATATTCTTCCGTATATATCTACTGCCACGGAATACACAGTATTTCCTTTTAATTCATCCGCGCCATAAGGAACAATCTCTTCACCTTCTATTTTTGCAAGCCCTGAATTGGATGCCACATAGATAGTGCCGTCTTCTCCCTCCGCAAAATCCCTGACACAGAGAAACGAGCGGTCCGCGGGTACATTAATCTTCTTGAATACATCATTCTCCATTACCAAAACGCCCGCATCATTGGTTCCAATCCACAAACGTCCCTGACTGTCTTCAAAAAGGGCGCGGATAGAGCTTGATTCAATTTTCCGCTCCACACTGTAATTACGAAACTCCGTTCCGTCATAGCGGATTAATCCGCCATAACTGCCAATCCAGATATAACCGTCCGAGGTCTGCAATACTGCATTGGCCTCACCGGTAGGCAAACCATTTCTTTCATTGTAGAGTGTTACAACATACGGCGACTCTTCTTCTCCATGTGCTTTAACATCCAAAGGCGAAAAGATAAAAAGCATACAAACTGCCGCCATCGCACACATCATGAAACATTTTTTTATAATTTGCTTTCTCTTCATGGATATTTCCTTTTTCAACATTTAGTCAATATATAGTATCATTTTATCAGAACATACATTGTTCTTGCAATGCATTATTTAAATTTATCATTAAAAACCCTTGACAAAAAACAATGCTCTTAAGCTTCTCCACTTAAGAGCACTGCCACAACACTATATCCTTTTAAAACAACTTGTTTAATGCTTCTGCCGAAACTACGTTCATCGCTTCCTTATTTGCTTCCTGAATCTGTACATATACTTCTTTACGGTACACAGGAACTTCCTTAGGTGCAGATATACCGATTTTCACCTGATCACCTTTGATTTCCAATACGGTAATTTCCACATTATTATTAATTACAATTGCTTCGTTTTTCTTTCTTGATAATGCTAACATCTTATTCACCCTCCTTTTTCATTTCCTGAAGGATGTCATAGATGGGGAATTTGATTTCATAACCGTCTACAACTACCTGGCATGCTTTTCTTGTTGCTACGTTAATTACAAACGGTGCCATTAAATTCACCGTCATCTTGGTTAAATCAGAAGGAACCGTAATGGTAACCAAAACCAATAATTCATCCTGAACAATTTCACCGATTGTACCAAGCAACTCATCATCTACTTCGGGATTATAATCTGCTTTTACACGAAGAGGATCAATTACGGGCATTGCAAAATTCGGTTCCTGCACTGACTGCAACCAATGTATGCCACCGTCTTTTCCCTCTTCCGAATCATGAATCAATGCAAAATCCTTTAAATCAGGAAATCCCACAATACCACCCGGAAAATAAATCATTTTGTTGTCATCAATTGTTACTTCCCCAAATAATCTTGTATTTATTACCATACCTGTCACCCTCCGTTTTTTATATATAGTTCATTAATGAAGTCTGCAAAAGTTTTCCGGTTGCCGCCAATGCCGCATCATAAGTCAGTTCGGCACTGCTCAACTGTACTGCCAGCTCCGCAATATCTGCATCTTCATTTTCTGATGTTAATGTTTCAAATGCTGTCTGCTGGTTACCTAAGCGGTTTTCAATCAGCTCCAAGCGAAGCGAACGGTTACCAATTGTAGTAAAAGCCATGTTTGCCTGATCCAAATAACCCTGCATCTCTGTAATACCGCTTTCGAATCGTTTCTGAATAGTATCACGAAGATAAGTCTGGGCTTTTTCTGCTGCTGCAAGTTTCGCCTCGACAACTTCCTGATCATAACTTTCATTGCCTACCATAGCCTCCAGTTTTGCAACTGTATTGTCAATCTTTTCCATTTCATCCAAGAGGGCAAGCATTTCATCCACCGCTCTTCCCACACCATGGAAATAAACCTCATCCGCAGTGGTATTTACCTGAATCTGCTGATTAAATCCTACATCATATTCAATCACCTGTTTCTGGGTATTTCCTACCTTGGTCAAATACTCAGAATTATAATCAATACCTTCAGAAGAACAAGCAAAATAATGTTCCGGTCTCAAATCACCGTCTGCCCATTCACTCTTCTGATAGGTAATCTTCACTTCCTGCTCAGGCTCCAGCGCCAGCAATGCTGTATACGCCGTATCTCCCAGCAATAGCTCTCCGGTTTCGGGTACAAAAATAATTGCATCCGCATCATAATTTTCATATTCAGGGTCCGATACCACTCTGTAAGGATCCACCGTACCTGTTGCCGACATAGTAGTTACATCGCCCAGACTTGCATATATGGTATTACCGTCCACATCATATCCAATTGCCTGACTGATTGTAGGCACCATACCGTCATCCAAATCTTCATATGCCAGACGGATGCGATGCACTTCGTAAGTATCTACATCCTGTTCCGTTGTCATGGCTGCATCATCATAATTCGTCTCATTCAATGTAGTCAGCTCACCATAGTCTACATAGGTGATCGTATCAATATCTGTATTGGTTAACTGCTCATTAATGGTATATGTCTGGGTTGCCGAACTGGTGAAAGACAACTTTGTATCGGTTCTGTAACCGGTAAAAATAGTTCTTCCCGCAAAATCGGAGTCTCCTGTGGCGTACACTTCATCACGCAACTGTTTCAGACTCTCCATGATTACCTGACAGTCAGAGGTCTGAAGATTACTTTTTGAGCCTTTTTGGAACTGCTCAATCATACTGCTGATAATATCAACCGTTGTTTCTACAGCAGTTTCTGTCAATTCCAGCCACTGTTCCGCATCAGGAATGTTTTTCTCATTATACTGGCTGACCTGGCTAAGATTACTTCTTAATCGAAGCGAACGGATTGCAACAACAGGGTCATCCGAAGGTTTGGTAACCTTTTTCTGCGTTGTAATCTGAGTATTCAGTTTATCCTGCAAAATTTTATTCTGATTAATGTTATACAGGGTGTTATTCTGCATGATTTTGTTTGTAATTCTCATAACAGCCCTCCTTACTTTATATTAAACACCGGTTTCAAGAATCAAACGGTCATAAATTTCAGTTAATACCTGAATCATTTTGGAAGAAAGATTGTAAGCATTCTGATATTTTACAAGGCTCACCGCTTCTTCGTCATTATCAACACCGGAAATGGAAGTTCTCTGATTATCCACTTTCGTTGCCATAACGTCTGCATTATTGTAAAAAGTTTCCGCTCTTTCAGCATTTAACGCTACGTCACCCATAATCCATTCCAGAAGTTCTTCAGCGGTTCCGCCGCGGAATATCATGACATCTGTATCGGATTTCATCGAATATAATTCTTCCAAAACATCATATTTATCCTGGCCTGCAGAAGCATCTGTATGGGTAGCCAGACGGTCAGCGTTCTTTAATAACTCATCACTGATTGTAAAATTAGCCGCCGTCAGCATTCTGTAACAGTCACTGCTTGATGTGATGATTCCGTCTGCGGAATCTTCATGCCGGAATGATAACTGTTTTGCATTTGCCAAATTACCGGTAAATAAATTCTGTGCGGCTTCACCGTAGGCATCTACACTGCCTTCCTGTGTCAATATATCATTAAATGCTTCGGCAAATAATCTTACCCACTCATTTAACTGTTCCATGTAATAAGGAATACCCTTATAGTTAACTGCCTGGTTAATCTCCACATCCGAATGTAACTTTGAATAAGAGACTTCCATATCATTATCATCTTTATCAATGGTAAACGTATACGAGCCTGTATTTGAATCAAAAGACCATGCGCTGTATTTATAAAGTGTATTGCCGATATTAATGGTTCCCGAATCTGCCAGGGTACATTTAGACATATCCAGAAGATAATCAGCCGTCACCTTAATCGTCACCAAAGCGTTTCCTTCTGCATCTTTACGAAGGTTGGTAAACTCTCCATGGAAATATTCTCCATTATTACCGTCTCTCATCTGAATCAGTCCGGCAAGTTCACCGCCCATAGCTGCATTATACATGCCAAAAGGTGCTCCATTGCTCCAGTATATATCATACAGACCCTGTACATCCGACTGATATGCCTTATCGTCCGTTTCTTTTGCTACGCATTTCAAGCCATTGTATTCGCTTCCGTCTACCAGAGTCTGACCGGCAGCTATAGTAACCATATATCTGTAAGCGCCGGTAAAATGTTCCGGATTATTGCTGTCGTAAATCGGAGTCTCAGTCACTTCAACATCTACAATTGCAGATAACTGGTCAATCAGCACAGTTCGCTGGTCACGCAATTCATTCGCTGTTACACCGGTTAACTCAATTACATTGATCTGCTTATTCAAAGACGCAATCTCCTCTGCAAGAGAGTTCAGTTCGTCTACTTTTACTTTGATTTCCGAATTAATATCTTCCTGAATTTTAGAAAGATTGGATGCCATTTCATTAAAATATGTAGTAAGATTATTGGCATATCCGATGAACTGGGTTTTAACGGTAGTATCACCCGCGTTTTTCATCAATTCCTGCATGGAATTGTACATCTCGTCAAAGATGGTTTTAAAGCCTTTTACACTATCATCATCCAGAAAATACTGTTCAATCTGACCGGTATAATAATATTTCTTGGAGTACTCTCCCCTAATCTGGTTGTTCCCCCAATATTTCACATCATAAAATTCATCTCTGAGCCGTTCAATAGAATTTACGCTGACACCGGAACCTGAACAGCCATAAGTAGTATAAGTTCTGAGAGCGTCTGCCGCAGACTGGTTTACCACCTGTTTGCTGTAACCCTTTGTTTCGATGTTAGAAATATTATTTGCTGTTGTATTTAATGCTGCATTGGATGCCAGCAAACCTGTGTAAGCAATATTTAATCCATAAAACTGTGAGGCCATGCTTCTCCCTCCTTACTTATTTTTACTTTTCCCGGGTTGCAAAAATCTCTTTTATTGTCCCAGTGTAGTAAGAATATGCTCCAACATTTCACTAACCACATTGATATAACGGCTGGATGCGTTATACGCATTTTGGAAACGAATCATATTGGATAATTCTTCATCCGTTGACACACCGATTATCTGCTGCCTTGCACTCTCTGTAGAGTCCACGGTAATCTGTTCGTTGTCGCGGATACTCTTATAAACCGCACCGTCGTTTGCAACATGAGCAACAAGATTTGAATAAAAATCAGATATCTTTAATCCGTTGGTTGTTTCCGGATTCAATGTATACTCTGCATCCTCAAATGCTTTTTTTAACAATTCTGCCGTTTCGTAATCAATACTGCCATCGGCTCTCTTAAATCCAAGTTTACCCGGTGTCTGCATTAACTCCTGATTAATAATCAGGTTTGCTGTAGTAAACAAGGTTTCATCATTGGAAATATCTTCCGCTTCGCCGGGGTCTGCCGTACTTCTTTGGAAAATCTGAAGTGCGTTACCGTTACCGTCTGACATATAATTACCATCACCGTTTTGGAACGCCTGCTCCAGTGCACCGTTAACGGAAGTCACCACCGCATGCACCAGTTTGTCAAACTCAGCCTGAACGGTCATAATAATGGAATTAGAAATCTGTGCATAATTTTCTTTATCCGTTGCAATGATTTCACCATTTTCATTATATGTAGGTTCCATATCGGTAAAATTCGCCCGATGATCGCCTCTTGTAATCAACAACGCTTTCAATTCCCCGATGTCGGTATCAAGAACCGGCGATAATTCCTGTGTCAAATCAAAAACGGGAGCAGTTTTTGGATAATAAATGGTATCTCCCACTTCATTCACATAAAACTTCGCGTCATCTTTCCAGAACACATCATAAAATGTAGTAGTTTCATCCACCTGCAGTCCGATTTCATTTACCCTGTCAGGTGTTACAAACATGTGTCCTTCTATTTTTACAAGGACATTTCCCATGTTATCTTCATAATAATCTATATTTGCCATGCCACTGAGTTCATCAAGCAGCTGGTTTCTGGCATCTTTTAAATCATTGGCCTTTTCAACGCCGGCGCATTCAATCTTGATAATCTGTTCATTTAAATCTTTAATTTTGGCACCGTATTCATTAATCGTTTCTACCATGCTTTTGATATCACGATTAATATTGTCCTGATACGAGCAAAGGCCGTCATAAACCGCCTGCGCATCCGTCATAAAGGTGTATGCTCTCTGCATTAACAGACCTTGTGTAACAGAGCTTCCCGGATCTTTTGCAAGCTCCTGCACTGCGGTCCACAAATCCGAAATGGAATTTTGGAAAGATGCTCCATCCAGTTCGCCGAGCAAAGTTTCTATTTCTTCCGTAGCACTATAAAAAGTCGAATACATGCTCAGACGTCCATTCTCTTCACGATATGTCTGATCCAAAAAAACATCTCTAACCTGTCTGATTTGGGAATAACTAACGCCGAGACCCAATTGCTTGTTGGCAATGGATGTGGCGTCGATAGATATGGTGTTGTATGAACGGTCACCAAGCATAGCCTGCTGTCTTACATAACCTACAGTATCGGCATTCGTAATATTGTGACCGGTTGTATTCAGAGCATTCTGACTGGTCTGCAGTCCGGATGTTCCTACATATAAGCTACCCATTAACGGCATAACTTACCGCCTCCATTCAACAAGAAATTTTACTGCTTTGTGTCAAAGCTGCCTCTAAACGTACCCATGGTAGTACCGGTATTATATGCTCCCCGGTTGTAATTGGCCGTTTCAGGTGCTTTGCGCATTGACTGTATCAAATTCATGTCAAATGCTATCATTTCAAGGGAATTCTCAAGAAGCTCTTTATTTTGCTCGTTCACGCGTTTCATACGCAAAGCCACGTCTTTTAATTTGTCGTGGATTTCTTTGAGCTGTTGCTGTTCCTGAGTTCTTCCTTCCAGCATTCTGACCATGTCCATAAGTTTCAATGTTTCAACATCCTTGTTGATTACGTTGGCAATATCCTTCATTACCTCGCTTCGCTCAGCTTCATAATGATTTACTATGCCGACAATATGCTGCTCTTCATCCGTGATTTGCTGCAGTTGTTCGAGATTTCCTTCTACGATTATCGTAGTCTTCCTGCATGACAGTTCTAAAAGTTTCTCATACTCCACATACTGTTTATTCAATACGCTGATTAGATTCTCCATCAAACTTGCCACGCCAAATACCTCTCCTTCTTAATACAAAAGGTGCTTGCCTTATCAGGCAAACACCCCGCTTAATTCATACCATATTGAAATTAAGCGAGTGTCTGACTATACCTTTCCAATAACTTATCGGCAAAGGACTCACCGCTTACCTCATAGGTTCCGTCCTGAATTGCAGTTCTGATGTCTGCAATTTTTTCTTCTCTGATATCAGATGTATTTGCCAATGCCTGCTTCGCCGTCTGGATATCCTTTCCTAACGTCGAAATCTGGAGTTTGTCGGAAAAGCCGGACTGTGAAGTTTTCTGTGTCCGATTGGTTTGTTGCGTGTTATACAATTGCTGTACCTGAATGTATGACTGTATACGCATATCAGATTCCTCCCTCCTTGGAATATTCATCTGATATAAATATCGGAGTTTTTAGCAAATACTTTAGACCTTTTTTTGAATTTTTAACAACAAAAAACCTCCCCATCCGCTACGGGATGGAGAGGCATGAATTAAATCACTTTATTATGCGCGTTTTTTCTTGATAAAAACATACACACCTGCTGCAACAACAATTACAGCAACAAAACCTACGAAAAGAATGACGGTATTCACTTCACCTGTCTTTGCAGAATTCACTGTATCGCTGCTTACACCGGTAGTTGTACTATCGGCATCGCCCTTGGTTACAGAGCCGGAATTATTGGTATTCCCTTCGGAAGATTCAACAATCTCAGATATTGAATCGGAACCACTTATTATTCCGGATTTATTAGGATCATCTGAACTATTCTCCGAAGTCTTGTCGTTACCATCTCCTTCTGATGTTGTCTTGTCATCACTTTCTGATGTTGTCTTGTCATCACTTTCTGATGTTGTCTTGTCATCACTTTCTGATGTTGTCTTGTCTTCTTCTGACGCTTTTATCAGGATATCCTTAGGTACATCAGCCGTCCATGTGCCGGTTTCTTCATCAAAGTACAATGTGTTACCGTCCGAATCAAACTTCACCCTAAAAGTACCCTCTTCTTTATCTACATAATCGCTGTCGTTCTTAGAGATACTGATATAGTACTCTTTATCTCTATCAAATTTACTTGTTACAGAAGAATCGATTACGATTTCATAAGTGCCCTTTTCTTCATTATAAGTTGCTTCTGTCTTGGTGTCCGCAACAGGCTTTGTGCAATCCTCGTCTTCGTATACTTCATAAGTAACATTGCTTGTTGAGCCGGGGGTATCTTCTCCCTCTAATTCAACCTTTAATTCCACATCATCATTTTTAATCAAAAGATCTGTAGGCACATCCGTTGTCCATGAAGAACTTGATTCATCCCAATAATATGTATCGCCGTTCACATCAAACTTAACCTTGAAAGAACCTTCTTCTTTATCAACAAATGTACTTCCGTTATCAGAAATGGAAATATAGTATACAACGTCTTTTTCCAGTGCATCAGTGATATCTTTATCAAAGGTTACTTCCCAAAGACCTGTTGATTCATTGTAAGTTGCTTCTGTTGTACTTTCCGCAACAGGATTGTTGCAGTCTGCATCTACGTAGATATCATACTTCACGCCGCTGTTTGTTCCAACTTCATCAGAACCGGGACCGTTCAGTTCTACCTTTAATTCAATTTCATCGTTTGAAGTATCGGGTTTCTTTTCCAATACATCAGTTAACACTTCGTGCTTTCTGTCTGCGCTGGTACTTCCGTCCTTGATTTCACGATAATAAACCGTTCCTTCATCATCAATATACACTTCATACTTTGTATTGTTATCGGTATATTCATCATTTACATCTGTTTTCTTTAAGAAGTAGTCTTCATCACAGTCTAAGTTTTCCGTAACATCCTGACTACTGATAATAATCTGATATTTTCCGGCTTCTTCGTTCCATACCGCTGTAACAGAAGTTATACCGGCTACCGGAGTAGTACAAGCTTCATCTTCATATAATGTATATGTGGTATCACTGCTTACACCATCTTCAGAAGGAGTTGTAGTCTCATCTTTTAATTCAAGCAGAAGACGGATTTCATCTTTTTCAATCTTCTCAGTTGCTGCACTACTACCATCAGCGTAAGAGAAAATAGGTGAAATATCAAGTCGGTGAGATTCCTGTCCGATGTGATTAATCTTATACGCCATTACGTTACCATTCAACGCACCCATGGTAACTTCTGCTGCCGGAGCAAGAATATTACCGAATGCGGTACCGGTAAACGTAACCTTACCTGTATATGCATAATCAGGTTTTGAACTATCGTAAAGGTTGTAAACAATACGACATCCACCAAATACGGCCGAAGTATGTTCCGTGTTGTTATAAGCATTACCTGCTGTATCATATACCTTCATGTCACCACAGCTTAAATCAACTTCAGTCTGTCCTGCAAGGTCAATACTAATAATAACATAACCTGTATTATTTACATTGCTGTCAATACCCTTAATCTGAATGTAATTGCTGGTAGCTTCCCAGTCAGATAAAGGAATATTGATGTATACGTTATCGTCTTCACGACCTTTCTGCGCTGCATTAATCACTCTATTGTTCTGGTCACTGGTTAAATCTACCGTAGCGGTAGAATCATTCGCCTGCTGTGCCCAGGTTTTGCTTAATGTTTTTAACTGATTAAGTGTGCCGTCAATATCTACAGCGTCTACACCGCTCTTCCAATAAACTCCATCATATAAAGTTAATGCAGATGTGGTAGAACCATCCTTATTGGTTACAGTACCCTGTGCTTCACCGCTTGCTCTATCATAGCTCATATCAAGACCGATGATAACAGGATCGTGTACAGTAACGCTGGGGAATGAAGCATAATCTCCAACATAGGAGTATTCAATATACTCTGAGGGATAGGCCACCTTACCATCACGCATACCAATTTCATCCAAATTAGCAACTTCTGCCATAATGTTACCATGTGTATGAGCAGAAGTTGTTACCTCATGACCAAATAAATGAACATGGGTTGCAGCACCAAATACATCATTCTCGTTGTATGTATACTTACCGCTTTCCTGATCATACTTGGGATAAATAATTGTCCCTTCAGCCTGCACGTTCATCACATTCAAACTTCCCAACACCAGCACGCCGGCAAGTCCAAGTGCCATGACCTTACATAACTTTTTCATGCTAAACAATTTCTTTGTCCGCATTTTCTTCTCCTCCTTTTTATCTTTAAAGAATTCTTTTTGCTCCTATAATATAACGCATATTATCACTTGCACAGGTCGATAATACAAGTAACTTATCCGTCTCCTCAACTTTATCCAAATCTATGTACGCACCATATGCACCATAATCATTTATAGCATCCATAAAATTCATGTTTTCGTCACCCTCTAACCCGGTAAACGTATAAGTATCATCCGCTTCCTGTTTAAAATTATCCACCAAAAGATGTTCATCGGAATACTTACTGGCAACCACCAGTTCATATACACAGACCTCATCGGGCAAATAAACAATGATATATGGATTTTCCTGCCGGTACTCTTCTTTACGGTATTCATCCAAAGTACCAAACATAGTGTCATTTCGCATATTATGTCCATATAAAATAGTTATGGAATCATCAAAATCCGGTGAATTATAGCTTTCCATATAAATACATCCGGGATATCCTTTACTTCCATCTATATTATGGTTTAAATAATATGAGTTGTCTTCCGAACGTAATATAGGATATGAAATCTTAGTGCCGGGAATGACAATATATCCGATAATATCTTTGTTATATTCCCATAACACATCAAAGTCCATTACGTTTTCGTTCAAATAATTGCCGTACTTTACCTGATTGTTTCCTTGTGCAAGAAATTCATCCCACACTGTCGGAACCTTCTCGACGGCGTCATCCTGCACATCCGTTTCTATGGTAAAAGCAGTAACGGAGCGCTCCCACATCTTTTCGTATGATTCCTGTTGCCTGGCATTATTGGTACTATATATAATCTGATATATTCCGTACGCCGCAGTGCCAATCAGTAACACCACCAACAGGACTGTAATGAAGGGATTTTCTTTTAGGTATTTTTTGATTTTGGCAATCATTTCCTTACACTTTCCGCTTAGTCTCCCTATTTTCCCGACATTGTACCATACGTTTACATAAATGTGAACACCTCATTTACCTTTTCACTACAAACTTTGTGCATTTTATACAATTTTGCATATTTGTTTTTTTATAACATGCACAATTCCCAGTTTTATCTCATAAGTGACTTTCCGTATAAAATGTGATAAAATGTTTTTATGCTAAAATAAAACATGCAAATATGCATTCAGGAGTTTATATGACCGAGAAAAAAAAGGGTGTGAACCACACTCCCATAAAAAAATATTTTATCATCACGGTTGCCGTTGTCGTTATTATCGTTGCGGCCGCTCTTTTTCTGTTTCAAGCCGATAAAAGAACAGATTTTGCAAGAATAAAAGAAGAAACATATAACAGCGTTTTTTTCTCCATGTATGATATCAGCAATTATCATGAAGAAGATTTCACAACATATCGCGGACTTCAAACCTTATTAGCCGGCCACACCATCGGCAGCCTTTCCGAGCTTTCCCGGTATCTGGATAAGGCTTTTCAATCCGGCAATACGCTTTCCAACATCTACATCGGTTTCGACCCGTATGTTTCTTATTGCCAAAACTTCCGCAATGATGAAATCTGGCAGAAATCCATGTTGGAAAATCTTTTCTGCTATTTAGAGGCTCATCCTGAAACAACCTTTGAAATTTTGCTTCCTTATCCTTCCTTGGATACATGGACCGGATATAGTGACAAGAAAACCAATACCATGCTTGCAACCTATCAGACCACAGTGGCCTTGCTTTCTTCTTATCCCAATGCTGTCTGTCACTTTGCCGGTGCTGAAGAATGGCTCATTGCCAATCCCGACAATTACACCCCAAACGGTTCCGCCAATGAATTGATTTCCTGCGAGCTTCTAAAACACGTTTTCTGCGATTGGAAATATATAGTGGATACAACCAATGCCCAGGCCTGTTTTGACATTCTTCGTAAACACATAACTTCACAAAAAAATAGTGCCATGGAATATCCTGACTACTCCGATTTACATCTTGTCTTTTTCGGTGACAGTATTATCGGAAATCATAACGGAAGCTACTCCATCCCCGGTGTAATACAAGGACTGACCGGTGCCAATGTCTACAATTTTGCCATTGGCGGCACAAATGCAAGCAGGCAGGATAACGAAGAAGATATTTATCCTTCTTTTATTACCAGAACCGAAGAATTCCTGGCCGGCACCATCGGACAAACTCAGGACGGAACAGAATTTCCCTACAAAGAAATCCCTTCGGATTCTTCTGACATTTGTTTTATCATTCATTACGGATTTAACGATTTTATGTGGGATGTGGATCCGGACGCTTCCGATTTACAGGATATTACCACGTTCAAAGGAGCACTTTACACCGGAATAACGGATTTAAAAGAAGCTTATCCCAATGCCACGATTCTTCTGGCGGCACCCCAGCTTTGCACCTATTATGCAGGTGGGGATTC
Source organism: uncultured Lachnospiraceae bacterium (assembly GCA_964651555.1). Classification (GTDB taxonomy): domain Bacteria; phylum Bacillota; class Clostridia; order Lachnospirales; family Lachnospiraceae; genus UBA3766. The sequence continues at coordinate 2,891 of CAZYVY010000001.1, read as the reverse complement.
TATCACAAACGAAAGCGGATACCGTTTCGATGATTATATTACCGTTATCGAAACAGTAGCCCGGGAAACCGATGCGGAGCTGATTAACATGCCCGCCTTAATCCAACTGGATGAAACCAACTACACAGACTATTATGTTGACAGTTTCCACCACACGGAACAGGGACGTTTTGTTACCGCAAACCATTGGATTAATAGCCTTAACGTAACAAGAGAAATTCCTTAAAAGAGATTCTATTTACATTTTTTACTTCTTGCATACCTATCCTTGGTGTAGTAAACTATAAAGGAGTTTATTTTTTATAAAAATAAAAAAGAAAGGGCATTTTACATGAAGAAAAAAATATTTGCAATTCTTCTTTCCACCCTGCTTATCAGCAGCCTGCTGGGCGGTTGCGGAAAGACAGAAGAAGCTACATCCAGTGAAATCAACCAGTCTGAATCTTCGGTATCAGAAGAATCTACCGAGTCCGATGAAGAAGTGGTTATTGAAGAAGAAATTCCTGAAAATTCATACCGAAGCGAATTGACCAATGAATGGATTGACATTTCGTTACAGAACCAGCGCCCGGTTGCAATTATGGTCGATAACGAAAAAACCGCTTTGGATCACTATGGTTTAACACAGGCCGATATTGTATACGAAATCATGAACAGTACCGCAAATGATGAAGTTACACGTTTTATGGCAATCGTAAAAGACTGGGGCAGTATTACACAATTCGGTAGCATCCGAAGCGTACGCCCTACCAACTTCATGATTGCCCCGGAATATGATGCAGTTTTAATCCACGACGGCGGTCCTTTTTATATCGACCCCTTCCTGCAGAATCCCTGGGTAGACAACTTAAGCGGTGGTTTTGCCCGTATTGATAACGGTAAAGCCCGTGAGTTTACCGAGTATGTAACTACCGGTGAAATTCAAGCCCGTTTGGATGCCAATGGCTATTCCAGTGAATATACCCAATATTACGAAGGCCCTCATTGGCAATTTGCCACCAAGACGGACCCTGTTGATTTAGGTGAAGTATATAATTCCATTGACTGTACATTGGTTGATCTTCCTTACCCGCACAACGATTCTGAATTGGAATACGATGAAGAAAGTAACACCTACTTGTACTCAGAATACGGACAGGCTCATATCGATCCCGAAAACGATAACAAGCAGCTTGCCTTCACCAATATTATTATACAGTGTGCAGAATTGAACGTATTTGATGCAAACGGCTATATGCAGTTTAACTTAATTAATGAAAGCGGCAACGGCTATTTCATTACCGCAGGTAAAGCCATTCCTATCACTTGGGAAAAAGGTGCAGATACTTCACCCACCAAGTACTACGATTCTGAAGGTAACGAAATCACATTAAACACCGGTAAAACTTATATTGGCTTTGTTTCTACCATCAGATGGAATGAATTAGTGTTAAAATAATCTGACAAACTAAAAACTGCCCTTCGAAGGGCAGTTTTTTACTGTTTAATCTTTATATAAAATTTTCTTTTTTTAATATTTTCAAAGACTGTAACTTATTCTCCAGCGACGTGGTTTCAATAAGAACAGTAGCATTCTTCATATATTTCTCATAGCACTCGTAGAAAGATGTACGATTAATTTTACCATCCCCCCATGCAAGATGCAGATCACTAACCAAATCATTATCGTTAATATGCACGTGCTTAATGAACTTGCTTAATCTTTCTGCCCAGATTTCCGGGGCTTCATTAGATAAAGACGCATGGGCATAATCGAGGCACACACCATAGTTCTTATAGCGGCAGAGATTTTCAGACATTTTTACCATTAAGTCAGGGGTGGCATCAAACATATTCTCCAAATAAATATTGATGTCCGGATATTTCTCCAAAATGCCCCCCCAATAGGCAATATTCGTTTCCAGCCATGATTCAATATAACTTTCCGCATTTAAAAACGGATTATAATTAGTATGAAAAATTACGCTCTTAGCTCCAAGACGACGTGCAACATCAATACTCTGCTCAATACGCAGGTTTGAAATCTCACGAATCCTTTTATCCCGGCTGAATGGCGTCACATCTAAAAAAGCACCATGAAGAGTAGTAAATTCCGGCAAATCAAGCTTCTGATATTCTGCTATGATTTCTTTTATTTTACACTCATCATCCAAAATGTCCGGCATAAAAAAATCATTATATTCAAAACCAAGGTTATATTCCCTGGCAGCTTTTAAGCATTCTTCTATATGGCTTCGATTGGGAATGATTAAAAGTTGTTTCATGTAAAAACCCCTCTTTAGATTATAGTAATATTATTATAATCTAAAAGAGGGATGGATGTCTATTGTTGTTTGTTAACTTTATTTATCGTTGACTCATATAAATAAAAACCAACGAATATTCATCGGAATTGGCATCATTTTTACCAAGCGCTTCATTATCTGGCGCAATTTACTTCTTGTTAATTCCCGTCATATCACGCTCTCCTACAAAAAAGCCATTGCTCTTTTTCTTGTGTTTTTACTAAAACAATTCGACAAATTGAATTGGTCGAACTGAAAAACTGAAAGTTACAAGTGCTTAATCTTATATAAGTTAAAGTAAAAATCATATGCATTAGAGCATTCTTCGAATGAAAGTCCCGTTTCCTTTACCAAATACTCAACCGCATCCTCTTTACTTTTGAATTTGGATAACATTACTGTTGTTTCTGACATCCTGCGCAAAGCGTTCTTGAAGTCTTCATAACTCACACCACAATCTACATCATATATTCTACTAGCCAACAAATCCACTAAGTAATCCTTCGCTTCATTTTCAGTTTCAGAACTTAACCTTTCCCCCGAAAACAACTCATTAACCGTAATCCCTAATATCTCACATAAAGGTTTATACTTTGAAGCATCTGG